>JBJOID010000075.1:0-20027 GCA_046047315.1 Candidatus Hydrogenedentota bacterium | reverse complement strand
CGCGTGCCCGTGAAGCCGCGCGCCGGAGCAGTTGCCAGAACAACCTGAAGCAGATTGGGCTTACGCTGAAGATGTACGCCAACGAATCGCGCGGCGGGCTCTTTCCCTCGGCTTCCGACCGGACCTCGCACCTGATCACCTATCCCCGACAGATCGACTACAGCCAGTATCAGGAGTGTGGTTACAAGAACCCGAATGACACGACGCCGCTGGGATTCCAGTCCTCGGGACTTGGCGGGGGCACGGGCGAAGTGGACCTCTTCCCTGACATGCGCGCGATTTACCCGGAATACTTGTCGGACATCAACGTGCTGCTGTGCCCCTCGGACTCTGAGGGTGCGCTGCGCGTCTTCGGGGAAAAGATGTGGTTCAAGCCCGGCACGGAACAGGTGGACCCCTGCGCCATCACGGGCGAGTCCTACCACTACTGGCCGTGGGCGGTGAACAATCGCGGATACCTCCGCGACGCGGTTGACCCCAACGACCCGGCCATCACCAGCCTCCAGACCGCGATTACGACGGGGACACTCAACACCGACTGGGTGCGCGCCATTTCGATTCGCATGGTGCAAGTGGCCCTGGCGCCCCTCGGCGCGGTGAACTACGATGAAGACTTGACCTACGTGGAGGCCGGCGAGGAAAAGACGCATTACCGCCTTCGGGAGGGCATCGAGCGCTTCTTCATCACGGACATCAACAACCCGGCCGCCTCGACCCGTGCGCAAAGCGAGATCCTGGTAATGCACGACTTCGTGTCCACTGACATTGATAAGTTCAACCACGTGCCCGGTGGCGGAAACAACCTCTGGCTGGATGGGCATGTGTCCTTCAGCACCTACCCCGGCGAATTCCCAACCACCCGCGCCTACGCCTCGCTGGCGTCGGTGTTCTAGGCGGGCAACGCTCCACGGCCTTCAATGCCGGTCCACAGGGGCCGGTAATCCCCCTCAAGCCCGTCCGGCCTCGTGGCCGGGCGGGCGTCCCTCATTTGGGAAAACGTTCCGGAGAGGAGGCCCCTCACTCGCCAACCGGCAGCGGCACGTCCTCGAAGTTGTCCATGGTGCGCTCGGCACGCATGCGGGTCAGGGCGTGGAGGGCATGGTCCAGCTCGACGTTCTGCTGGAGCTTCGAGCAATAACGCCGCCAGGTGATCTTGCGCTCATCCTTCTCGCGATTGCCTAGCACCCAGATGTTCGGGGTCTTGTGGGTTACAGCGTTGCGTATCTTCTTGTTGAAGGATTCGTCGCTGTCGTCCACCTCGGCGCGGAAGAGGTGACCCCGCAGCAGATGCTCGATTTCGCGCGCATAGTCCGCCACGTCGCCGTTCACGGGAATCAGCTTTACCTGCACCGGGGCCATCCAGGTGGGGAAGGCGCCGCCGTAGAGCTCGATGAGGAAGGAGATCATCCGCTCGTGGGTGGAGAGCGGCGCGCGGTGGATGATGAAGGGGCGCTTCTTCTCGCCGCTGGCGTCCACGTAAGTGAGGTCAAAGCGGTCGGCCATGACGAAGTCGAGCTGGCAGGTGGACACGGTCTCCTCGCGCCCCAGCAGGTTCTTCACCTGGATGTCGATCTTCGGGCCGTAGAAGGCAGCTTCGCCCGGAGCCTCCTCGAAATCGACGCCGAGGTTCTTCAGCACCTCGCGCACGATGCCTTCGGTGCGCTGCCATTCGGGTTCGTTGTCCACGAACTTGTCCGAGCCGGGATCATGCAGCGACAGGCGCACGCGGAAGTTGCCCATGCGCAGGTGGCCATAGTAATGGCGGTACATCTCAATCACCGCGCGGAACTCATCCTCCACCTGCTCGGGGGTGCAGTAGATGTGTGCGTCGTTCATGCACATCGCGCGCACGCGGAGCAGCCCCGCCAGCGAGCCATGCTTTTCATAACGGTATGTGTTGCCGTATTCCGCCAGACGCAGCGGCAACTCGCGATAGGAGTGCGGCCGCGCATCGTAAATCTTGTGGTGGTGCGGGCAGTTCATTGGCCGCAGGTAATACTCGTCGTGCTCGTCCACTTCCATCGCGGGATACATCGAGTCCGCGTAATACGGCAAATGGCCCGACTTCAGGTAAAGCTCCTTGCGGGTGATGGCCGGGGTGGACACGCGCTTGTAACCGCCGCGGAATTCCATCTCGCGCGCCCAGGCTTCCAACTCGTCGCGGATGATCGCGCCGTTCGGCATCCACATCGGCAGGCCCACGCCCACCTCCTGATCCATAAAGAAGAGGTCCAGCTCCTCGCCCAGCTTGCGGTGGTCGCGCTCCATCGCCAGCTTGCGCCGCGCGATGTAGTCCTCCAGCTCCTCTTTGCTCTCAAAGGCCAGCCCGTAGATGCGCGACAGCATCGGGTTCTTCTCGCTGCCGCGCCAATAGCTGCCGCTGATGCGGTCCAGTTTGAAGCAGCCCTTCGGCACTTCGGCGGTGGTGGAGAGGTGTGGCCCCTCGCACAGGTCGGTGAAGGGACCGTTGGTGTAGAAGCCAAGGCCTTCGCTTCCCGCGCGCCCGCTCTCCACCAGCTCCCGCGCGTATTCCATCTTGTAGGTCTGGTCGGTCTGCCCCAGCAACGCCAGTGCCTCGTCGAGGGACTTGTAGCCCTGCTCGAAAACCTGACCCTCCTTGATGATCTTGCGCATCCGGTTTTCGATGTCCTGCAAGTCCCGCTCGCCGATGGGCGCATCACCGAAGTCGAAGTCGTAGTAGAAGCCAAAGTCGACAGGCGGGCCGAAAGCCATCTTGGCTTGGGGGCGTATCTCGAGCACCGCTTGCGCCATGATGTGCGCCAGCGAATGCCGCAGCTTGTACAGCGGGGTCTGTTTTGATTCGTCGAGCATGGAAGCGTTCCTGGCGAAAATAAAGGGGGAGCCGCGGGTGGCGGCGTGATTCCGGCATCATAGCAACCCGTCCGGGAATGATGCTAACCCGAAGGGATTCCCTTTGTTCTCGCCGTCATGCGCACCGGACTACCGGGGCAGAAGGGGCAGGGTAAAGAACAACGGGCCCGCCCGGTCATGCCTGGGCGGGCCCGTTAGGAACAGAATCGAGGATTAGCGCTGCTCGAGCACGGAGCGCGCGATGGCCTTGGCGAGGCGGCGGCGCCGCTTCTCGCTGGGCTTTTCGTAGTGCTTGGTTTCCTTCAAGCGCTGCATGAGCCCCTCCTTGTTGCACTTCTTCTTGAAGCGCCGCAAGGCCTTTTCAAACGGCTCATCCTGCTTAACACGAACCTTGGTCAACTACCTGACACCTCCTCTCGAAACCACGGCACTGCCGGTCCTTAAGGACACTTGCTGGCTGCGCCGGCGCATACGCGGCGAAAGCCGCGAACGCAGCATGGTACCAAACAGCCCGGCCGGGGTCAAACGTCTGCGCGGCGGACACTTGCGCCGCGCATGCGACCGGGACGCCCCGGTTTACTCCCTGTTCGGTCGTCGCCTATACTTCGCGCTGGTGTTCAGGGGCCATACCGGGCGGGGGCATTCCTCGATTGAGCGTTTTCGAGCGCAAGCATTTGTGCGGCTGGGGCCGGGTTGGGGGCGCGGACTGCGACGTCTACCGTCCATGCAGCCCGGCGGAGGCCGCCCGCCTTCTCTTGGAAGACACCCCCGCAACGCTGATTCCCCGCGGCCTTGGCCGCAGTTATGGCGACCCCTCCGTGAACGCGGGCAACCGCGTCCTCCTGAGCACAGGCATGAACCATGTACGCGCCTTCGACCCCCAGACCGGCGTGGTCGATTGTGAGGCGGGGGTCAGCCTCGGGGAGTTGATCGACGCCTTCCTGCCGCGCGGGTACTTCCTTCCGGCCACGCCCGGCACCAAGTTCGTGACCGTTGGCGGGGCCATCGCCTGCGACGTGCATGGCAAGAACCATCACGCATCGGGCAGCTTCGGGCAATTCGTGGAATCCATCGACCTGCTGTTGCCAGGCGGAGACACCGTGCGCTGTTCGCCGGACGAGCAGCCTGATCTGTTCTGGGCCACGGTGGGCGGCATCGGGCTGACGGGGCTGATCCTCGCGGCGCGGGTGCGCCTCATCCCAGTGGAATCGGGCCACATGAAGGTGGACTACCAGCAATGCCGCGACCTCGACACCGTGCTGGAGCAGATGAAGGAGGGCGACAGCCGGTATACCTACAGCGTGGCCTGGGTAGACTGCCTTGCACGGGGCAAGTCGCTGGGGCGAAGCGTGTTGATGCGGGGACATCATGCCACGGCCGCCGAAGCCATGGCCGCGGGGCATGCTCCCGGCATGCCGGGACGCGCGCCTTCCCTGCCGGTGCCCTTCGATTTTCCCGGCTTCGTGCTGAATCCGCTCTCCATCGCGACCTTTAACGAGTTGTTCTACCGCCGGCATGGCGACCGAGAGGGCGTCATTGTCGATTACGATTCGTATTTCTACCCGCTCGACAAGTTGACCGATTGGTATCGCATGTACGGCCGCAACGGCTTCATGCAGTATCAGGCCACCTTCCCCGAGGACCAGGTGGTTGGCGTGGTGAAGGCCCTCGAACGGCTCTCTCAGACGCGCCGCGCCTCGTTCCTCGCCGTGCTGAAGGTGATGGGGGCGGCGAATCCCGGTTGGCTTTCCTATCCCATCCCGGGCTATACCTTGAATCTCGATTTGCCCAACAAGCCGGGAACGATCGACTTCCTGCGGTCGCTCGACCGGGTGCTGCTGGACCACGGCGGACGGCTTTACTTCGCGAAAGATGTCTGCGCGCTGCCGGAGACGATTCGTGAAATGTATCCGCGGCTGGATGAGTTCCGGGCTTTGCGGGGGCGGATCGACCCCGAGAATAAACTTTCCTCCAACCTCGCGCGCAGGCTGGGAATCGTGGAGTCCTGAATCGATGGCGGATACTTCCAAGAGCGTAATCATCGTGGGCGCCACTTCGGACATGGCCCGATGGACGGCGGTGTCGCTGGGGCAGCGCGGTTATTCGCTGGTGCTGGCGGCGCGCAACGCGGAGGAGAATGCCCGGATTGCGGCGGATGTGGCCGCGCGCTGCAACGTTACGGCGAGCACCGTGCACTTTGACGCGGAAGACTTCGTCTCGCACGAGAACTTCCTTCATCAATGCGCGGAGGCTGCGGGCGGCATGCCGGAAGGCTTGGTGTACTTTGCCGGGTACATGGCGAATCAACGCGAGGCCGAACGTGATTTCACTCTCGCGCGCCGTATGATCGACGTCAACTTCACGGCAGCGGTCAGCGTCGTTGAGCGCTTTGCCATGGCGTGCGAGAAGCGTCGCTGCGGATTCATCGGGCTCGTCTCTTCGGCGGCGGGCGACCGGGGCAAACAAAGCAACTACCTCTACGGCGCCACCAAGGGCGCGATGACCGTGTACGCGCAGGGGTTGCGCAACCGCCTGCACCCCGCCGGGGTGAGCGTGACCACCATCAAGCCGGGCTTCGTCGACACGAAGATGACCTACGGCATGCCCCTTCCCAAGGCGCTGACCGCCTCGCCGCAGGCGGCGGGAGAAGCCATCGCCGCGGCCCTGCTCGCGCGCAAGGACACGGCCTACGTGCTTTGGTTCTGGCGGTATATCATGCTGATCATCCGCGCGATTCCCGAGTGGCAGTTCAAGAAGATGAAAATGTGAGCAGGCCCGTCATGAGCACCGACTCCAACGAGAAAAGAAACGCGATCGTCACGCTCATCCAGGCCCTTCGCGTATATCAATGGTCGAAGAATCTCATCCTCTTCGCCGCCCTGCTTTTTGCGCAGGAGGTGTTTCATGTTGACAAACTGTTGACCAGCCTGCTGGCCTTCGTGGTCTTCTGCCTTGCGGCCAGCGCCACCTACCTGTTCAACGATCTTCAGGACATCGAGAAAGACCGCTCCCACCCCAAGAAACGCCACCGGCCTATCGCCAGTGGCGCGCTCAGCACCGGCGCCGCCTGGGTCATGACCGGCCTCCTGTACCTGTCGGCGGCCGCGCTGGGCCTCTATGTGGGCCCCGCCTTCGCGGGGATCGTTTTTGCCTATGTGGCCATGACCCTCGCCTACTCGCTCTTTCTCAAGCATGTCATCATCGTGGATGTGATGGTGCTGGCGCTGGGCTTCGTATTCCGGGCCATGGCGGGAGCGGTCGCCATCCAGGTGGAGTTCTCCAGCTGGCTGGTGGTATGCACGCTCTTCCTCGCGCTCTTCCTCGGCTTGAGCAAGCGCCGCCATGAGATGACGCTGCTCGAGGACGACGCCAGCGCCCACCGCGCCGTGCTCAGCCAGTACAGCATCCACTACCTCGACCAGCTCATCCTTATTGTCGCGGGCGGCGCGATCATCACCTACACCATTTACACCTGCTCGGCCGACGTGGTGACTCGCTTGGGGACCGATAAGCTCTACCTGACCCTGCCCTTCGTGGTCTACGGTGTCTTCCGTTATTTGTATCTCGTGCATCACAAGACGGGCGGGGGGGACCCCAGCCGCACCCTCGTGACGGATTTGCCGCTGCTGTCAACGGTTTTCCTTTGGGCTGCAGCTTGTGGTGTAATTCTCTACTGGAAGTCGGTATTCCCGATCTTCGGCTAATGCCCTGCTGTGAAAGCCCTTAGGAAGCCACCCCATGCGCCATAGCCCGGACACGATTGCAGCGGATCGGATGAGAGAAGTGGGAGCCATCGTGCTCGGCGGGGGGCGGGGTACGCGCCTTTTCCCGCTCACGGCCTTGCGGGCCAAGCCCGCCGTGCCGCTCTGCGGGCGCTACCGGCTGGTCGACATTCCGCTAAGCAATTGCATTCACTCGGGCATCAAGCGGGCGGTGGTGCTGACGCAGTTCAATTCGCATTCGCTCAACCGCCACATCAACCAGACCTATAAGTTTGACGCATTCAGCAACGGCTATGTCGAGGTATTGTCGGCGGAGCAAACGCAGAGCGGCGGCGAATGGTTTCAGGGCACGGCCGACGCGGTGCGCAAGCAATTGATCCATATCAGGAACATGGGCGCCAGCTACTACCTGATTCTCTCGGGTGACCAGCTCTACCGCATGGATTACCGTGCGATGCTGCGCACGCACCTGAGCACGGGAGCGGACATCACCGTGGCGGCCCTGCCCGTCAACCGGAAATCCGCGCAGGCCTTCGGCATCATGAAGGTCTTAAGTAACACGCGCATACGACAGTTCGTCGAAAAGCCGACGGCGAAGAAGACCCTCGACGCGCTGGTGACCCCGGACAAGGTGTTCAGCGAGTTTGGTCTCTCCGCCGAGGGCAAGTCCTTCCTCGCCTCCATGGGCGTCTATATCTTCAACGCGTCCGTGCTGGAGGACTTGCTGCTCAAGAACCCGGACTGGATCGATTTCGGGAAGGAACTGATTCCCGGGGCCTTGAAGTCGCACCGGGTCTTTGCGCACATGTTCGACGGATTCTGGGAAGACATCGGCACGGTGCGGTCCTACTTCGACGTGAGCATGGCGATGACCCGCCCGGACTCGCCTTTCCAGTTCCACGACGAGCAACAGCTGATCTATACGCATTCGCGCGCGCTGCCCGGCGCGAGCATCGATGACGCGCGCATTCGCAACACCATCCTCTGCGAGGGCAGCCGCGTTACCCAGGCCACGGTGTCAGACTGCATCATTGGCGTTCGCAGCATCATCCAGCCCGGGGCGGAATTGAGCGAGTGCGTTGTCCTGGGAGCGGAGTACTTCGAGGATTCCGCCACGCCCAAGGGGCTTCCCCGGATGGGCATCGGCCCCAAGGCGAAGATCAGCCGCGCCATTATCGACCACAACGCGCGCATCGGCGCGGGCGTGGTGATACGCGGCAGCGACGACCTGCCTGATTCCGACGGCGACGGCTACGCCATTCGAGACGGGGTGGTGGTCGTGCTCAAGAACGCGGTCATACCTGACGGCACCCGTATTGGATAAGCCCGCCACGGGAGGCGCCGCCCGCGAGTTCGCGTGGCACGAGGGTCTCGCCCTTTGCCTGGCCATGATTGGCGTGCAACTGGGCAGCGAGGTCATCAATACCTGGGGCACCTTCTTCTATTCACCGAGCGAGTCCGTCGGGCGAACGGTCTATGTGGGCGTGGGGCTGGTGGGCTTCATCTTCATCATCGGCACGCTTTGGGACGCCGTCACGGACCCGCTTATTGGCGCGTGGTCGGACCGCACCGCGGCCGAGCCGGGGCGCCGCCGCTTTCCCCGGATTGCCGGGCGCCGCCGGCCCTACATCTTCTGGGGCGCCGTGGCGCTGCTCTTCACCACCACGCTCTTCTGGTATCCCCCGGTGGAAGGCGATTCCCCGCTGAACTTCCTCTTCGGGACCCTCATGCTTTGCCTGCACTGGACCGCCTTCACGCTGGGCTATGTGCCCGCGCTGGCCATCAGCCAGGAGATAGCCCGCAGTGAACAGGCGCGCATCCGCATGGGAATCTGGATCGGCGTGGGCATGCTGGTGGGGCTGGCGCTGGCTGCCTTCGTGGGCGAGCTAATCGCCCAGCTTGATCCGGCGCGCCAGGAGGGAAGCTTCTCCCCCGTGGGCTACCGGCGCGCGGCGGCCATCGTGGCCGTGGCCTGCGCCTCGCTCTTCATGATGCCCGTGCTGTTCATTCGCGAGCGCTTCCATGGCGAACCGATACCGTCGGAGCAGGCCAGCCTGCTGCACGGCATGGGCGGGGCCTTCCGCAATCGTCCCTTCGTCATCTTCTTTGCCGCCTTCCTGCTCTTCGCCACCGGGTTTCTGGCCACCCAGAAGGCGCTGCCCTACTGGGCGGAACTGGCGCTGGGCGGCGACGAGGGCACCGTGACCTCGCTCTTTATTCCCTTCCTTGTCTGCGCGCTTCTCACCTATGCGGTCATCCCCTTTGTGTCCCGTTGGCTCAGCGCCAAATGGCTGACCTTCGTGGCCTTCCTGATTCTCGCCACCGGCATGCCCTGCATGTACTTCATTGGCGTGATGGATGCGGATGCCGGGACCAAGTTCACCCTCGGCGCGATGCTCTTTGGCTACGCGGGAATCGCGCAGGGCATCGTGTTTGTCATGCTCATCCCCATGCTCGGACAGATTATCGACCATGACGAAGCGCTGACCGGACGCCGTCGCGAGGCGCTCTACAATGGCCTGAACGGCGTGGCCTGGAAGGCCGCCGCCGCGGGCGCCATCTTCATCGCCACGCAATCCATGGACTGGTTTGGCAACAGTCCCGCGAACCCGCTGGGGGTCTACCTCGTGGGCCCCATCGCCGGGGTACTGGCCGTGCTGGGCATGGCCCTGATGCTCATCTATCCAGAGCCTGGCAAGCAGCGTCACTGACCATCGAACTCCATTGCCCGCCCGGGCTGGTTGTAGTAGAGTCCTGCACGATACGCATTGCTTTTCGAGAGGGGAGAAGTCATGTTGGGTTACCCATCCGCCGTCCGCGCCGTCCTGGCGCTGGGCACAGTCGCCTTGTTCGGGCTTTCTTCGCAGGCTATCGCTTCGCCGAAGGGGGAGTCTCTGGTCACCGTGGAGATCACCGCCCCCGATGGCGATGGCCCTTACTCCGAGAGCAGCGTCGCGCGATTCGAGTTCAACTTCTCGGAGCCCGTGGCCGGCTTTGATGACGAGGAGGATCTGCTTATCACCAGCGATGGCGACGCCTCGTATGCACAGGTGGAGTTGTTGGGTTCGGGAAATGTCTACCAGGTCCGGCTATTTGGCCTCGATGGCGCCGGCACCCTGACCATGGCGGTCAATCCGGACACCGATGCGCTGGGAACCCCGAGCGGCTCGCCGCTGGACACCTCGGCCTCGGCTTCCATCAGTGTAGAGGCAACCCAGTCCACAGACCCGCCCGCCGTGGTTGGCATCACCACGAACGAACCGAATCCCACCGGCAACAACGCGCTCATCTTCGACGTGCTGTTCAGCAAGCCGGTGGTGAATTTCGATGCCGAGGCCGTGCGCCTGAATTACCCGGCGGTCACTGCCGGCATCGAAGTCAGCGGTGGTCCGGTGTACTACCAGGTGTCGCTGTCGGTACTCTTCATTACCACAGATCTTTCCATCACCATCCTTCGCGATAGCGCCATCCGCAGCGAACAGGGTCAATTGCTGGATGAGGATTTCACGGGGCCGGAGATCTTCATCGACGCGACGCGCGCCTTCCTGACGCGCTTGCAAGCCGCTGCGGATACGGTGCAGGAAAAGACTCCCGTGTCCGTGGAGGCCGAGTTTACGCGTCCCGTCGTTGGGTTCGATGAGGAGGATCTGCTCCTGCTCAGCCAGGATGGTGTCAACTTCGTGGTGCGTGAGATCACGGGGGGACCCTCTGTTTACGAGATTCTGCTATCCGCCCCGACCCGGCCGGGGGTGGTCGATATCTCGCTTCGTCCCGACCATGGGATTGTGGACGAGTACGGACGCGAACTGCTGGGACCTTTTCCTTCTGCGCTCGTGACCGTGGAGAATGAAACCCCGACGCTGCTTTCCTTGGAACGTATCGGCGTGGGCGTGGTCACGGATGCCAACGTCACCCTCGAAGTTGAATTCGATCTTCCGGTGACAAACCTGGATGCCGCCGACTTCACCGTGGTGTCCGAGGGAGTCGCTCACGCGCCGCTGGCCGTGTCAGGGGGGCCCCTGCGCTTCACCCTGACCCTTGGCGCCCTCGAAGGCGAGGGCACGCTGAGCGTGGGCGTTTCGGAAGGCTTTGACGCGACCGGACTTGACGGCGACGCTATCCTCATCGAGGGGATCGAACCCGTCAATATCGACGTGGACCGTGTGCCGCCTCAGCTGCTTTCCATCGAGAGCGCTGCCCCGCGCATCCTCGATGGCGAGGATGCCGTCTTCGATTTGCTCTTCAGCGAGCCAGTGACGGGCGTGACAACGGGCAGCTTCGACATCACCGGTGCCGCCTCTTTCGGCGCCGCCTCGCTCACGGGCGAGGGCGCCAGTTATCAGTTGGTGCTGGAGGATACGGTTGGCGAGGGCGACATCACCGTGGCGCTCGATGATGGGGCGGGCATCGTCGATGCGGCGGGCAATGCCGTCGCCGCATCCCCTCTCAGCGCCACGATCACGGTCAGCCTTGATCGCCCGCAACTGCTCTCGATTACACCATTGGATGAAGCACCGCACGGCGGCGGCTCCGCTTCCTTCGAGGTGCTCTTCGATCGCCCCGTGATTCAGGTGGACCCCGCCGACTTCGCCGTCACGAGTGACAGCCCCGCCTTGACCTTCAGCGCCGTGCAGGTCACCGGCGAAAGCGCCGCATACGTCGTGGTTGTGGAAGGGCTCGCGGGTGAGGGGCTGTTGCGTGTCGCCCTGACCGCGGAGAACGACATTGCCGACGGCGAGGGACTCGGCCTCTCCGTCTTCGCGCTTGAGATAGCGGGCGAGCTCTTGGTCGATCGCGTCGCCCCCACGCTGCTGAGCGTTGTGGCGGAGCAGGAGAGCATCCTCTCTGGCGGCGACGCCATTTACCGGCTCACCTTCGACGAGCCGGTTAGCGGCGTGAGCGAGCAGGATTTCCGCTTCGTCAACGAGGGCGTCAATGTCGCTTCCTTCGAAGTGCAGGGCGAGGGGGCCGAATATGACGCGGCGGCCCTCGGTGTCACGGGCGCGGGTGTGGTGCGCCTCGGCCTCGCGGCGGACGCCACGATTCTGGACGCAGCCGGAAACGCCTTCGTTTCCGACGAGACCCTCTACGCCGTGGGCGTCAGCCTGGAGCAGCCCACTCTTCTCAGCATCGCGCCGATCACGCAGTCGCCCAGTAGCGCGAACCGCGCGACCTTCCGGGTGACTTTTGACCGTGCGGTAATCAATGTGGACCCGTCGGACTTCATCGCCGAGGGAGACACCCCGGCCCTGACGACCGGCTCGATTGCGACTACAGGCACCGGCGGGGTGTACGATGTCGCGGTGCTCGGGCTGGAGGGCGCGGGCCAGCTTGTCCTGCGGCTTTCTGCAGACAACGACATAGCGCTGCAAGGCGGGCTCCCGCTGCCCGAGTCGAGCCTCGCGCTTTCGGGTTCGCTGCTGGTGGACCGTGTCGCGCCGATTGCGGTGCGCTTCGAGCCCGTGGCCGGGCGCGTGGAACCAGGCGCTTCCGCCGTCTTCCGTGTGGCCTTTGACGAACCCGTGACGGGATTCGATGCGGCCTCAGACATTCAACTGTCTGGGGTGACGGGCGAGGCGCCCGCGATCTCGATTCTTCCCGTGGATGGGGAGTACGAGGTGACGATAGGACCGCTAGAAGGTCCGGCGCGGGTCGAGGCGGGAATCGCTCCCGGCAACAACGCGCGCGACGCCGCCGGCAACTTCGCCAGCGCGGCCGGGGCGCGGGGCGCCGTGGCCGTGGCCGAGCCTGGTCCCTATGTCGTGTCGATTGGCGAGGGCATCGTCAGCCCAACCCGACAGAATCCCCTCGTCATCGAGGTGCGCTTCTCCGAGGCCGTGCAAGGCGTGGACCCCGATGACTTCAGTGTCACCGCCAGTGGCGGCTCCTTCAATCGCGCGCTGCTTCAGCTTGCTCCAGACACGTACTCCCTTTCCCTCACGCCACGCGGCCTGGCCGTCGGCACGGTTCAGGTCCGCATTGATGATGGCGCGGGCATCGAAAATCTCTCCGGTCTGCCCTTGACAGTCGGCGCAGCCACGCCCCTCATCCAGTTCGACTACATCCCCCCGACCTTCACCATGACCGCGCTGGACCCGGTGTACGCCAGCCCGGGCGCGAGCATCCGGGTACGCTTCCAGTTCTCCGAGCCGCTGCTGGCTTTCACGCCAGGTGACATTGCCGTGCTGGCCGATGGCAATCCCATCTCCGCCACCATCAGCCTTGCCCCGTCGCTTGGCGCCATCGTGGCCACCATTGGCGGCTTGCCGCAGGACGTGGCCGAGAGCATTCGAATCAACGTCGCGCCCGGCCTGACCGATCTGGCGGGCTCGCCGCTGGCGCCGCAGGCCGACCTCGAGATTCCCGTCGATTTCGGCGCGCCGCGTTTCCTTGGCTTCGATCCGCCCGACGGACGCCTGCAGCCGGGCGCGCCCTCCGTGCGGCTTCGCTTCTCGAAGCTCGTGCGTGGCGTGCGCGACTCCGCGGCCTCCACGTATCCCGCCACCATCAGCGCCGCCCCGGAGTCGGTCGAACCCTCCTCCGAAATCGAGTTCCTGTTCAGCATGGGAGGCGCGAGCACGGGTCTATTCGAGATCAACCTCGACGAGAACGTGCGCGACGTGAGCGGCGCCCCGATTGCCAACCCCGGCCCCAAGCGCCTACGGCTGATATACGACATCGAAGGGCCGCGCCTGCTCAGCGCGCAAAGCGTGCCGCCGCCCCCCTACCTCGATGACAGCCCCGTCCGCTTCGATTTCGTGTTCGACGAGCCGGTGTCGCTGATCAATCCCGCCACGAGCCTCCAGCTCTTCAGCGACGGACTGGCCAACGCGTCGGTCGTGCTGACGGAGCCCTTCGCACCAGAGCGCGTGTCGGTGCAGATTTCTCCGGGAAGCGGCGAAGGCGCGCTCGAAGTTTTCATCCTCGAGGGATCAATCGTGGATCGCTCCGGCAATGTCTATCCGCCCGGGCTCATTTCGTCCACCCTGCTGGTGGACACCACGCCGCCCGACCGGCCCAACGTCTCGGCGTTCCCGGCGGTCATTCTGCCGGGCGCGGTCTCCGATTTGTCGATTGCCTACAACGAACCCTTGTCCGCATCGCCGCTCGTGACATCCCTCTCCGGCGATGCGCAGCCCGCGGCGGGCGAGCTGCAGGCGGGGAACTTTATCTACGGCTTCGAGGCGGACCCAGCCGCCCAGCCCGGCGACGTGAACCTGAGAATTACCGCCACGGACATCTATGGCCGCTCCAGTGTCAGCGACCATGACAATGCGCTGGACGTGGCGCTCGCCGTCAACGCCACGGTGATTAGCCCGGCGGGCGCGCTCGATGGCACCCGGGACACGCGCGCTGCATACGCCCACGACGGCGCGGGTCGCGTGGTGGTAATCTGGCAAAGCCACGACGGCAATCGCGTGCCGCATGGACGCCGCATCATGGGGGCAATCAGTGAGGATGGCGGCGCAACCTGGTCGGACCCCTTCTTCCTCCTCGGCCCCACGCCGCCGGCTCCGGCCCTTCCCATCACCTTCCAAAGCAAGCCCACCATCGCCTTCAACGACGGCCTCTGGGTGGCGGCCTGGTTCGAGACGGACCTGTTCCCCGAATCGACGGGCGTGACCGTCTATCGAAATGGCCGCCTGGTCGTAAGCCGCTCGGTGGATGGCGGCGCAACGTGGAGCGCGGCACGCGAGATCGCGGCGGTCACGGTCAACAGCGCCAATGGCCTGGAGGATGGCGCACCCTCGTTGGCCTTCGAGCCGAACGGTTGGCTGCTGGCCTGGGTGAACGCCGGGCAGGTCTACGCCGTCGAGGGCACTTCGAACGCGTTGAACTGGGGCAATCCCGCCTTGCTCGGCGGTGGAGGCGCGGCTGCCCACGCCCGCATTGCGGTGGATGGCTTTGGCGGCGCGTTGGCCGCATGGACAAACCAGACGCTTGCGCGCATCGACGCGGCGCGACGCATCGCGCGTGGCGGCGGCTGGAACCCGCCCGCCCCCGTCACGGACTCAGCCTGGAGCACGGCGCTGGCGGCGCTGCACGCCACGGGCCAGGCTTCCTATGTGTCCGTCATCGAGGGCGCTCCGCTCGGCGGCAAGGGTGCAGGCGATACGGATATCTTCGTCACGCAAAGCTTTGACGCGGGGACAAGCTGGTCCGCGCCGCTTGCGATATACGACAGCACGAGCGACTTGGCCGAGGACCAGCATTCCTCCCTTGAGGTCAGCGACAGCCTGTGGACCCTGGCCTGGGTGGCGGCGGAGCTCGAGGGCGTCGCCCTCCGGCGCGCGTATTCCTTCGACTCCGGGGAGACCTGGAGCCCGGTGGAGACGCTGTTGCCGTTGACCGAACGCGAGCTCGGATGGCCTTTGCTGCTGACGGGCGACGGAGCGGAACGGCTGGTTCGATTCGAAGAACTGGAGGGCCGCCCGTTCATGGAGATTGTCGTTTCGGACGTTGCCGCACCAGTGCCGCCCGACGCAATCCCCCCGGCCGTGAACAGTTTCAGCCTTGGCGAGTATGATCAGGATCGCCGCGCGCAACGCTTCAACCTTGAATTCTCCGAGCCCGTCCGCGGCCTGGAGGCTGCCGACTTCGAGATTCGGCATCTTGGCACCGCCCATGCAGGCTTGCGCATCGAGCGCGGCGCCTCCGCCGCCTCGTGGTCGCTCTGGCTCGATAACTTCGAGGGCGATGGCCGCGTGCAGATTCGCCTCCTTCCCGGCAGCGTGATCGATCTCGCGGGCAATTTGCTGGCGCTCGAGTTCCAGACGCTCTTCTTCGCCATCGACGCCGCGCCGCCCAGGGTGCTTCGCTTCGAACAGGTCAATCCCGGCCCCATCGTCGGCGGCGACGCGAGCTTCCTTATCGAGTTCGATACCCCGGTGACGGGCTTCAACGCGCGCGAGGTGCCGGTGCAACTGCGCGACGTGTCCTATGCCCGCATCACCGTCACGGGTTCCGGAGCCACTTATCAGGTCAATTTGATAGGCGCACAGGGTAACGGCTGGATTCGCCTTGGCGTGGGCGGCAACGGTGCGCTGGCCGATCAGTCGGGCAATATTCTCCGTGAGGTGACCTGGGGGCCGGGCGTGCTGGTGAACACCGGCGTGCGCCCGATCCGCGAGGCGACACCGCCCGAGGGACTGGACTTCGCCGAGGCTGATGCGCTGTTGGCTCAACTGTTGCAGGGCTTCGCCGCCAGCGATGAGGATGGCAGCCGGGCGCTCGATTGGCGCGAGGCGCTCATCGCGCTGCCCGGCATGCCCATTTCCCTCTTCGAGGCGGTCGATACGAACCGCGACGGTGGGCTGACGGTGGCGGAGATACGCGCATTCTCGGGGCAGGGCGCAGTGCACCAGGGAGACACCAATGCCGATGGCAGCATTGCGCTCAATGAGTTGCTGCGCATCATCCAGCTCTACAACGCGGGCGGCTACGCCTGCGCGGGCAGCCTGACCGATTCGGAGGATGGATTCATCGTCGGCACGCAAGGCGCGGGCGGCGTGGACTGCCTGCCCCACTCGGCGGACTACCTCGATGCGAACAACCAGATCAGCCTGTCCGAACTGCTTCGCATGATCCAGTACTACAATGCGGGCCTCATCCGGTATTGTCCCGGTGAGGCCAGCGAGGATGCCTTCTGCGCTGAGTAGGCAACCCCTCGCTGCTTGAGGCAGGAGAGTAAAACGATGAACGCAGCTCGCACCACCAGGCGCTTCTTCCTTGGCGGAGTCGCCGCGGGCCTGCTCACGCCCGCCGTGGCGCGTGCGCTCAAGCGTGGCACCCCCGCCAACGAGCGCATCCAGCTCGGCTTCATTGGACTCGGAGGGATGGGCCGCTCACATTTGGACCGGCTGTTCTCCCACCCGGAGGTGCGCATTATCGCGGGGGCGGACCCCGATGCCCGCATGCGCAAAGGCGCAGCGAACAAGGCTAAGGAGGCGGGGGGCTTGCTGGCGGTGTATCCGCGCTACCAGGAAATGCTGGCGGCCCACCCGGATATCGACGCGGTCTTTGTGGCCACGCCCGACCACTGGCACGCCCTCGCTGCCATCGACGCCATGCGCGCGGGCATGGATGTCTACTGCGAGAAACCCCTTGCCCTGACCATCGCACAGGGACGCGCCATGGTGGCGGAAGCCCGGCGGCTTGGCCGGGTGGTGCAGGTGGGCACCATGCAGCGCAGCGACCAGCCTCAGTTCCGCCATGCCTGTGAGCTGGTGCGCAACGGACGCATCGGCGAGGTGAAGCGCGTGGTGTGCTTCTTCAAGGAAAACCCGCGCGAGGAATACCATCCCGACACGGAGCCGCCCGCCTACCTCGATTGGGACTACTGGCTGGGGCCTGCCCCCCGGCGCGCCTTCAACCCGCAGATCCACCCCTACAACTGGCGCTACTTCCGCGATTACTCCGGCGGCCTGCTCACCGACTGGGGCGTGCACCTTTTCGACATCGCGCAATGGGGCCTGGACAAGGATGCGACGAGCCCGATCCAAGTGACCGCCAACTCGGCGTTGCATGCGGACAACCTCTACGACTTCCCGCGCTTCGCGCACATCATCTACCAGTACGCCGACAATGCCGTGATCGAGTGGCATCAGGCCACGCGCGAAGCGGTGGACGGCGTGATTGAGGCTGGCGAAACCTACGGCACCAAGTTTTATGGCAGCGAGGGCGAGGTCTTCGTCAATCGCTCGGGCATCAAGGTGCGCGGGAAAGACGGCGCTGCCGTCGACGAAAATCTCGAGGGCGCGGCAATAAGGCTGCCCGTTTCAAACAGCCACCATCAAGACTTCTTTGATGCGATGCGTTCGCGCCGGCGCCCGCTCTGCGACGTGGAGACGGGACACCGTGCCACGGTGATTTCCCACCTTGGCGGCATTGCTTCCCAGTTGGGCCGCCCCCTGCGTTATGACCCGGATGCCGAACGCTTCACCGGGGACCCCGTGGCCAATCGCCTGCTCGACCGGCCCATGCGGTCGCCGTGGCGGCTGTAGAGGAATCGCCCCATGCGCCATCGCCTGCTCCTCATCCTGATCCTGATTCCTGCCACGCTGGCGGCCCAGCCGCAGCCGGTCTTTCTCGACGCCTTGGGTGGTGCCGATCCGTCCGAGCGCGCGGACGCCTTCGAGGGGGCAGCCGCGCAGAGCCTGCGCCTGATTCCCCATGTCGCCACGCAGTTGGACAGTGACGATCCCGCCCTCGTCCGCGCGGCGCGCATTGCCCTTGAGAAAATGGTTGCCAAGGCCACCGAAAAGCCGGAGACCCGCTTCGAGGCGAGTCAGCTGCTGGCGGCCAAGGCGCTCACGCTCCGCAAGCCGGAAGTGGCGCTCGAGCTTCTCGGCTGGTGCGGTGGCGAGGAAAGCCTCATCGGTCTCGCTGCCATGCTCAACTCGCATCCCCAACATGCGGAAGCGGTGATCGCCGCGCTCGAGCGCATCCTTCGCGATCTGCGGCCCAGGGAGGCCGTGGTGGCCAAGGTCTTGCAGGAGCTGTCCACACGCATCGCCGCGGTCACCCCGCAGGAACGCCTCGCCCTATGGCCGGTGGTTGGACTTGCGGGCAGCGAGGGAGCACTTGCCCTCTTCGATGAAGGGCTCACCCGCATCGCGGATGTTCCCGGCGCCGAGGCCGGCTTGGAGCGGGAAGTCATCCTCGACGCCCTTGCGGATGGAGGCGCCTTCGTGGGCGACACGACTTCCATGGCCACTGATCATCCCGCGCTGTTGTTGCGCTTTGCCGAGCGGCAGGAACCCGAAGCCGCCTTCGCCGCTTTTGCAACCCTGCTCGAGCAGCGACAGGAATCGTCGTGGATTCCCGCCGCCCTGCTGGGCATGGGAAGCGCCGCCGCTTCCGCGCGTCAGGCTTCTGTCATCATCCCCTACCTCGGGCACGAACGCGCCGACATTGCCGGTGCCGCGCGCGATGCGCTGCTGCGGGTGGACGACGACCGCCTCGACGCGATGCTGGAACGCGAAGCCCGTAAGGCGGAACCGCTGCTGCTCGAGGGAATCCTCGAGGTGCTTGATACCCGGGACCCCGACGCTGCCGCCAAGCTGCGCGAACGTGCCGCTGGCGCGGAGAACTGAAGCCGGGCCTCAGTCCAGCGCGTGGATTTCCTTCCAGGCAATACCGTCGACTCCGCCCGCGTGGAGTTGCAGGGCGAAGCTGCCTTCGGTGAGCAGGGGCTTGGGATCATCGAAATGCAGCGCGCGGACGCCGTTCACCCAGGTGGTGACGACCTTGCCCTCGGAGCGGATTTCAATCTCGTTCCAGTCTTCGGGCTGGAGCACATATGCGGCGAGGGTGTTCTTCGGCGGTTCGACGAGCCAGCCGCGCTTGTAGCTTTCATACAGCCAGCCGGTGCTGCTCGGGTAGCCGGGCTCCACTTCGCCCTGCACGCCGGAGATCACAGGATAGTTGTCGTCTTCGCGCAGCTTGATGGTGGAGTGATAGAAGAGGCCGAAGTTGCCCTCGCCCAGCATCTTGAAGGAACCGCGCACGCGGAAGCTGGTCCAGGTTTCTTCGGTGGCCAGATAGCCTTCGGACTTCTTGGGGCCGCTTCGGCCGATGATCATGCCGTCCTCGACGCTCCACTTCTCCTCGCCCCATTCCTTCCAGCCGGTGGTGTCCTGCCCGTTGAACAGGGTGCGCCAGTTGCCGGTGCGTCCAAGGTCCACCAGCTTCAGGTCGCGAAATTTCGCCACACCGGGCTTGCCGCCCTCGGGCACGGACAGGCAAAGCGCGATTCCGCCCCCCAGGAAGGTTTCGTCCACGGCGTCGGCAAAGGGCTCCCCGTTAATCCAAGCTTGAATGCTATCGCCCTCGGCGCGCAGCTTCACCTCAACCCATTCGGAATCCACGTCGGTGGATGCGAGGGCGCGGCGTTCCGCGCCGTCGTTAACCAAGAGACGGGCTGAACTATCGGTAAGAAAGACGCCCATGCCGTAGAGACCGGCCGTGCCCAGGTTGAGCGTCTTCCCGGCTTCCTGATAAGCGGGCTGATGATGCGCCCGCACGGCGACGCCGCCGAGGCCTTCCGCGGATTGGATGGCAAAGCTCAGTTCGAAGTCACGAAGGTCCGGGCGCTTGAGCTTCAATCCGCTGGATTCACCCGGCGCGACGCTTGTTTCCGCCACGCCCTCGCTCCACTGCCAGTCGCCGGCGAGTGTTTCCCATTCCGCCGCCGCGAGGTTCAACGGTTCCTGGGCGCCCGCTACAGTCCACATAGCCGCCAGACAAAGAAGCATCCACCGCATCACAATGATTCCTTTCCGTGAGAACATGGGTGCAATGCACCGTGCCGCACGATACCAAAAACGGACGCGCCGCGCGAACCCCGAAGGGCCGCGCGGCGCGCCGTGTAATCTCGTTCTCAGCCGAGTCGGAGTATTACTCCTCGGCGGGGAGGCCGATGATGCCTTCGAGGGCACCCAGAATGAGGCCCACGATGAGCTCCACAAGGCC
>JBJOID010000074.1:0-19426 GCA_046047315.1 Candidatus Hydrogenedentota bacterium | reverse complement strand
TCGCGAGCAGAAAGGAAACGCCATGCAACTCACACGCCGCACTTTCATCGCCGCCGCGGCGGCATCGGGCGCCGCCGCGCTGTCGGCCCGGGCACAGGACGAGGCACCGGGGAGGGCCTATCGGGCCGTGGTCATTGGCGACACGAAGCAGGGGGGCTATGGGCATGCGATGCATCGCATCTTCACGCACCACCCGAATGTGACGATCGCTGCGCTGGCGGATCCGGATGAGGCGGGCCGCGCGAAGGCGGCGGCGGAATGCGGGGCGGCGGCCACCTATGCGGATTATCGTGAAATGCTGGAGAAGGAGCAGGCTGATATCGCGGTGATTGGGCCGCGCTGGACTTCGAACCACAAGGAGTATGTGCTGGCCTGCGCGGAGAAGGGGCTGCATGGATTTCTGGAGAAGCCGCTGTGCGTGGATATGGCAGAGGCGGACGCGATGGTGGCGGCGATTGAGGCGAAGAACCTGAAGTGGGGCATCGCCTACAACTACCGCATGACGCCGCAGGTGCAGCATGTGCGGAAGCTGGTGATGGAGGAGGGGTTGATTGGCACGGTGCTGGAGGCGCGGGCGCGGGGCAAGGAAGACGCGCGCGCGGGAGGCGAGGACATGGTGGTGCTGGGCACGCACTCCTTCGACATCATCCGGAATTTCCTGGGCGACCCCGAGCGGTGCATGGCGGACATCACGGAGCAGGGACGGCCCTCGGCGCCATCGGACGTGCGCGAGGCCACGGAGCCGCTGGGACCGATCATCGGGGATCGGGTGCAGGCGATGTTCAGTTTCAAGGATGGCGTGGGTGCGCACTTCGCTTCGATGCGCAGCCCGCAGACCGATGGCCTGCGCTGGAGCGTGAGCTTCTTCGGCACGAAGGGCGTGGTGACCATCAACCTGAACCGGGTGGTGCCGGTGATCAAGTGGCTGGACGAGAGCATCTGGTTTGCCGGGGTGCGGAACAAGGCATGGCAGGACATACCGGACATGCCGACGTATGAGGTGCCGAATCGAGACACGGATACCTATGTGCCGAACGTGAACGATCTATTGGCTGCCATCGAGGAAGACCGTATCCCGGCATGCAGCCTGCAGGATGGGGCGAAGGCGCAGGAGATGATCCAGGCGGTGTTTGCCGCGCACGTGGCGGGGGGCCGCATCGCCATGCCGCTGGCCCAGCGCGAGCATCCGCTGAAGAACTGGACGGCATGATTCGACACGGATTAGACGAAACGCTGGATTTGCTTGTGGTGGGCGCGGGGCCGACCACGCTGGTGCTGCTGCATGACGCGAAGGCGGCGGGGCTGCGGGCGGTGGCGCTGGACAAGGGGCCGCTTTGCGGGGCGCTGTTGCAGCATCCCACCTACATGAAGTGGTTCAGCACCACGCAGAACCTGGAGCTATGCGGCTTTCCGCTGGCGGCGGAGGACAAGAACCCGACACGGCGGGAGTACCTGCGCTACTGCCGGCATTTCGCCGACTTCTTTCAACTGGAGATCGTGGGGTACCACGAGGTGACGGGGATAGAACGGCACGGGGATATCTTCCGCGTGGAAGCGCGGGACCTGTGCGGGCAGCACTTCACGTGGGCGGCGCGCAAAGTGTGCGTGGCCACGGGGTTCTATGACTCTCCGCGCCCGATGAACGTGCCGGGGGAGACGCTGGCGAAGGTGAGCCATCGCTACACCGAGGCGCATTTCTACAGCGGCTACGACGTGCTGGTGGTGGGGGCGGGATCGAGCGCGGCGGAGGTGGCGCTGGAGCTGTGGCGCGCGGGGGCGCGGGTGACGATTGCCATGCGCGGCACGGAGTTCAACACGAAGTATTGGATCAAGCCCGACGTGGAGAACCGTATCGCGGAGGGATCGATTGTCTGTTATCGAAACACCGAGGTGCTGGAGGTTCGCCCGGACGAGGTGGTGTTGCGCCAGGGCAAGGACCAGACGCTGAGCATCGAGAACGACTTTGTGCTGGCGATGACGGGGTATGAGCCCGACACGACGCTGCTGCGCGAGGCCGGGGTGGAGGTGGATGCGGTGACGAAGAAGCCGCGCTTGACGGCGGCGTATGAAAGCAGCGTGCCGGGACTCTACGTCGCGGGGACGCTGATCGCGGGCGTGGATTCCAACGTGGTCTTCGTGGAGAACAGCCGCGAGCACGGCCCTGCGATCGTGCGGGATATTGTCGCGAAGCTGCGGTAGGCCTGTTGCCTGAATGCTGAAAGAACATCCCCCGTCGCCCCCTCGGGACCCTCGGGTGCGCCACTCCCTTCGAAGGGGGACATAAGATAAGCGCCGACCTTTATGTCCGCCTCTGGCGCGGGCGACCGACGGCCGGGGATGTTCCCGCTGGATTCGCCCAAGGTGCAGGTTCGGGCTACTTTTCGAGAAAGTCCTTAACCACATCCTCGGGGACAGCGACAGGGCCGAAGCAGGGCAGGGCCATGCCGGCCTCGTCCACCACGTTGACGTAGGGGTTGCCGCCCCAGCCATAGGTGAGGAAGGCGGTGGCGGGCATCTTCATCACCCACAGCAGCAGGGCGCTGGGATCCTTCGGGTCCACTTCCTGCTTGTAGATGTAATCGATGGGGGTGCCGTCGGGATTGTCTGAAAGGCTGAAGCCGTTGAGCCGTCCCTCGGAGCGAAGGCCGCCGTTCACGGAGTCGAAGCGCAGGCGCAGGCCGTGACCATAGGGGGTGCGGAAGGATTCGATGGCCGCGAGGCGCGGGCCCGCGAGGGTGTCTCCCCGGAAGAGATCGCGCTGGGCGAGCTTGGCGAGGCGCTCTCCGAGGGTGTTGAGGCCCGGGGTGCCGATGTGGATGAGGTCGTCGAGTTCGAGATCGACGGAAGCGACCATGCCGCCGGGAGCGATCTCCGGTTCGACGCGCAACTGTTCGGCCTGGAGCTGGTTCCAGGAAACGTGGTTGACGATGGTGTTGGCGAAGCGGCCAATCTGCACGTAGTAGAAGGGCATGTCGGGTCCGCCGAAGTCGGCGCGCATTTCGGCGATCAGGGTCTTGAAGCGGTCGCCATAGGTGGGGGCGTCCTTGGGATTGGCGTCGGACTCGCCCTGATACCAGAGCACGCCGCGGACCTTGCCGCCTGCGGCGGCGACCTGCGCCAGCATCGAGCCGTAGAGCGAATTGCCGCCCTCGGCCTTCTTGTTGGGGTTCCACTGCTCCATCGAGGTGCCGCCGTGGGCGGTGGCGATGAGGCCCACGGGGCGGCCAGTGGATTCCGCCATGGCGTGGGCAAAGGCGAGGCCGAGGCCCGAGCCCTTTTTCGATGCGTAGCTGCCCTTGATGGCATTGCGCCGGGCATCGTCGCTTTCGTAGACGCCATGCACGGCGTCGGGCGATTCGGCGAGGATGTGCAGCGGCTCGGCGGCGAGGGTCCATTCGTGGTTCATGCGCAGCAGGTGCACCTGCGGGTGGGGCTGGGTGATGTGCGCGTCGATGTTGCCGATGCCCTGCATGTTGGATTGCCCAGCGAGGACCCAGAGGTCACCCGCGAGAATGCCGGGCACACGGGTTTCGGCGGCGACCGCGCCGGATTCGTCGAGCGCGCGCAGGGCGACGCTGTAGGGGCCGCCCGCCTTGAGCGTGAGTTCAGCGGCGTAACGTCCATCCGCCACGGGGGCGAGGGCTTGCCACTCCTCGGTGAGGGCGCCCTGGTCCGCCGCATCGATCATCACCTCGACGCGGGCGCCGGGCGCGGCGCCCTGGATGGACACGGTGGCCTTGCCGTCGGCGTCGACCTGCACGACCTGCAGGGGGTGGAGCCCTTCGACCTCGAGGCCGAGGGCAGTGGACGATGCGGCGGCGACGAAGAGCGCCAAGAGCGCGAGACGGTGTATCATGGGGGGTCTCCTCCCTGGATGACGGCGTATGCCGTGCCCCATTGTGGCGACGGAGGGAGGCCGGGTCAAACGGCGCATGCGCAAGGCACAGACGCGACAAGTACTTACGTTGCCCTATTTGACACCCGGCGCGGTTAATTGGTAGAGTCTCCAATCGCTCGCGCTGTGTCTGGCGGTTTTTCGCCATGCGGCGGTGTCTCGTATTTACCTGTACGGCGCGTTCTCGCGCTTTGCCTGATCCAAGATAAGGAGACGATCCGTGAAACGTACGTATCAGCCCTCGAACACGAAGCGTGTTCGCGTGCATGGCTTCCGCGCCCGCATGGCGACCAAGGGTGGCCGTGCCGTGATCAATGCGCGCCGTCGCAAGGGCCGCAAGCGGCTTGCACTCTAAGAGGCTGCCAGGTAACACCTTACAACTGAACCGATAACCAGGGAGGACTTAGCGCAAGCGTGCCGGACCGGTACACGTTCCCCCGGAGCAGCCGTGTGCTCACCCGCGCTGAATATCAGCGGGTGTTCGAGCAGGGCGAGAAACAGGTGGGGCGGCACTTTGTGTGCTATCTGGTCCGCAGGGAGGAGCCCGGCAGCAAGCTGGGGTTGGTGGTGAGCCGCAAGGTGGGCAATGCCGTTGCGCGCAACCGGGTGAAGCGCCGGATACGGGAATACTTCCGGCTCCATCAGCATGAATTCACCGGCGCGGCGGAAGTGGTGGTGGTGGCCCGTCCGGGAGCGGCGGCGCTGGATGGCGCCGCGAGCGCGGAAAGCCTTCACAAGCTGTTCAAGCGTGGAGGCCTTCAGGATGGCTAGGCTGTTTGTGGCATGCATCCGGCTCTATCAGAATTTCGTGTCCCCTTGGCTGGGGCAGAATTGCCGGTTTACTCCCAGTTGCTCACAATACGCCATCGAGGCACTCGAGGCCCATGGCGTTTTCAAGGGAACCTTGCTCGCCGTTTGGCGAATCCTGCGTTGCCAGCCATTTTGCAAGGGCGGACACGACCCCGTACCCCCGCCCGGCCAGTGGACGGCCTAGCCGAATCGAGCCTCCCTCCGTGACACGCGCGCCCCGTTCCCCCATGACCCCGCGCCCAGGCGCGCCCGGGAGTCCCGGCCTTGCTGGATGACCAGAACGACAAGCAGATGCAGCGCAATCAGCTGATTGCCATGACCATCATGCTGGTATTTATTGGGGTGTGGAGTTACTTCTTCATGCCCCGCCCGCAGCCGGTGCCCCCGGCAGACCCCGCGGCGGCCGAGCAACAGGCCGCGCAGACGCCGGCAGCCGATGGCGCGGCGACGGCGGTCACGCCTCCCCCCTCCTCCCCCACGCCCGGCGGCGATGCGGCCGCAACGGCAACCCCGGGCCAGTTGCCGCCGGTGGCGGAAACGGCCGAGCCCGGCGATGAAGTGGTGCTGCTGAACGGCGCGCTGGAATTGACCTTTACACGGGTGGGCTCCCGCCTGAAACAGGCGCGGGTGGTGCTGGGCGACAACGGGGTGGACTCGGTTGACCTCATTCCCGACGCCTCGCTGCTGCCGCCCTCGCAGGCGGAGTATCCGCTGGGGCTGCGCTTCGCAGGGAACTACCTGGGCGACGCGCTGAACCTGCGCCGCTGGGATGCCGCGCCGGGTGAGGACGGCCGCTCGGTGACTTTCTCGATCACGATCCCGGGCGAGGCGCGGATCGAGAAGCAGTTCTCGATGGACGAGGCGCTGCATGTGCTGCGGACCAAGGTGCGCTACACGAACCTGGGCAGCGCGCCGCGCCTCTTGGGCCTGGACACCAAGGAAGCGGCAATGGCCCTGACTTGGGGACCGCAGATGGATGCGGCGGACGCGGCCAACTCCATGATGCCGCAGAAGATCGTGTGGCATGTGGACGGCCTGAACGAGCGCACCGCGACGGCGGACCTGACGCCGCCGACCGGGAGCTCGCTTTACACGGAGCGCCGGACGAACGCGGAATGGGCGGCGATACGCACGGCCTATTTCGTGATGGCGATGAAGCCGGAATTCGACGGCGCGGATTTCTGGGTGCGGGGCATGCCGGAGGCGATGACGCTGGGCTGCGGATTCCCGCGCACCGAGGTGCCGGCGGGGGCGACGCTTGAGGGCGAATACACGCTCTACCTGGGCCCGAACCAGCAGTCCTTCCTGGCCGAGGCGTGGCCTTCGCTGTCTTCGGTGATTGAGTTCTTCGAGTGGTTCAGCATCATGGACAGCTTCGCCAAGTTCCTCTTGACGATGCTGAACTGGATGCATAACAACATCTTCGCCAACTACGGCGTGGCGATTATCCTGCTGACAATCGTGGTGCGTCTGGTCGTGTTCCCGCTGACGTGGAAGAGCATGATCAGCATGAAGAAGATGCAGAAGCTGGCTCCGGAAATGGAGAAACTGAAGGAGGAATACAAGGACAATCCCGAGGAATTCCAGAAGAAGATGATGGCGTTTTACCAGGAGCGCGGGGTGAACCCGCTGGGCGGTTGCCTTCCGATGCTCCTGCAGATGCCGGTGTTCATCGCGCTTTACCGCATGCTGGCCACGTCGTTCGAGCTGCGGCATGCCCCCTTCGCGGGCTGGATTAACGACTTGAGCGCGCCGGATCGGCTGATTGATCTGCCCTTCTCGATACCGATGATTTTCTTTGAACTGGACGCGGTGAACCTGCTGCCCTTCCTGATGGCCTTCGCCATGTACGCAAGCATGGCCTTCACTCCGCAGTCCACGGCGATGAACCCGCAGCAGCAGGTGATGATGCGGATCATGCCGTTCTTCTTCAGCGTGCTCTGCTACAACATGGCGAGCGGCCTGAACTTGTACATCCTCACCAGCACGGTGCTGGGCATTGCCCAGAACTACGTGATCCGGCTGGTGGACATCGAGGTGGACGTCGAGAAGAAGGCGAAGAAGGCGGGCCCCGCGGCCGCCAAGCCCCAGCATTTCTACAACAGGGCCCAGGCCAAGAAACGCGAGCTGGCGAAGGAGGCCCGCAAGGAGAAGCGGGAGAAGTCGATCGCGGAGGCCAAGGGCAAGGACCGCCGCCCATAACCCGCCCCGGATTGAGGGCGCACCCAAAGGGAGACTGGATCGCATGAGACAGGTGCAGACGACCGCGCCGACGCGCGAAGAGGCCATTGCGAAGGCCCTCGCCGAGCTTGGCGTTGAGATGTATGAAGTGGACGACATCAAGATTTTGGACGAGGGCAGCCGCGGCCTGTTTGGGCTGGGCGCGCGTCCGGTGAAGGTGCAGGTGACGGTGGCGAAGGATCATGAGCGGCCGAACCGGAACGAGCCCCGGGGCGGCCAGCGCGAGCGCAGCAATGAACCGCGCCGCGAGGAGAAGGAGAAGCGGGAGACACGCGACGAGCAGAAGCCGCGCGAGAACCGCGAGCGCGACAATCGCGAGCGGGGCGGCCGCAACAACCGCGACAAGCGCGAGGAGCGGCCGAAGCAGCAGGGCGAGCGCCCGGCGCAACCGGCCGCGCGCGAGAAGGACACCAAGGAGCGCGGACCGCGCCCCGAGCGCGATGACCGCCGCCCCGGCAACCGCGACCGCAACGAGCGGAACCGCGGCGATCAGCAGCGCCCGCCCCGCGAGGAACGTGCGCCGCGCGCCGAGCGGCCCGCGCGGGAGGAACGCCCGCCGAAGCCGGCGCCCACCGAGGACAAGGCGGCGTTTGCGCAGATATCCGACGAGCAGGGCGCGCAGGCGGCGGCGCTGTTGAGCACCATCATTGAGCACATGGGCATCGAGGCCGAGGTGGCCTTCAAGCGCGATGGCGAGAACGGGGCGCGGCTGGAAGTGAAGAGCCCGCACGGGGCGCTGCTGATTGGCCGCAAGGGCGCCACGCTGGGCGCGATGCAGTATCTCATCAACCGGATGATCTCGCAGTCGGACGACGGCGAGAGCCTCGAGCGCGTGGTGGTGGATGTGGAGGGTTATCTGGATCGCCGGCGTGAATCGCTCCAGGATTTGGCCCGCGACATGGCGGCCAAGGCGATCGACTCGGGCCGCAGCGTGCGCCTGAAACCGATGAGCCCGCAGGAGCGCCGCATCATCCATGTGACTTTGCAGGAAGACGACCGGGTGCGCACCTACAGCCAGGGCGAGGCGCTGTACCGCAGCGTGGTGATCAGCCCGGCTGGCGAGGGCGCGGTGGCCATCAAGGGTCCCTCGGGCGGTTCGTCGCAGGGCAACGCCCCGCGCTCGGGCGGCGGCCGGGGCGGCTCGCGCAGCAACCGCCGGGTTCGTCCACGCCCGAAGCGCAATGACCGCGACACCGAGGTGGACGCCGGCGCCTTCGGCGACTGAGGCGCCTCCTTGAGCGCGGGCTCGGCCTACAACGTATCCGACACCATCGCTGCCATCTCCACCCCGCCCGGCGAGGGCGGCGTGGGGATGGTTCGTTTAAGCGGGCCTGAATCGCTGGCGATTGCGGCGCGCATTTTTCAATCCTCGCGCGGGTACGACATCCGGACCACGCGCGGCTGGCGTTCCTACCATGGGCATGTGTCGCGTGCGGGGGCGGTGATCGACGAGGTGCTGGCGCACGTGATGCGCGCACCGCGCACCTACACGCGCGAGGATGTGGTGGAGCTGTGCGGCCACGGCGGCGCGGGCCCGATGAACGCGATACTCGAGGCCTGCCTGGCCGAGGGAGCGCGGCTGGCGGGGCCGGGGGAATTCACGCTGCGGGCCTTCCTCAATGGACGCATCGACCTGGTGCAGGCGGAAGCGGTGCTGGACCAGATCCACGCGCGCACCGAGGCGGGCCTTCAGGCGGCGATGGCCGCGAGCAAGGGCGCGCTCTCGACTGCGCTGCACGGCATGAAGGAACGCCTGCGCGAGGCACTGGCCCGCATTGAGGCGGCGGTGGATTTTCCCGAGGACGACCTGCCCGCCTTGGTTACGCCGGAGCTGGTGGATGATCTGCGAGGGGTGCGGGAAGATATGCGGCGGCTGTTGGCCACGGCGCAGGCGGGCCGCCTCTATCGCGAGGGGGTGACGGTGACGATAGCGGGCCGCCCCAACGTGGGCAAGTCAAGCCTGTTCAACGCGCTGCTGCGCGACGCCCGCGCGATTGTTTCGGCCCATGCGGGCACGACGCGCGATCGCATCGAGGAATACATCAACCTGCGCGGGGTGCCGGTGCGCCTGATAGACACGGCCGGCCTGCGCGAGACCACCGCGGAGGTGGAGCGCTTTGGCATCGCGCTGGCGCGCGAGGCGATGCGTCAGGCGCAGGCGGTGCTGTTCGTGGCGGACGCCTCGACAGGATTCCACGATGAGGATGCGATGCTGATGAAGGAGGCGGCGGCGCTGGGGGCGCCCATGGTGCTGGTGTGGAACAAGGCGGACCTTGCGGCCGCGGGGGAGACGGCAGACATGCTGACGCTGCCGGTGAGGCCCGCTTGCGAGTGCAGGGTGTCGGCGCTGACGAATGCGGGCATATCGGAACTGGAAGAGCAGCTGGGCGCCCTGCTGCTGGGCGGACTGAACCAGGACGCCTCGCAACCGATGTTGACGCGGCTGCGGCAGAAGAACAGCCTGCAACGCGCGGAGGAGTGCGTGGCGCGGCTGCTGGAGAACACCACCCGCTCGCCCGAATTTCTTGCGCTGGACCTGCAGGAAGCGCTCGACGCGGTGGGCGAGATCACGGGGGAAACCACGCCGGACGATATCCTTGGCGCCATCTTCGCGAACTTTTGCATCGGCAAATGAATAAGCCCGGCCAAGGCGGGCGTTGATCGCGTAGCGTCGCTTTGGTAGCGTCGCCTGACCGCAAGGCGTGGCGGCCGGGAGTTCCTGCATGAAGGGCATTCAAATCACTTTGCTGGCGGCCGTGATGATGTTGGCCGCGTCCGCCGCCCGGGCGGAGACCTTCCTGTCGGTGGAAGCCCCGCTGAACAGCGACAACCTGAAGAGCTTTGTGCTCTTTGACGACGACCTCTACTATGGCGTGCGCGTGGCGGCGGAGCGATCGGCCAAGCTCATCCATGTGGATGGCGAGACGGGGGCGACGCGCGCGGTGGCGGTGGTGCCGGATGGGCGGGCGCCGCTCAACATCCGTGAAGTCTTGGTAAACGGGCCGGACATCTACTTCTTGTCGGCGCCCTTGCTGAGTTATTTCGGCACGCTTTGGAAGTACACCCCGTCGACCGACACGGTAACGCGCCTGCGCGACTTCGAGGGCCTGATTCCGCGCGAGCTTGCCTGTGCAGGAGACCTGGTGTTTCTGTCGGCCTGGGCCACGACAACGGCGCGTTCGGGACTGTGGCGCAGCGACGGGACCCCGGATGGCACGGTGGAGATCGCCACGGGCATCCTGCCGGAGAACCTGACAACACTGGAGCCGTATGTCTATTTCACGTCGCTTGGCCGGGACTTCTACCGCATCGGGGTGACGGGGGGCGCGCGGAGCATCGTGTCCGGGATCAACTTTCGCGATTCGGTGAACCGGCGCACGCTGCGGGTTTTCCTGAGGGATTTCCGGATCTATTTCCTGGCGAGCGATTCGGCGTCGAAGCCGCTGGAACTGTGGAGCACGGACGGGAGTGCGCGGGGCACGCGGCAGGAAACCTTTGTGGCGACCGCGCCGTTTCCGGGCAAGGCGGGTGCGGGGCTGGACAACAAGGAGGTGTCGGCCTTCCGGGGAAACGCGACGACGGGATTCGAGCCGCCCTTCCTGGGGCTGATTGACGGGGCGCTGGTGTTTTCTTTTGAGCGTTATCCGTTCTGGTATTTCTATCGCCATGCACCGGAGGGCGGCAGCGAGGCCAAGGCGGAGCTGATTACGGAGCAACCGATCTCGTACCTGCTGCCCTTCGACGGGCGGCTGGTCATGGCGGGGCCGCCGCTGGTGGGGCGGCGCGACCTGTTTCTATACTCCGGCGGCACGCTGGTGAACCTGAACCAGCTGAACATCTTTGGCAAGTTTCCGGGGCCGCTGCTTTCGGCGGGATCAAGCGCTTACTTCGTGGACATCTCGGCCACGGCTTCCGGTGAGATCACCGACCGCTTCGAGTTTCCGCTGCTGCGGCTGGACACGGGGCGGCTGACGCCGGAGCGCGTGGAGGTGGGCGAGGAACTGGAGGGGATGCTGTTTGCGGGGGTGGCGGCGGCCACGGAGGAGAAGGCTTTCCTTGGCGCCATCGACCTGACCGGCGCGCGCCCGCCGCGCGTGGTGATCATGCGGTATGCCGACCCGGTGGAGGAAGGCGAGCCTGAGGGGATGGAGGAAGGCGAGGGAGCGCCCGAGGGCGACGACGAAGGAAGCGCGGAGGGCGAGCCGGTTCCGCTGGCGGAGGTGGCGCAGTCCATCTACGTGCAACGGAGGTCGGCCGATGTGAATGGGGACGGCCTGCTGAGCCGGGAGGAGATCGCGGCGGCGGGGCTTAGCGTGAACGAGGAGGCCTTCCTTCAGATCGACGTGAACGGCGACGGGGGGCTGAGTGATGCGGAACTGCTGGCCGCGGGCGCGATTGCGCCGCCGCCGGGCTGCGCCTGCGTGGAGCGCATGGATGAGTCGCTGGACAAGCTGCTCGGCGATCTTCTTGTTTTCGGGTTGGCGGCGATGGCCATGCTGCTGGCGGGGGTGTGGAAGATGTTTGGCGTGTGATTTAAGAGTCCGTTACATAATCTGTAGACGAGAAACCCCCGGAGCGATAACTCGCGTCGGGGGTTTTGATTGCTGTTGTATGTCGCGTCCAATAGATCGCAACTTGGCATCAATTATTCTTTGGAGGGTTCCGTCAATTCTCGAATGATCTTGCGTGCAAGATTCCCGCGGATTTCAGCGTGCCTTGGAACCGCTTGGGAGACGCCAGTGACTGGATTCCACAAAAGCGAATGGGCGCTTCCCTCGCGCTTGAGACAGCAACCTGCGTGCCGAAGCACCTTGAGCAGCGCTTCCCTCTTGACTCGACGACGACGACTTCGCGGCGGGCATTTTCTGGCACGCCACGAAGCGCGTCTTCGCGGCGATCCTCGAGGATAAGCGCGATGGCGTCGGTCACGCTCTGCTTGCACTCGTCCACGGTCTGGCCTTGACCGTTGGCGCCGGGCACTTCGAGACAGTACCCGATGTACCAGTCTTCGTCCTGCTCGATAATCACCGTGAATTCATTGCGCATGGCGGGATCTCCAACGCAACGATTGTAACACGGCGACGGAGTTACAGCAGCTCGGCGATCTCGACGGCGTTGAGGGCGGCGCCCTTGAGGAGGTTGTCGGAGACGATCCACATGTCGAGGCCGTTGTCGAGGGAGATGTCCTCTCGGATGCGGCCGACGAAGGTGGTCTGCTTGCCGTCGGCATGCAGGGGGGTGGGGTAAATGCTGTTGGCGGGGTCGTCCATGACGGTGACGCCGGGGGCCTTGGAGAGGAGTTCTCGGGCCTGTTCGGGGGTGAGCTTGCGCTCGGTCTCGATGTTGACGGATTCGCTGTGGCCGGTGCGCACGGGCACGCGCACGGTAGTGGCGGTGACGCGAATCGAGTTGTCGCCCATGATCTTCTTGGTCTCGTTGACCATCTTCATCTCTTCGTTGGTGTAGCCGTTGGGCTCGAAGGAGTTCTTGTGGGGGATGGCGGGCAGCACGTTGTAGGCCATCTGGTAGGGGAAGAGGGTGCACTTGGGTTCTTCGCCGGCCAGCACGGCGCGCATCTGCTCGTCGAGTTCGTTGAGGGCGGCCTTGCCGGCGCCGCTTACGGCCTGATAGGTGGAGACGACGATGCGCTTGATGCGGGCGGCGTCGTGGAGGGGCTTCAACACCACGACCATCTGGATGGTGGAGCAGTTGGGATTGGCGATGATGCCCTTGTGTTCCTTGACCTTTTCGGGGTTGACCTCGGGCACGACGAGCGGCACTTCGGGGTCCATGCGCCATGCGCTGGAATTGTCGACCACGACGCAATCGTCCTTGGCGGCGAAGGGGGCGAAGTGCTTGCTGGTGCCGCCGCCGGCGCTGAAGAGGGCGACGTCGACGCCCTTGAAGGAGTCCTCGCGCAGCACCTCGACGGGGATTTCCTCGCCCTTGAACGTCATCGTGGACCCGGCGGAGCGTTCCGAAGCCAGCAGCTTCAGGGACTTGATTGGGTAGTTGCGCACATCGAGCATGTGCAGCAGTTCGCGGCCCACCACCCCGGTGGCGCCCGCCACGGCGACATTCTTCGCGGTCATTGGAATCACGTGCTCCTTTTGGAATAGCCCCGGGTATGCGCACTGCGGGCATGCTTGGGCCGGGAGCGCGGGACGGGGGAAGACGGATAGTATAGCGCAGGCGCCGCGGAAAGTGGAAACAGGGCTCGGGCGTTGTAATCCGGCGGCCTTTTACTTAGAGTGATCGGCTCTGCCGCGGGTTTGCGGCGATGGTGTCAACACATACGCAGGAGGAATGGCATGTTGAAGAAGGCAAGCCGCTTGGCGGCGGGGCTGCTTCTGGCGGCGGCGGGCGCCGCGCAAGCGCAGGAAGTGGCCGAGGGACAGTGGATCAATCTGTTTGACGGGGAGAGCACGTTTGGCTGGACGCAGCTGGGCGACATCCAGTGGAGCGTGGCCGAGGGCGCGCTGAAGGGTGAGTCGGGCAATGGCGGCTGGCTGGCGCACAATGCGGTGTTCCAGGACTTCGAGCTGAGCGCGAAGATCAAGGTGGACGGCCCGGGCTCGGCCGGGCTGGTGGTGCGCGGAAACCTGGACACGCCGAACGCCAGCACGGTGCTGGTGGAGAATTCGGAGCGCAAGGGCGAGTGGCGCGAGATCACGGTGCGGGCCGTGGGCGATGAAATCACGGCGACGCTGGATGGCGCGGCGGTGGAGGGCATTGCCGCGACGGGTCGCCGGGGCCACATCGGCATTCAGTATCACCGCTATCACGCCACGCGCGGCGCGGGACCGAAGGTCTACGTGAGCGAGCTGAAGCTGCGCCCCCTGCAGTTGAAGGCGATCTTCAACGGCACGGACCTGAGCGGCTGGAACATCATTCCGGATCGCGCTTCGAAGTTCAGCGTGGTCGATGGCGCGCTGAACATCAAGGACGGCAACGGCCAGATCGAGACGGATGCGGTGTGGGCGAACTTCGTGCTGCAACTGGACATCATCTCGAACGGCGAGCACCTGAACAGCGGCGTGTTCTTCCGGGGTCCGAAGGGCGTTTTCTGGAAGGGCTACGAGTCGCAGGTGCGCAACCAGTGGATCAAGGAAGATCGCACGCGCCCGGTGGACTTCGGCACGGGCGGCATGTATGGCGTGCAGGAAACGCGCAAGGTGGTGTCGACGGATCATGAGTGGTTCTCGAAGACGGTGGTGGCGAACGGCAACCACTTCGCCGTGTGGATCAACGGCTACCAGGTAAGCGATTTCTTCGACACGCGCCCGGTGAGCAAGGAGTCGGACGGCAAGAACGGCTTTGTGCCGGAGGCGGGCACCATCCACCTGCAGGGTCACGACCCGACGACGGACCTGTCGTTCAAGAACATCAACCTGCAGAGCTACGACGAGTAAGCTGAATCGTTCCTTAAAAAGACCGGGGGTCGTCCCATTGGGACGGCCCCCGGATTTTTGTTGCCTGGCTAACCGAGCTTCACTGAACGGGCTCGTTGAAGGTGAGGGTGGCGAGCTTGCCGCCCTGGGCATCGGTGAGGCGGGCGCTGAAGCCCCAGGTGGAGGCGTGCTGGTAGACGGCGATGACGATGGTGTGGTCGCCGCGATCCAGCGGCAGCAGGATGCTGTCCTCGCCCTCGACATAGTGGCGCATGCCGAGGCTTTCGAGGCGCGGGTTGCCGTTGTGCCAGACCTTGCAGCCGTCGTCGGAGCCTATCCACAACTTGCCGACGGTGGCGCTGGCCACGCTGAAGCAGGTGCGCAGGTAGGCGACGCACTCGTTGGCCTTGTATTCGGCCTCGAGGTCGACATAGCCGGGCTTGTCGGAGGTGAGGCTGACGGGAATGATCTCCCAGCCGAGGTGTCCGGTGCTTTCTGCGTCGCCGCAGAGCAGGCCGTCTTCGGGGGCGAAGCGCACGCCATACAGCTCGTTGGCGCGCTTGCCTTCCATGCGATAGGGACCGGAAACGGCCCACGAGGTGATGAAGTCTCTGGAGCGGGCGATGTTGTCGGAGACCTTCTCCGCGGCGGCCTTGATGTTGTCGCGCTCGCTGGTGCGGCCAATCTGCACCATACGGGCGCGCACCTGCACCGGGTAGACGCCGGCGAGCCTTCCGCCGAGGTTGACCAGGGCCTGCTCGGCCTCGCTCTGGAGGGCAGGCTCTTTCACCAGCGACTCGGCGATGCGGAAGGCGCGCATGTCGCTGACGGTGTTGATGGCCTGAATGAGACGGCGGCGATCGCTGTCCGATTCGGCGGCGCGGCGCAGCGACTGCACATGGTTCATCGCGATGGAGGAAGGCACGTCGTTGTCGGCGAGGAGGCGCGCGAGGCCATCGAAGGCGGCCTTGCCCGCCTCGGAGGCGGCGTCGGCGTCGAGCAGCTTGGCGAGGGGATCGAGGGCGCGGACCTCGCCCCAGGCGGAGAGGCCGCGGGCGGCTGCAAGGCGCACGGCGGGATCGGCATGGCCCGCCGCTTCCACGAGCACGTCAAAGGCGGCGTCTCCACCGACGCGACCAATGAGCGACACGAAGCGCGCCTGCTGGGCGGGGTCGGCGGCGGCAGCCATGCGCTCCTTCAGGAGGGCGAGGCGGCGGTCCGCCGCGAGGCGCGCCGCGACGCTGACGACGGTCGTGTCGTATTCCTTGGCGCCGGCCTCATCGGCGGCGAGGGCGGCGTCGAGCAGGGCGGGCAGGTCGCTCTCTTCGGCGATGATGCGGAGCGCGACATGGGCCGCGTCGCGCACGTTGGCGTCGCTGGAGGCGAGGGCCTCCATGGCCGCGCCGCGCTGCGCGAAGGAACGGCGCAGCCCCAGCAACTCAATGGCGACAGCCTGCGCGGCGGCGTCTCCCCCGCGGGCGAGTGCGGCGAGGCGCTCGTCGGCGCCGGGCGCGTTCAAGCGGGTGAGGGCGTCCTTGCCTTCGCGGGCGATCTTCGATTCCTCGCTGGCGGCGAGGGCGAACAAGGCATCGACAGCGGCATCGGAACCGGAGGCGGTGAGGGCGCGCAGGGCGCTGGCGCGCACGTCGGTGTTTTCGGAGGCGAGTGCAGCGACGGCAGGCTCCACCCCGGCGGCATCTTTGCGGCGTGCGAGCGCCTCAAGCGCGAGGGTTTGCAGGGCGGGGTCGGCGCTGCCCGCGAGCGCGGCCAGCTCGGCGACGCCGTCGGCGCGGGCTTCCAGCACCTGCACCCGGGCGCGCATCAGCTCGATGTCGTTGTCGCCGTCGGCGAGGGGCAGCAGCTGTTGCCGACGCGCCTCGAGCTCCGCGTCTCCATAGGCGGGCAGGGCAGCGGCGGCGACATAGGCGCGGCCGCGCACGAAGGCCGGAGCCTCCGGCTGGAGCAGGGCGGCCAGCCAATCAACGCCACGCGAGGCGGTGGCGGGGTCCGCCGCGAGCACGGGGGCGCAGATGGCGCAGGCAGGATAGAGCGGCGCGCGATCAGCGCCCTTGGCGAAGAACTGATCGGCCAGGACCGAGCAGGCCTCGGCGGTGCCGAGCTTGGCCAGTGCGTCGGCGAGGGTGCCGCGCAGGGCGGGGTCGGCGTCGCGATAGAGGGTGCGGGCAAGCCCCGGCAGGGAGGCGGCCCCGCGACGGCCCATGGCCATGACGAGGTTGCCGCGCAGCCCCGGCTCGGCCTGACCGGCAGCGCCGGCAAGGAGCGCATCGACATAGGGGGCGAGGGCGCCGCCAATGCCCTCGAGGGCCTGAAGCGCATGGGCGGTGTATTCGGGATCCTGCAGGAGCGGCGCGAGGGCGTCGGCGGCGCGCTGTCCGCCGACGAGTCCGAGCATGCGGCAGACGAAGCGGCGCGCATCGGGGGTGGCGGCATCGGGCGCGAGCAGGGGCAGCAGGGCGCTTTCGAGGTCGGCGGCTTTCTCGTTGCCCACGGCCGCGAGCACGAGATTCTCGATGTAGATTTGCGAGAGGCGGCTCTGGCCGAACTCGTATTTCGCCAGTTCGGCCAGGGCGGCCGGGAGACTGGCGGGTTCCGGGAGGGTCTTCACGAGCACGGGCGGCACTTCCTCGCCGGGCGCGGCGGCGTCCTGCGCGTGCGCGCCGAAGGAAGCGATAAGCAAGAGGGAGAACAAGAAGCGTGTTTTCATCGTGGCGTTCCTTCTCATACGAGCCACGGCGTGCGCACGCGCGGCGCCAGCAGGCGGTTGGCTTCGTCGTCGTTGATGAACCGCTCGGCGGCCGGATCCCACTGGAGCTTGCGGCCGAGGCGCAGGGCAATGTTGGCGATGTGGCACATGGTGCCGCTGCCATGACCCACCTCCACGGGGGCCTTGGGGTCGCTGCGCGTCTTGACGCACTCGATGAAGTCGGCGTGGTGGCCGCGGCTGCGGCCGAGGTGGATCTCGTTGGGCCCAATCACTTCCTTGAGGATCTCGGGCGAGCTGGCGGTGAGGTCGCCCTCGTGCACATGCTCCATCACCCAGCCGGCATCGCCCTCGAACTTGATGCCGCGGCGCGGCTTGCTTTCGCCGATGATCTGCACGCCGTTGGCATACTCGAAGCGGAAGTTGTAGCTCATGGCGGTGTTGAAGAGGCCATCGCGCGGGAAGACGCCGGTGCCTTCCACCGACACGGGGCCGGTGCCGTCCATGCCCGCGCCGAGCTGGGCGAGGTCGAGGATGTGGGCGCCGCGGTCGGTCATCTCGCCGCCGCTGTAATCGAGGATGTAGCGGAAATAGAAGTGGCAGCGCTTGGTGGTGTAAGGCTCATAGGGGGCCGGGCCCAGCCACATCTCGTAGTCGAAGCCTTCGGGCACGGGCTCGGGATCGTAGTTGCCGACGGGGCCGTGGTTGTCCACCGGCATGTTCACGCGGATGGTGTGCAGCTTGCCGATGCGCTGATTCTGCACCAGCTCGCACATGTAGCGGGCGTTGTCGCGGGAGCGCTCGTGGCTGCCGGTCTGGAGCACGCGGCCCGTCTGCCGCACGATGTTCACCACCGCGCGGCCCTCGGGCACCGAGTGCGCCAGGGGCTTCTCGCAGTAGATGTCCTTGCCGGCCTTGGCGGCGGCCACGGTGATCATGGCGTGCGAGAAGTCCGGCGTGGCGATCATCACCGCGTCGATGTCGTCGCGGTCGAGCACTTCGCGGAAATCCTTGTATTGCGCGATGCCGGGGTGATCCTGCCCCTTGTTCTTGTAGTAGCCCTCGACCATGCCGGTGGCCTTCTCGAGATGGGCGCGGTCCACGTCGCACAGGGCGAGGTACTGCGTGTCGGGCAGGCTCATCAGCGCGGTGGTGTCGTAGGTGCCCTGCCCCCCCACGCCGATGCTGGCGAGGGTGATGCGGTTGCTTGGCGCCACCGCGCCATCGAGCCCAAGCGCCGAACCCGGAATGATGTAGGGGAATGCGACCGCCCCGGCGGCGGCCCCCGCCGACCGGCGCAGGAACTGTCGGCGGCTCAAAGTGCGTGGCGTCTTCATGCAAGGTTCTCCCTTCGATAGTCCATGCCACTGTCAACCCAGCCCGCTATACTGGCCCCAAGGGCGGGGCAGGTTCAAACCTTGGAGGGGGCTGGGTGAGGAAGTGAGGAACTAAGCGAGCGGATGCCGCCACTTCAGTCCGGGGAACCGGGCGAAGTCACGATCGGTGGTGATCCATTCCGCGCCGGACTCGATGGCCAGGGCGGCGAGATAGGCATCGGTGACAAGGTTGCCCTTGGCGTCTCCCTCGCGGCAGAGCCGTGTGAAGATATCCCAGTGCCGCTTTCCGGGCGCTACCGATACAACCTTCGGGTGACTTCTCAGGTCATTGCAGAACCCAAGGATGGTGTCGCGCGGCGCGGGGCGGACGAAGACCCTCGGGTTGGTGCATATCCTCACCACGCTGGAAAGCACCAGATCAGACAGGCCGATGGCCGATTCGCTTGAGATCGCCTCATGCAGCCACGCTTGGTACTCGGGGTGGCGGGGCGATTCCTTGTGACAGCAATACACCAGCACGTTCACGTCAAGGAGAATCAATCCTCACGCTCCATCAGATCGAGGAGCGCCGCCGAGTTGTCGAGGTCCACGCCCGGCTTAAGGCTTCCCATCGAGATACTGGGTATAACCAGCTTGGTTCCAGCTGGCACCTGTTCCTTCAGCGACAGGCGCAATGCGTCTTCGAGCACTGCCGACAACGTGCGCCGCGTTTCCGCCGCGCGCTTCTTTGCGGCAATCAAAAGTTCGTCATTTATATCGACGGTTGTTCTCATGCATCAAAGCATACGATGAATGCATCATGATGTCAATGCTTCGCCCGGTGAATTGCTGGCGTTTTCGATGTTGAGTGTGCGGTGAGCCCGGGAGAGGGCGAATACACCGATGTATCTATTCAGCGGGCGGGGATGGTGGGCGGGGTTTCGATGAGGGCGGTGGCGGTCCAGGTGGCGCGGGTATCGCCTTTGGCGGACTGGGCGCGGAGCCATTGGCCGTCTTTCCAGGGGGCGATACCGTAGGCGGCGTTCAGCTG
>JBJOID010000073.1:0-7946 GCA_046047315.1 Candidatus Hydrogenedentota bacterium | reverse complement strand
GTACATCCATTTTAGACACCTCGATTATCGTTTCAGAGCCGCCGAACACAGTTGGATTGTAGCATAGGCCACGTTCTCAGACCTTGCTTTCCTTATTCTTGTCTTGCAAGAAAGCATTCTGAATTGCAGCCAGCATGTCTGCGAAGAAGAGGAGTTTAGGAGCTTCGAGCTTCTGTACGGCAGGAGTTGTCGATCACGAATCCATTGAATCGCTCGAACCAATTAGTCACTCGCAACGATGCCGCGCGGAAGCGCGGCGCTTCCGGTCGGAGAGCTAATCCGTCTCAGATCCTGCTTTGCCCGCAGCGTGCGATGGCCGTGCGTGCCTGATCGCAATCGAAGAAACGGTGCTCGGGGCGCTTGGCGAGGAGCTTCATGACGACGTCGCCGAGGTCTCGCGGGCAGACGGGGTTGACCTCGTGGGGATGTTCTGGGGTGGCGCTGAGGTGCATCTGGTAGAGCTTGGGCAGGTTGTCCGCCACGAAGGGGAAGCGCTCAGTGAAGAGCATATAGAGGGTGACGCCGAGGGAATACTGGTCCACCTTGGGGCCGGGCTTCTCGCGACGGAGCACTTCGGGTGCGACGAACATGGGGGTGACCTGCTCGGCAATTTTTCCGGACAGCAACTCCAGCAGGAAGCTGCTGCCGTAGAGGGAGAAGTCGGCCACCTTGGCCACGCCGCGCCGGGTGAAGAGCACGTTGGCGGGCTTGAAGTCGTGGTGCACGCAGCCCTGGTCGTGTAGGTATTGCAGGCCGAGGCAAATCTGGGTGGCGATTTGGATGCGCTCGGAGAGCTTGAAGGGGCGGTTCTTGAGGTACCAGTTGAGGTTGGGGCCGTCGACGTATTCCATCACCATGCAGTAACCGTCGTTGGCGGGGTCCTTGTCGAGGAAGTCGAATATCTGCACGACGTTGTCATGCTTGAACTTCTTGATCTTCTTGACGGTGGACTTGAGATCGCGAATGTGGAGGGCGTTCCGGAAGAAGTTCTCGTGGAATCGCTTGATGGCGTAGACCTCGCCTTTGGCCTGGTCGATGCCGCGATACACCACGCCCGACCCGCCCTGACCGAGTATGCGGTCCACCTTGTAGTGATAGAGCTTTGACCGGTCCGCGCTATGGAAAAGTTCCGACATGGCTCGCCCCCGCCCGTCGCTCAGGCCTTGTCCAAGTCCAGTTCCAGCTGGGGTGCGTCGCCCCAGACGCTGTCGAGATCATAGAATCCGCGCGCCTCCTTGCGAAAGAGGTGCAGGATGATGTCGTTGTAGTCGAGCAGCACCCATCCGCCGTGGAAGTCGCCCTCGGCGCGCAGGGGCTTCACGCCGATCTCGCGCATGCCCTCGCGCACGTTGTTGAGGACGGCCTTCATTTGCGGCTCGCTGTTCACGGTGCAGATGACGAAGCAATCCGTGACGGCGGTTTCGCCCTGCACGTCATATGCGCGGATATCGTCGGCCTTCTTCTCGTCGGCCAGCGCGGCAATGCGGCGCGCATTGGCCAGATAAGGCTTGTCGTCGCTGTCGGCTTTTTTCTTCTTGAGTGCGATGGTCACGAGTTTTCCTTATTCACCACGCAGCTGCCTGAGGAGCACCTCATTGACAAGCTGCGGGTTGGCCTTGCCGCGCGTGGCCTTCATGGCCTGGCCCACCAGGAAACCGAGCACCCGTTCCTTTCCAGAGCGGAACTGCTCCACCTGGTCGGTGTTCTGCGCCAGCACCTCCGCCACGATCTTCTCCAGTTCGCCGGCGTCTGAAATCTGCACCAGCCCCTTCTCCTCGACGATCGCCTTGGGCTCCTTGCCGGTGGCGAAAATGTCGGCGAGGATTTCCTTGGCAATCTTGCCGCTGATTGTACCATCCTCGATAAGCGCAATCATGGCGGCGAGGTTGGCGGGGGTCACCTTGCAGTCCTGAATCTCCTGTTTGTGTTCGGTCAACAGGGCCTGCAGGTCGCCCATGATCCAGTTGGCCGTCTTCTTCGCGTCGGCCTTGGCGGCCGCCGTCTCGAAGTAATCAGCCATCTCGCGGGACTGGGTCATCACGTTGGCGTCGTAATGCGACAGGCCGTACTGAGATTCAAACCGCGCCTTTCGGGCCATGGGCAATTCGGGTAGGCCATCGCGCAGGGACTTCTCCCAGGCCTCATCCACCACGATGGGCACGAGGTCGGGATCGGGGAAATAGCGATAATCGTGCGCGCTTTCCTTGCTTCGCTGCGAGAAGGTGATGCCCTTGTCCGCGTCCCAGCCGCGGGTTTCCTGCACCAGCGTGCCGCCTTCGTTGATCACCTTAATCTGTCGCTTCACTTCGTACTCGATGGCCTTCTGCACACCGGAGAAGGAGGCGACGTTTTTTACTTCCGTCTTAATGCCGAACTTCTCAGTGCCCTTGGGGCGCACGCTGATGTTCGCCTCGGCGCGGAGGGAACCTTCCTCCATGTTGCAGTCGCTCACGTCGAGATAACGCAGTATCTGCTTCAGCGCTGTCAGGTAAGCGAAGGCTTCCTCTGGGCTACGAATGTCCGGCTCGGTCACGATCTCCAGCAGCGGGATGCCACAGCGGTTGAAGTCCACGCCGCTGAAGCCGCCGCCAATCTCGTGCGTATTGCTGGCGGTGTCTTCTTCCAGGTGCGCGCGCGTGATGCCGATGCGCTTGGTCACCCCGTCCACCTCGATCTCGATCCAGCCATCGTGGCAGAGCGGCAGGTCATACTGGCTGATCTGGTAGTTCTTGGCCAGGTCGGGATAGAAATAATTCTTCCGGTCCATCTTCGACCAGCGCGATATCTCGCAGTTCAGCGCCAGCCCCACCATCACCGAATACTCCACCGCCTTCTTGTTCAGCACCGGCAGCGTGCCGGGAAGTCCCAGGCTCAGCGGGCAGACGTTCGTATTGGGCTCCGCGTGAAAATTCGTGCTCGTGGGACAGAAGACCTTCGATGCGGTCTTCAACTGCACGTGCACTTCCATGCCGACTATGGTTTCGAATTCCATGGCTTGTCCGTTCAAACCTTCTTAACACGAAGTACACAAAGGGTCACCAAGGGCACAAAGATTACCTTTGTGTGCTTCGTGCTTCTTTGTGTACTTCGTGTTAATCATCTCTTCAGATTGTTGGCGACCCGAGGCGAACCCCGGACGCCTGCTCATAGGTATACGCCGCGCGCAGCAGCGTCTCTTCGTCGAACACCTTGCCCATCAACTGGAAGCCGATGGGGAGTCCATCCTTGCTGAGGCCGCAGGGCAGCGATATGCCCGGCCCGCCGTAGAGATTCAGCGAGATGGTGTAAATGTCGCTCAGGTACATCTCGAGCGGGTCGCCCGTCTTCTCTCCGAACTTGAACGCCGGCGATGGCGTCGTCGGCGTGGCGATCACGTCGCACTGCTCGTAGGCCTTGTCGAAGTCCTGCTTGATGAGCGCGCGCACCTTCTGCGCCTTGAGGTAGTAGGCATCGTAATAGCCGCTCGACAGCGCATAGGTGCCGAGCATGATGCGGCGCTGCACCTCGGGTCCGAAGCCCGCGCTCTTGCTGAGCACGTACATGGACTTCGTATCGCGCGCGTCGGGGTGGCGGAAGCCATAGCGCACGCCGTCGAAGCGGGCCAGGTTGGCGCTCGCCTCCGCCGTGCAGATGATGTAGTAAACGGCGACCGCGTACTCCGTGTGCGGCAGGGACACTTCGACGATGGACGCGCCCGCGCCCTCGAGCACCTTGATGGCCTGCTCGACCGAGGCCCGCGCCTCGGCGCCCAGCGCATCGCTGAAGTATTCCCTCGGCATGCCGATGCGCAGGCCCTTCACATCCTCGCGCAGGCAGGTGGTGAAGTCTGGGGTTTGAAGAGGCGCACTGGTCGAGTCGCGCCGGTCGTGCCCGCAGATACCATTCAGCGCCAGCGCCATGTCGCGCACGTCTTTGGTGAAGGGCCCCACCTGATCCAGCGAGGACGCAAAGGCCACCAGCCCCCAGCGGGATACGCGGCCATAGGTGGGCTTCATGCCGACCACGCCGCAAAGCGCGGCGGGTTGCCGAATCGAACCGCCCGTGTCGCTTCCCAGGCTGAAGGCGCACTCGCGCGCGGCCACCGCTGCCGCCGAGCCACCGCTGGATCCCCCCGGCACGCAGTCCAGGTTCCAAGGGTTGCGCGTCACATGGGTGGCGCTGTTCTCGGTGGAGGAGCCCATCGCGAACTCGTCCATGTTCAGCTTGCCGAGGAATACCGCGCCCTGCGCTTCGAGTTGTTCCACGCAGGTCGCGTCGAAGGGGCTGCGGTATCCAGCAAGGATTTTCGAGCTACAAGTGGTATGGCCTTCTCGTGTGCAGAGCACATCTTTCAGCCCAACCGGCACACCCGCCAACGGACCGGGAGCCGCGCCCGACGCGATGGCTTGATCCACCGCTTGCGCCCGCTTCACGGCGTAATCGGCCCAGACTTCGTTATAGGCCTTCACCTGATCCTCGACCGCACCAATGCGATCCAGATGCTGCCGGGTCACCTCGGCGGCGGATACTTCTTTTTTCGACACCGCCTCGCGAATGGCGAAGGCGGTGGCTTGGGTCCAGTCTTGACTCATGGTTACTCCGACCCGCCCAAAATCTGCGGCACCAGAAAATACTCGCCGTCAGTGTTCGGGGCGTTCTTCAGCGCTTCCTCGCGGGGCAGGCTGGGCTCCACCACGTCCTCGCGGAACACGTTGGTGAGCTGCATGGCGTGCATCATCGGCTCGACGTTGGAGGTGTCCAGCTCGTTCAGCTTCTCGATGTAGCTAAGGATATCGCCCAGCTCGCGAACCAGCCGCTCCTTGGCAGCGTCGTCAAGGTCCAACTGCGCCAGGCCGGCCACGTATTCCACGTCGGCTTTGGTGATTTGGCTCATGGATAAACAGTCCCTCTCCCAAGAGTTATGGGGATTTCCGGGAGTTTAGCACACCAAACCGGGGGATGCGAACCGGCTTGCCGCGGGACGCGTCGCCGAGAAAAGGGGGGCGCTAGCGCGCGCTGAGAACGAGAACGAGCTCTCCCTGATCCAGCTTCAGGCCGCCAAGGCGAACCTTCTTTTCGGGCGTCAGGACGACGCGGGAATCGATGGCCTTCACCGGGTGCTGGCCATTCTTCTTGTCATACTCGACCACGACGCGAATGCGAATGCGGCCCTGAGGCTCCTCGGCCTGTGGCTCAATCTTCAGCCGGTACTCCGGGGTAAGGCTTGCACTGGCTTCCTGGCCAAAGGCCGCGCCCAGACTGCCTTTGCTCAAGAGCTCGAACTTCTCATGCGGAAGATCTTCCAGCGTGGACTTGATGCCTTCTAGACCGGGGCCATATTGCTTGGGCGAACCGTTCTCCTCCACCGCACGCACGGACCAATAGGCCACGTCGACGGCGTTGCTGGCCGCCGCGATGAGCGCGGCCGCAGCGATGAAGAACCCGCTTCCAAGCACTAGAGGTCGTCTCCCGAATAATGGACCCAGATGGTGGTCATCCCGTCCTCATTGTCATACCAATCCGTGGTCGCGCCATCAAGTTCCGTGGAAATCTCTTCCACGTCGGTGGCGCGCACCGTGGCCGGGTCGCCCCAGAAGATATAGAACACCGATAGCGATATCAGGAACGATGCCGTGGCAAGGGAGGCGAGCGCCCACCACCGGGAGGACTGCCGCCGGGGCTGGGGGGCAATGCCTTCCCGGATGCCGTCCATGAACACACGGAACTGCGCGTCGCCAATCTCGGGCACGGCGCGTCCCCGCGTGTCGCTGCGCATCAACTGCATCGCGTCGGCATAGGCCATCAGGTCAGGGTCCGTGTCCAGCGTGGCGGGGCGGGGGTCCGCGCCGTCCAGCCAGCGGTCCACCAGCTCGTATTGTTTTTCATCAGCCATGGTTTCGGCCCTCCAAGACGCCGGAAGCTTCGAGCGCCTGTTGGAGTTTGCGGCGCGCGTGATGCAGCCGGCTCATCACCGTGCCGATGTTGCATTGCATCACCTCGGCCATTTCCTGGTAGGACAGGTCGTGATACTCGCGCAGCACGAACGCCGTCTTGTGTATTTCTGGCAGGCTCTCGACCGCCTGCTCAATCACTTTGCCCAATTCTGCCGCCCCGGCCCGGGCGCCGGGGTCGGGCGAGTCGCCCGCGATGCGCTCCTGATCCTCCTCGCCGAGGTCCACCGTGGGAAGACGGCGGCGCTTGAGGTGGTCCTTGCACTGGTTGGCCGTAATCCGCATCAGCCAGGTTTTGATTCCGGCATCCCCGCGGAAGCCCGCCAGCGACCGGTAGGCCTTAATAAACACCTCTTGCGAGATGTCCCAAGCTTCCTCGCGGTTGCGCACGTAATGGTAGCTCAAGGCGTAGACATCGTTGCGGAAACGCCGCACCAGTTCCTCGAACGCGGCCACGTCGCCGGCGCGCGCTTGGGCGACCAGGTCGTCGTCGGTCCGGGATCGCACCGGTATGGTCATTTCGTATTCGGCCACTGCGGCGGCATCATACCGCATCGGGGCCGACATCAGCATGCTCATCGTGCCACGCCTCCTGTTCCACAGAATTCGACGAGCGCGGCAAGTATTTATTCACTTCCGGAAACACGATCCACCACGTAAATCGGTCGGCCCTTCACTTCGTCATAGATCCGCGCGATGTACTCCCCCAGCAGGCCGATGCCAAAGAGGTTGATGCCGCCGAGAAACGCGGTCGCCGAAAGCTGCACGGCCCAGGGTTGAATGTCGCGCCCGGCGGTTAGCCAAGCGGAAATGGCCCCGAGAAGCACCACCACAGCGAGCAGAAGGCTGAGCACCCCTGCAATACGAAAAATGAACAACGGTACGTATGAAAAAGAGAAAATCGCATTCATGCCGAGGGTCCACAGCCCCCGCAGGCCCACGCGTCCCCGGCCGCCCGGGCGCGCGCGGCGGGGCACAGGCACCCCACATTGGCGGAAGCCAACCCAAGCACGCAGCCCTGGAAGGTAACGGTTTCGCTCGCTCAAGGCCAGCAGTTGCTTCACCACGCGGCGGTCCATCAGGGCGAAATTCCCCGCATCCAGCGGGGCGCCGATATTCGCAACCCAGGCGAAGGAACGGTAAAACAGCCAAAACAGCAAGCGCATCAGAGGATTCTCACGGCGGCTTGTTCGTTCGGCGTAAACCACGTCATAACCCGCGAGCCAACTTTCGACGAAGGGCGCGAAGGCAGCGGGGTCGTCCTGCAGGTCGGCATCCATCAGGATGACGATATCCCCCGTGGCATGGGTCAGCCCGGCGGTGACAGCGGCGGCATGGCCAAAGTTGCGGGCCAAATGCACCACCCGCACCCGGCCATCCGAGCGGTCCGCCCATGCGTCGAGAAGCTCGCCTGTTCCATCCCAGCTGCCGTCATCCACCAGAACCAACTCGCGTGGTCCGGAGAGGGGAACAGCGTTCAACGCCTCAAGGGCTTCAGCGACAAAGCTGTCAATCAGCTCACGTTCATTGAATACCGGCGCGACCACCGAGATGCTGGCGGCGCGCGACTCCCGGGGCGGGCCGGGCTGGCTCATGATGGATTCCCGGTGCATTGGCTGTTTTCCCGGGGGACTCGGCCGGGCGCCCTGCGGCGTCCGTCCGGGCTAGGACTGCTCGTTCAGATAGCGGGACATGATGACGAGGTCGTGCGTGCGTCCATCGCGGCTTTTCAACCAGTCGGTGAGCAGCGCCTCCGCCTGAAATCCCATTTCCTCGAGCAGCCCGCGGAAGCGACGTTGCTCGCGCGCGATGTTCACCACCAAGCGCTCCAGCTTCAACTCTTCGGCTATCTGGCTCAATTCGTTGATTAGCCGCGTCGAAAGCCCGCTGCCCCGGAATTCAGGCGCCACGAAGACCCGGAACTCCCCGATATGGCTGGTCCACGTGCGGCTGTTCACATGAAGGCTGCTGTAACCCACCAGATTGCCAGCTTGATCTAGCGCCACAACCGTGACG
>JBJOID010000072.1:0-10549 GCA_046047315.1 Candidatus Hydrogenedentota bacterium | reverse complement strand
TGGCTCGCCCGCCGTGGACACCGGGCGCGATTCGAGCGCCGAGCCTTTCGGTGGAGAGGCGACGGATTACGTGGGAAATCCGCGCGGATTCGACGGCGATGGCTTTGGCGCAATCAGCGGGGACGGTTCGGAGTACGACCTCGGCGCTTTTGAAGCTCCCTTCAATGGCGCGGTGGCGGATTCGCGCGAAGTGCCGAAGCCAGAGCACAGCGCCGACGTGAATCAGGACTTCGTGTTCGACCTTTCGGAACTGCTGCGCGTGATACAGCTCTATAACGCGGGAAGCTACGGCTGCAACCCCGCCACTGAGGACGGTTTCGAGCCGGTTGGAAATACAAGCGACTGCGATCCCCACAGCAGCGACTACGACGGCGGCGACTTCATCCTCACCCTGAGCGAGTTGCTTCGGACCGTGCAGTTGTTCAACCTGCGTGGTTATTATCTTTGCCCCGGCCTGAACGAGGACAACTTCTGCGGAGCACTCTAAGGCCGACTCAGTGGAATCAAATATGAACTTTAACGTTTTCTTTCCGTAACTGCCCACTATCAGGCGGGAAGGAGCCATGCGTCATGAGTGAAGCCACCGAGAAAACCACGCGACTGCAAATCTCCGGCATGAGTTGCCAGGGCTGCGTGAACACGGTGACCCGGGCCTTGGAGGCGGAGTCGGGCGTGCATCGTGCCGCCGTGAATCTGCTTACGGCCAGCGCGGAAGTGTTGCACGACTCCTCCCTGCCGCCGGAGGCGCTGGCCGAAGTGGTAACCCGCTCGGGCTTTACGGCCGTGGCCGAACCCGATGAAGGGCCGGCAGTGGACCGTTGGGCGCAGCAGGATGCCGACCTCGCGGCGGCAAGGCGGCGGGCATGGATCGCCTGGGTGGGCACGGCCCCGATGATGCTGCTGATGGCGGGCCACATGACCGGCTGGTTTCATGTGCACTTCGCGCCCGTGATCGATTTCCTACTGGCGAGCATGGTGCTCCTCCTCGCCGGTGGCGAGACCCTGCTGAAGGCCGCCCGGGCCGCGCGGCATGGCGCCAGCAATATGGACACCCTTATCGCGCTCGGGGCGCTTGCCGCCCTGCTGACCACGCCATTGGCATGGCTTGGCATACCGGTGGCCAGCTTCGCGGCGGTGGGCGGAATGATCATCGCTTTCCACGTGACCGGACGCTACATCGAATTGCGCGCGAGGGGACGCGCCGCGAATGCCATCCGGGCCTTGATGGAGATGGGCGCACGCGAGGCGCACGTTGAGCGGGATGGCGCCGAGGTGCTGGTGCCAATTGACGAGGTTGTTCCGGGGGATATCCTCGTCGTGCGACCCGGTGAGAAGATACCCGCCGACGGCATCGTCGAATCGGGCGAAAGCGCGGTTGATGAGTCCCTGGCCACGGGTGAGCCCATGCCCGTGGACAAAGCCCCCGGTCACGAGGTGATTGGTGCAACGCTAAACAGCAGCGGACTGCTCCGCGTGCGTGTGACCCGGGTGGGGAAGGACACATTTCTCTCCCAAGTGGCCCGGACGGTGGAGCAGGCCCAGAACAGCCGGGTGCCGATACAGGACTTCGCAGACCAGATCACTTCAGTTTTTGTGCCGTTGATTCTCATCCTCGCCGCACTCACGGCGGCCATGTGGCTGTGGCAGCCCGAACTGATGACGCGCTTCAACGCGTGGGCGATGCCCTATCTGCCGTGGCAAACGCCGGCCGCCGAGTCCCCCCTGACCATGGCAATCTTCGCGGCCGTTGCCGTGCTGGTGATCTCTTGCCCCTGCGCCATGGGGCTCTCCACGCCGACGGCCATACTGGTCGGCACGGGGCTCGCGGCGCGGCGCGGGGTTCTGGTTCGCGAGGGCGCGGCCATGCAGGCGCTGCGTGACGCGACCATCATTGCATTCGACAAGACCGGCACCCTCACCCATGGCAGGCCACGCGTGACGGATATCGTGCCAGCCCCGGGCATTTCACAGGAGACCCTGATTGCTGCCGCGGCGGGCGTGGAGCAAGGCAGCGAACATCCGCTGGCGAAGGCGATTGTCGAGAAGGCGCGCGAGCTCTGGATTACGTTGCCGGGCATCGAGGAGTTTGTGAACACCCCGGGAAAGGGCGCTTCCGCGATGGTGGGCGGTGAGCGGGTGCTGGCTGGCAAGGAAAGTTTCTTGCGGGAGGCTCGCGTGGACCTGCGGGAGACCGAACATACGCTTTACCAGCTTCGCCACGAGGGCAAGACCACGGTACTGGTGGCGGCCACCGGAAAGCTGCTCGGCGTCATTGCGCTGACCGATACCCTGAAGAAGGAGTCTGTGCGGGCCATCAAGGTATTGACGCGCATGGGCTTGCGCTGCGTGATGATCACCGGGGACACCGCGGCCTCGGCGCGAATCGTCGGAGAGCAGGTCGGTATTGGAGAAGTAATTGCGGATGTCCTGCCCCGGGACAAGACCGAAGCGGTGACGAGGTTGAAGAAGGAAACCATCGGCAGGGTCGTGATGGTAGGCGATGGCATCAACGACGCGGCGGCGCTGGCCGCGGCCGACGTGGGCATCGCCATGGGCACGGGCACCGACATCGCGATGGAGGCCGCCGATGTGACCCTGGTGAAGGGGGACCTGATGGTGCTGCTGGAGGCGATGCAGCTGGCGCGCGCAACCTACGCCAAGATTCTCCAGAATCTTTTTTGGGCCTTTGGCTACAACATCGTGGCCATACCGCTCGCCATGGCGGGTTTGTTGCATCCGGCCGTGGCTGAAATCTGCATGGCGGCCAGTTCTGTGACGGTGGTCTACAACTCGCTCCTGCTCAAGCGGTTTGATCCGCTTCGATACACGCAAGAAGTCATGCGCCGCTAAAGCTGGCTCAAGGTTCAGCTCTCCATACCCAAGCTGGGGCCTTTCCGTGCGGTCAGCACTCCTCCATGAGCAAATTTCTAAGTCTTTTTATTTTAATGACTTAGAATTGCCAGGGGCGTCCAGCAAAAAAATATTCTCTTCAACGCTAAAGTTTGGGCTAAAGCTGCCGATAAAACCTTCAGGTACCCCGGAAAGCGCCTTGCAGGATGCGACGGCGGCGGGGTTCCGGGGCGGCAGGGACGCCGCCCTTGACTTAAACACACGCAGGGAGGCGGTCGCGGAGCGGCGGGGTTCGCACCCGGACGAGGCGGAAGAACTCGCTTCAAAAGGAAATTGAATCGAGAGTCCGTCTGCCATAGAGCAGACGCTATGTCAACGGCGAGACCGTCGTGCTGGCACCCCTGGGACGAGGGGTGGCGGCGACTGGGGCAAGGGCCCCCGGCGTTTTCTCCGGGCCATTAACTTTGGGACAACCGCTTGAAGCCTCGGGACAACCGCGCACCGTGTCCGCGCGGGAGGCAACAGGCGGCAGGCAATTCAACGGCGCATGGATGCGCCCGGCCAATCACTCACGGAGGATGACATTATGGGACTTAGGATCAACACGAATGTGCCCGCGCTCAACACGTCGCGGGTGCTCCAGCGCTCAACGCTGGACCTCAACAAGTCGCTCGAACGCCTTTCGAGCGGCCTGCGCATCAACCGCGCAGCGGACGACGCCGCCGGCTTGGCGATTGCGGAAGGCTTCCGCTCGCAGGTGCGCGGCACCTCGGTGGCGCAACGCAATTCGCAGGACGGCATTAGCCTTGTGCAGACTGCGGAAGGTGCACTGAGTGAGACCACCAATATTCTGCAGCGCATTCGCGAGTTGGCGGTACAGGCTGCCAACGGCACGCAGAGCACGGACAACCGCGCCGCGCTGAACACCGAAGTGCAGCAGTTGCTGCAGCAGATCGACGACATCGCGCTGGACACCGAGTTCAACGGTGTGCGCGTGCTCAGCGCTTCGCAAAGCGTGACCCTGCAAGCCGGCGCCAACGTAAGCCAGACGCTCACGGTTTCGGTGACGGGCGCGAAGACGAACGACCTCGGCGTGAACACCGTGGCCGTGTCGGCGGTGAACATCGCGGTGTCCACCATCAGCACGATCGACCGCGCCCTGCAGAGCGTGAACTCGCTGCGCTCGACGCTCGGCGCCTTCCAGAACCGCCTCGAGTTCACCATCAACACGCTGGCCATCCAGGAAGAGAACGCGGCCTCCTCGGAGAGCGCGATTCGCGATGCGGACATTGCTCGCGAAACCATTCGCTTCACCCGCAACCAGATCCTGGTGAGCGCGGGCACGTCGGTGCTGGCACAGGCCAACATCGTTCCGCAGACGGCGCTGCAGCTGCTGGGATAATCCCGGGGCGCTTGCCGCCGGATAATTGAAGATTTCGAATTAGCGTCAACGAAGGGCGGCAGGCCATCGCGTCGGCATCGCCGCAGATTCGTTGCAAAGTTTCGCGTTTGACTCCGGTTCGGCGCGGAACTACGCCGCCGTGCAAGCGGCGGCGGGCGCGGGGTTGGGATGCTCCGCGTGCGCCTTCATGGAGGTGAAGACTTTGGGTGTGCCCTCAAGCGAAGGGCCCGTCCGCAGTTTGCGGACGGGCCCCGGCGCTTGGGCGATCCTGCCCCTGTGGCCTTCCCCTCTTGCTGGCGTCTCGCAACCACCTCCCTCCCCCCCGCGCTCTTCCACAGCTTTACCGTGAATCCTTTTCCTTCGCAGGGACTGCGACGGGACGGGACTCACTTGACGTTGGCCTTGCCGGACAAAATCGCCCAGGCGTGGGCTGGAGGTCCGGCCAATTTGGAAAGGAGGACCAAAAGACAGGACATGGAGGTAACCGTCGCCGTGTGGCAAGGGATGCCGCATGGCAGGCGGGCAATACGCGGTCGGGTAGGGATGCCCGAACGCAAAGCACCAAGGAGGATTTGACTTATGGGACTTAGAATAAACACGAACGTGCCCGCTCAGAACACGAGCCGGATCCTGAACCGTTCGACGGTGGACTTGAACAAGTCGCTCGAGCGCCTTTCGAGCGGTCTGCGCATCAACCGCGCGGCGGACGACGCCGCCGGCCTGGCGATTGCCGAAGGCTTCCGCGCGCAAGTGCGCGGCACACAGGTGGCCCAGCGCAATTCGCAGGACGGGGTGAGCCTGGTTCAGACCGCCGAAGGCGCGCTGAGCGAGACGACCAACATCCTGCAGCGCATCCGCGAGTTGGCAGTGCAGGCCGCCAACGGCACGCAGAGCACTGAGAACCGCACCGCCCTGAACACCGAAGTGCAGCAGTTGTTGCAGCAGATCGACGACATCGCGCTGGACACGGAGTTCAACGGGGTGCGCGTGCTCAGCGCGTCGCAGAGCATCACGCTCCAAGCAGGGCCGAACGTGAGCCAGACGCTCACGGTTTCGGTGACGGGCGCGAAGACGAACGACCTCGGCGTGAACACGGTGGCCGTGTCGGCGGTGAACATTGCGGTGTCCACCATCAGCACGATCGACCGCGCGCTGCAGAGCGTGAACACGCTGCGTTCGACACTCGGTGCGTTCCAGAACCGGCTCGAGTTCACCATCAATACGCTGGCAATTCAGGAGGAAAACGCCACGGCGTCGGAAAGCGCCATTCGCGATGCGAACATCGCGGCCGAGACGATCCGCTTCACCCGGAACCAGATTCTGGTGAGCGCGGGCACGTCGGTATTGGCGCAGGCCAACGTCGTTCCTCAGACCGCCCTGACCCTGCTGGGTTAACGGCGAATTAGAGGAGGCGGAGTATGCGTATCGAATCGGTGCCAGCCCAGGCCGCAAGCGCGGCCGAGGCCACCCGGCGCGATGCCGCAGCTCGCCAACTGGGCGCCGCCCAGGCGAACGCAAGGGTCGAGGCCGCAAAGGTCCGGGCCGAGCGCTTGGCCGAGGAGCAGGTGCGTCGAGCCGAGGACGCGCGCGCACGCGTCCCGGAAGAGCCGGCCTCGCGTTCACGCATTCGCGTGGACGAGGCGAGCAACCGGTACATCGCGCAAGTGGTCAACGAGAACAACGAGGTGATCAAGCAGTATCCCCCCGAGGCGATACTCGAGTTCACCGCGCGGTTCAGGAAACTGCAGGGATTGCTATTCGACGAGCAGGCCTAGGGTCCTGCCGGGCAATTCACCGCCGCCCCGGAGCTCGGGCTCCGGGGCGGCATTCTTTATCGCCGTTGACAGCGCAACGGCCCTGCGCTAGAGTGGCGACACACTTGCACCGCAGGAGACACACCATGGATCGCAGGGAATTCTTGAAGACCACCGCAGTGGGCGCAGGCGCCACGCTTGTCGGGGGCGAGGCACTGGCCGCCCTGCCGGACAAACCCAGTGTGAAGCGGCCCGGGCCCGATGGCGCATCGCACGGGCGCGAGGTGGAGGGGATGCCCTACGTCAAACTGGGACGCACGAACTTCATGGCGAGCCGGCTGGTATTCGGCTGCGGCGCAGCCCTGGCCGGAGGCAAGGCGGTGCGCCTGCTCGACCAGGCCCTCGAGGCGGGCATCAACTTCTATGACGTGGGCTCGAATGTCTATTACAAGGGCAGCGAGAACCACCTTGCCCGCTTTATGAAGGCGAACCGCGATGACATTTGGGTTGCCTCAAAGGCGCCTGTGGCGGGGCCGGCGGCGGAACCCGATGGAAAACTTTCGGTGGAGAATGCCAAGAAGGTCGCGGGGCGGTGGACCAAGTTCCTCAACGATAGCCTGAAGGACCTCGACACCGAGTACATCGACGCGTATTACCTGATGGCTCAAAATGACCCTGCCTACGTGAAGTGCGAGGAACTGTATCAGGCCTTTGTGGAAGCGCGCTCTGCGGGCAAGGTGGGCTACTTTGGCATCAGCACGCACAACAACACCGCGGCGGTCATCGAGGCGATGATCGAGACGGGCTGGTACGACCTCGCGATGGTCGGCATCACCCCGGCAGGCTTCTACGACTGGAACACCCGGAACATCATGGAAGGCACGCCAACCATGAAAGCGTTGCGCCCGCTCTTTGACCGGGCGCGTGCCGCGGGCATTGGGCTCATCGGCATGAAGTCGGCCCGCTTCCTCTCCGCCGAGGCAGACAATCAGGCCGCAGCCTTCGATAGCCACTATTCAGCCGAGCAAATCAACTCCGGCTTCGACGCCTTCCAGCGGGCCTATGCCTATGTGCTGGCCAACGGCATGGACGCCGTCAATTCCGACATGCAGAACTTCGCTCATTTTGAAGCGAACGTGAAAGCCGTGCGCGAAGGCGTGGCGGTATTCGCCTAGGACCCCATGCCGTCCCGGAACTACAACAATCCGAGGCGCGACGTTAGTTCAACGAGCGCTGCAAGGCGACCACCACACCCTGCAAGGTGACGGCGTGGGCGGGGTAGACCATGGGCTGGAGGGCGGCATTGGCAGGCCTAAGCTCCACGGCGCCGCCGCGCGGATGATAATGCTTGACCGTGGCTTCATCCTCCACCAGCGCCACCACCACGTCCCCGGTCCGGGGGCGCTTCTCCAAATCCACGATAATGATGTCCCCGTCGAAGATGCCGTCCTCGATCATGCTGTCGCCCTGCACCCGGAGACAGTAGGCCTTGCGCTGCGCCATAGACGAGGAGACTGGCACATAGTCCTCAACATTTTCCTGGGCGAGAATGGGACTGCCTGCGGCCACGCGTCCCACCAGCGGCAAGACCCCGACATCGGCACGGTAGAGACTCACTGCCGCCTTGTCCGTCACATGGATGCCACGCGCCTTAGAACTGCGCTCAATGTATCCCTTGCGCTCAAGCGCCTGAAGGTGATCGTTCACGCCGTTGGTCGAAGTGATGCCGAAGCGCTCCCCGATTTCCGCGATAGTCGGCGGATAGCCCACCTCGCGAATATTCTCGATGATGAAATCCAACACTTCGCGCTGGCGTTGAGTGATGCCCTTGGCCATGGAGGTCTCCTACTGAATCCATGTTCAGCATACGGGAAGCCTGAAAATATGTCAAGTGGTATGCACAACCGCCTTCGAGTTCGTTCCTAAGGCTTCACTGATACCGCGCCTCGGGGTGGTAGCAGACAAAGGCGCCGGTGGTGCCGGTGGGGCTGAATTCCGCGGCGCCGGTGAGCTTGACGCCGAGGAGGCTGCCGGCGTGGAGCAGGCGGTAGAGGTCTTCGTTGTGGTGGATGTTGCGCATGCCGGGGTAGCCGGGGCTCCAGCGCTGGCCACAATCTTCGGGGAGGCCGAGCCACTCGCGTTGCAGGGCGTGCAGGTGTTCAGCCATGTCTTCGGCGATGCGGTCGGACAGGCCTTGCAGGAAGAGGGTGGATTCGGAATCGCCGCTCTCGCGCAGAAGGGTGATTTGATCGTCCACCTGCGGGCCGCTGGTGCTGATCTGCAAGCCGATGGCGCCGAGCTTTCCGGACTCTGCTGACGGGAAGTATTGCGCGGCGTTGACCACGTCGGTGCGGCTGGCGCCGATGACGGTGGTGAAGGCCACGCGGGTGAGGGTCTTGCCCAAGTCTTCAGGATCGAAGATGACGATCTCATCGCCCTCGGCCACACAGGGGTAGATGCCGCAGACGCCCTGCGGCAGCAGCCAGCCCAGCTCGGTGCCGCGCTTGACCCAGGTGTCGAAGAGGGCGTCGAGTTCCTGCTGCGTGTGTCCTTGGCGCGCGCGCGTTCCTTCGCCACCGAAACGCCAGTTAAGGGAATACAGCGTCTTGCGATCGAGCATGGGCGCAAACTCTTCGAGGGTGTAGCGCACTTCCTTACGGGCGAAGCGGGGCTCGGCGGGAAGGGCGTCGGCGTCCACCGCGATGACGCGGCGTGGCAGGGTGGCGAGCAGCTCGCGGTCTTCCTCGGCCTTCTTCTCGGCGCGCTCCAGCTTGCTGAGGATTTTCTCGCGGTTCTTTGCCTTGAAGGTTTCGAGACCTTCCTCGGCGCCCATGAGGGTGTTCATTACGTTCACGCCGTCCATGGCGGTGCGGCAATAGAACACGTCGTCGCGCATGGTGTCGGGCCCATCGGCGCTGGCCATCGCCACATAGCCCGCGTGGCGATCGCTGACGGGGGCGCCACCGATGAGCACGGGGATGTGCAGGTCTTGCTCGGCCATCATCTTGGAGACCGTGATCATGTGGTTGCTGGTCTGCACGAGGAGCGCAGACATGCCGATGGCGTCGGCGTTGTTTTCCTTGGCCGTGTCGATGAAGTCCTGCAGGGGCACCATGGTGCCGAGGTCGATGACGCGGTAGCCGTAGTTTTCCAGCAGGGTGCGGGCGAGGTCTTTGCCGATGGAGTGCACGTCCTGGTAGACGGTGCCGAGCACGACGACGCCCTTGTAGTTGATGGCGCCATGGATGTCGATCCCGGCCTCGTTGCGCATGAAGGTTTCGAGGAAGGCCATGGCCTCGCGCATGACGTCGGCGCTCTTGAGCAGGTGCGGCAGAGACACCTCGCCGCGGCCGAAGCCGTCGCCGAGATCCTGCATGGCGCCCATGAGGTACTCGTTGATGAAGTCGAGCGGCTTGTGGTGCTCGATGGCCTGCGCCACCTGGAGCGCGATCTTGTCGCGGTAGGCGTAGGTATGGCCCTTGTACTCGAATTCTCCCGCAACGCGCTCCTTGAACCCGTCCTTCACCTTCTGGCAGATGGCCTGCTCGAGGGGAAGATCGTCGTAGCTGGTGCGGCGCTCCACCACCACGCCCTTCTTGCGCTCGGCAATATCTTCCAGCTCGGCGAAGGCTTCCATGTCGCGCTCAAGCACGGCGCGCAGACCGAGCTCGTAGTCGCGCGGCTCGAGGTCTTGCACGAAGACGTAGTGGTCGGGGTTGATGATGGCGGAATCGAGCCCGCGCTGGCGAGCCTCGTCGAGGAAGACTGAGGTAAGCACCTTGCGCATGTAGGGCTTCTTGGCGAGGCCGTTGGTCAGGTTGCCCACGCCGATGGTGGTGTGCACGGTGGGATACTTCGCCTTCACCATGGCGATGGCCTCGAGGGATTCGAGGGCAAAGTTCATCTTCTCGTCGGACTCTGAACCGAGCGGGAAGCAGTTCACGTCCACGAAGAGGCGGTCAGTGCTGACGCCGTACTTCTCCAGAGCGCGGTCGATGATCTGCGAGGCGAGGTCGAGCTTCTCATCGCGCGTGGCGCCGGGGCCCTTGGGGCCGGTGCAAAGCGCCACGTAGAAGGGATTGTGCGCGTTGGTTGCCTCGATGACGGCGTCCACCTTCAGCACGCCGGGGGAGGCTTCTTCCATCGAGATGGAGTTCACCAGCGGACGGCCGGGATATCGCTTGATGGCTTCCTGAAGCGCATCCACCTGGAAGGAGTCGAGGCACATGGCACCCTTGAAGTCGGTGGTCTGCACATGCACCACTTCGCTCAAGACGGCGACGGTGTCCACCTGGTTCGAGTCCATGCAGACGTCGATGACCTGGCAGCCAAGTCCTTCTACCTGTTCGCGCACCACTTCTTCCAGCGCGTCGTGGTCGATGCCGGTTTCATTCTCCACGGCGTTGCGCACCTTGGCCGAGCCGCGAACGTTGAGGCGTTCTCCGAAGCGAATGAGGGTTTCGCTGCTGTCCAGCAGCACGGCTTCCTGCGGCCCGCTCAACCAGGCGCCCCCCTCGGGGTGGCGCTCTTTGGGCTTCATGCC
>JBJOID010000071.1:0-5685 GCA_046047315.1 Candidatus Hydrogenedentota bacterium | reverse complement strand
TATCCAAATATCAACTCAACCCACGTGGTGGAGCTGACACCGGATGGTAACACCGTCGTATTCAACTCGAGGACTCAGGTCATCGTCGCGGATGTTGAGTCCGGCAAGATTCTTCAGTCGCTGGACCGTGGTGTTGGTGATCCCCTGCTATCGGTAAACCACGTGGCTGTTGACGATGACGCATCAACGGTGTTGGCGGGCCACGAGGATGGGAGACTTTGCCTGTGGAACGTCGCATCCGGAGACCTCGTAACGTGCGTGTCTGGAGGAACTCTGTACACGGAGACCCAGAATCAGATTCGCTATTTACCCACCAATCGATACGCTACCGTGCGAGTCACGGCATCGGTGTCTGTTCAATACATCGACGCGCTAACCGGCGATAGAAGCAACTCACTGAACATGGTCCCCGGTGTGCTGATGGACATTTCTCCCGATGGCGGCAAGGTACTGGTTAGCCGCGATATACGTGACGCTGGCACGGGCACACTGCTGCTCTCGCTGGAAGACCCGGGCAAGGCTGAGATTCATAATTTGTCCTACCGCTTCTCCCGGGATGGTTCCCGCGTTATCGGTGCAAGCGACACTATCCTGGTGTGGGATGCCGCCACGGGTGAACTTCTCGTGGAACAACCCTCACCGTTGACTGCGCCGGGTTCGTGGGATTCCGATGGTTCGGTCCTTGTGCTTGGGGGCGGACAAGATGACCCCATCGTCGTGGCCGATGTTGATACGCTTGCGACGCTGTATACCATTCCCGCGGGCGACGGCTTCGCTGCGGGTTGGATTTCCATCTCCGCCGATGGCAGCCGATTCGGCGTCGCCCAAGGATATCGCACCAGAGTTTACGACACGGCCGATGGCAGCCTCGTGCAGGAGTTCATTCATGGAGCGGGCGCGCGCTACAGCGCCGACCTGAGCACGAACGTCTCCGTCGCGCATCGTTGGAATGGCGAAGATTCCGTCTTCTCGGATGCCTATCCGCGCGACGTGCTGGTGGTGCGGCATCAAGGGCAGGAGCCGTTATTGATTCCAACAGAAGCCGACCACGACATTACCAGCCTTGGCATTTCCAATGATGGCAGTTTGCTTGCTTCCTGGGAAGAGGACTTCGTGGTGGTGCGTGACGCCGCCACGGGAACGCCTGTCGACAGCACGCTTTTCGGACCTCCCTCAATCTCTAATGTCCCGCGCTTGGACTTCTCGCCCGATAACCGCTATCTCCGCTATCAACTCAACGGGCGAACCATGCTCTTCGATTTGCAGGACGATATGACCCGCGTGTTTAACGAGGTCTATGAGACCGCGTTCCTTCCGGGCTCCCCAACCCGCATGCTGCGGGCTTCAGGGAATGCGGTTGAGATATTCCAGGTGGAGACCCTGACCGCAGGGGATGCCGTCACCATGCCGGGCGACATCAACGTACTCGCGAGCAGCATCGCCGCCGAGCGCTTCCTGGTGGCGCTGTCCGGCGAAGGCGGCACCGCCGTCTATGACGCGATGAACGGTTCTCTGTTGCAGGACTTCGCAGCCCTTGCCGGAGAAGGCTGATCGGGCTTCGCGCTCTCGGATGACGGGACTCGGGTACTTATGGCCAGGGGCTACATTGACGGCGAGATTGCGAGTACGAACGGAGTGTATCGCGAGCAGCTCCTTACCCCTATTGCCGTGGCCGATGTGGCCTCGGGAGCAATCATCAAGGTGTTTGACTACCCGACGTATGGCGCCTCGCGATTCTCCCCCGACGGCAAGAGCATCGTCTTCGAGGGATACGTGGGAATGGTGCTTCCCATTGACGAATGCGCGCCGGAGGGAGAGGGTGATTTGGAAGGTAATGCAGAAGGTGAGGGGGGAGAAGAAGGCGCGGTAGAGGGAGAGGGGACGGTGGAAGGTTTTACAGATGGGGAAGGGACAATAGAGGGCTCTGCCGAGGGTGCGAATGAGGGAGCCACTGAGGGTGATGTAGAGGGCAGCAGCGAAGGCGGCATCGAGGGCGATGCGGAAGGTAGCCTCGAAGGGAATGCTGAGGGCGATATTGAAGGCACGGTTGAAGGTGGGAGTGAGGGGAGCGAAGAAGGTGCGGCGGAAGGGGAGAGCAATGCTGCGGCTGCGCGCATAACGCTGCTCGCCCTGCCCGGCCTGGACTTCAATCAGGATGGCAAACTGGATGAAAGCGAATACGCCGGGATGCAGAGCGGTTCGCCCGAGGACTTCGACGCGTTAGACCTGAACGATGACGGCGCCTTGTCGAGGGTCGAATTGCTGCGACAGATTTCCGAAGCGCGTCCGCTGCACAACGCGGACTCTAATGGCGACGGAAGTCTCAACCTTTCCGAACTGGTTCGATTGATTCAGTTCTACAACGCCGGCGGCTACGACTGCGCTGTTGACCCCGATGAGACGGAGGACGGTTACCTGCCCGAGGACGATTCCAAGCTGTCGAGCGGCTGCCCGGCGCACGCGGCGGATTACCTGGACGGTGACGGAGTCATCGACCTATCCGAACTGCTCCGCCTTATCCAGCTCTACAACCTGCGCGGCATCGTACCCTGCGAGAGTGGCGAGGACGGCTTCTGCGCAAGCTCGTAATGATTGGCGAGGATTGAACATCCCCCGTCATGCAGGGGGAACGCCCCTGCATGACACCCCCTTCAAAGGGGGACATCAGACTGCACCTATTCTGGATGAAGGCGAGAGACGCGATCTCCCCCTTTGAAGGGGTGCCCAAAGGGCGGGGGATGTTCTTCCGTCCGTTTACTTGATGGCCCCTTGTGGCTTGCCTTGCTTTACCACCTTCGGCAACGTAGCCCCGGGTTTTCCGTTGTGCCTGCGTGTGCGCTATAATGCGGTTCTTCCCCACCCATCCCAAAGAGAAGTGTGTTCATGAGCCTTGTCCGCCTGGAAAAAGTAAACAAGTCGTTCTCGGGCCAGCCGGTGCTGTCCGACGTGGATCTTCGCATCGAGGTGGGGGAGCGCATTGGACTGATTGGGCGGAACGGCACGGGCAAGTCCACCATCTTTCGCATCATTATGGGGGAGATGGAGCCGGACAGCGGCACGGTGGAGCGGATGCGCAAGCAGCGTATCGCGGCGCTGGCGCAGATTCCGCGCATTGCCTCCGAGATGACCATCTTCGAGGTGGTGCTGCATTCCTTTGACGACGTGATCGCGATGGAAAAGCAGCTCAGTGATCTGGAGCACCGGATGGCGGCGGGGGAGGATGTGCTCGAGGAGTACAGCCATGTGCAGGAAGCCTTCATCCACCGGGGTGGGTATGAGTTTCGCACGCGAATCAAGCAGGTGCTGCATGGCTTGGGCTTCACACTGGAGGATTTCGAGCTACCCTTCAAGGCGCTGAGCGGCGGTCAGCGCACGCGGCTGATGCTGGCCTTGGTTCTTTTGCAGGACGCCGACCTGCTGCTGCTGGACGAGCCGGAGAACCACCTGGACCTCGAAGCGCGCGAGTGGCTGGAGTCCTACCTGCAAACCTGCGAGGGCACGGTCTTCGTGATTTCGCACGACCGACGCACCCTGAACCATGTGGCCACCCGCATCCTTGAACTGGAGCGCGGAGAGATACGCAGCTATACCGGCAACTACGATCAATACGCCAAGGCCAAGGTGCTCATCCGCGAGCAACAGCAGCGGGAGTATGAGAACCAGCAGGAGCGCCTGCGCAAGGAACAGGTCTTTATCGACAAGTTCCGCTACAAGGCCACGAAGGCGCGTCAGGTGCAGAGCCGCATCAAGCGCATCGAAAAGATTGACCTGGTGGAAGCGCCGGAGACGGAGCGGGCCGCGGTGTCCTTCGGGCTGGGCGAAATCGCCCGGAGCGGGCAGGTGGTGCTGGATGTGCAGGGCATGTCGATGGGCTATGACGGGCTGACGCTCTACAAGGATGTCTCTTTTCAGGTTCATCGGGGCGAGCGCGTCGGCATCATTGGTCCCAACGGCGCGGGCAAAACGACGTTGTTGCGCCAAATAGCGGGGCTGCATCCCGGCCTGGGGGGGGAGGTGACGCTGGGCAACAAGGTGAAGATGGGGTATTACGACCAGAACCACGGCGACCTGAACCCGGATGCAGACATCCTGACCGAGGTGCATTCGGCCCGGCCGAAGTGGACACCCGAGCAGATTCGCACATTTCTGGGGCGCTTTCTGTTCACGGGTGACGACGTCTTTAAGACCATCCGCACACTGAGCGGCGGCGAGACCGCGCGCGTGACGATGGCGCAGCTTATCCTCGGGGAAGCGAACCTCATCCTGCTGGACGAGCCTACAAACCACCTCGACCTCGTGTCGCGTGAATCGCTGGAGCAGGCGCTGCAGGAGTATCCCGGCTCCATCGTGATGATCAGCCACGACCGCGAACTCATCGACCGGCTGGTGGACAAGCTGGTGATTATCGAGAATGGCCAGGCCACGGTGTTCCGGGGCAACTACACGGAATACCTGGAGAAACTGGCGAAGGAGCAGCTTCCCGCGCCGGCCGAGGAGAAGAAGACGAAGGATGTGCTGAAGATACGCAGGAGCAAGGAGAAGGAGCCGGAGCCCGTGCCAGTGGCGAAGGCCGAGAAGAAGAAGCCCAACGTCAACGAGGAACGCAAGCGCCAGCGCGAGCAGGAAGCCCTCGAGAAGAAGATCGAGGAACTGGAGACGATGGTGCGCGAATTCGAGGAAGGCTTCCAGTACATTCCGCCCACGGATTTCGCCACGCTTGAAGCCCACACCAAGCGCTATGAGGAACTGAAGGCCGAACTGCAAGAGCAGTATGGACTCTGGGAATCGCTCGTCGTTTGAGTCAAGCGTGAGCCGCGTGGCTTAGAACGGCCACACAAGCGGTATCACGATCATGCTGACGATGCAAACCAGTATGTTCAGCGGGATGCCCACCTTGAGGAAATCCGTGAGACGATAGCCGCCGGGGCCGTAGACCATCAGGTGGGTCTGGTAACCAATGGGTAGGGCGAAGGCCGCCGAGGCGGCGATGCACACGGCCACCACGAAAGGTGTGGGGCTGGCGCCGATGTTATCCGCCATGCGCACCGCGAAGGGGAACATCAATACGGCTGCGGCGTTGTTGGTGATGATTTCGGTGGAAATGCTCGTGACCACAAAGACGATGAGCAAGACCACCCAGGGCGGCAGTGCCGCGCCCTCCTGCACCACCATGCCGCTGATCAGGCTTACCACGCCGGAGGCTTCCATGGCGGCGCCTATGGCGAAGGAAGCGCCGATGGTGATGATGGTCTGCCAGTCCACGCTTTGGCGCGCATCGGACACCGAGATGCAGCGGCTGGCTACCATGGCCCCGGCGATGAGCAGGGCGGCGATGGCCGTGCTGAAGACTTCCGATACCAGCAGCACGATGAAAACGCCCAGCAGCACGATCGAAAGCGTGGAGCGTTCGTGCCGCGTGGGGCGCGAATCCTCCACGGCGCTCACGAGGAAGAAGTCCGCGTTGTCGCGGTGGGCAGCGGCGAAGTTGGGGCCGGTCTGCAAGAGCAGCGTGTCGCCATTGCGCAGCCGGATGTCGCCCACGCGCCCCTTGAGTCGCTCGCCGTTCCGGTGCACCGCCACCACGGCAGCGTTGTAGGTGGCGCGGAAGTTCGAGTCGCGAATGCTCTTGCCAATCAAGGGTGACTTGTTCGAGATAACCGCCTCGCTCAGCGTGCTCCAGCGACG
>JBJOID010000070.1:0-16805 GCA_046047315.1 Candidatus Hydrogenedentota bacterium | reverse complement strand
GGGGAGAAGCCCGTGACGGGCAGCGTGACCATCAATCCCAGGGAGTCTTCCGGGACAAAGCTTTCCATATTGATCGGCCCATGACGGGCCACGAATTCCTGAACCAGGGCATGGAGACCAGACAATGAAGATCGCGCTTTGGATTGCGACAGCCGCCTTGGTGGCCCAAGGGCTTGCCGCATCGGCGGAAGAAAAGATCATCATCGCCCATCGCGGCGCGAGCGGCTATCTGCCCGAGCACACGCTGGAAGCCTATGCCATGGCCCATGCGCAGGGAGCCCATTACATCGAGCAGGACCTGGTGCTGACCAAGGATGGCGAGTTCGTTTGCCTGCACGACATCCATCTCGAATCGACCACCAATGTCGAAGAAGTCTTCCCCGATCGGAAACGAGACGACGGGCAGTGGTACGCCATCGACTTTACGCTGGCGGAGATACGCCAGCTTCGCGCCGAGGAGCGCTTGCCCAACCGCTTCCCCAAGGGCAAGTCCGACTTTCGCGTGCCCACCTTTGCCGAGGCCATCGAGCTGGTGCAGGGCCTGAACGCCAGCACCGGGCGCGAGGCCGGTATCTATCCCGAGCTCAAGTCCCCCACGTTTCACAAGCGCGCGGGCCAGCCCATGGAGGAGAAGTTCCTGGCCGTGCTGGCGGCCTACGGCTACACCGGTCCCGAGGCCAAGGTCTTCGTGCAGTCTTTCGAGCCCGAGCCCCTCAAGCGCATGCGCCTTGAACTCGGCAGCAGCCTGCCGCAGATCATGTTGATTACCTCCAGCAAGCTGGCCGCCGCCCAAATTAGCGATGAGGGGCTTGCGAAGATTGCGGAATTTGCCAGCGGGATTGGGCCAGACAAGAGCCTGTTGGAAAAGGATGAATCGCTCGTTGAGCGCGCGCATGCCCTCAAGCTGCAGGTGCATCCGTATACCGTGCGCCGGGATCAGAAGCCCGCCAACTTCGAAACGAGCATCGCGGAGATTCGGCATATCCTGTATGTGCGGGGCACCGATGGGCTCTTCGTCGATTTCGTAGACGACGGCGTCGCGGCCCTCGAATGACTCCTAACACGACCACCTCATTGGATTTGCATCCATACTGTTTGATGCTTAACAATATGCACCTAAACTTGAGCTAATCGTTCCCGAACAGGAGAGCGGCGCTTAACAGGAGAGGTGCGCGGGATGCACACGCAGACCAATAACTTGAGCGATTCCGAGCAGTTCACGGACCGCAGTGTTCACCGATACGAGGTGATCTTTGGCGAGGACTTCGTCAGCACCGGCGGCCTCGAGTCCACCAGCGCAATCTGCGCCACGCTGGGCCTGAAGCCCGGGGTGCGCGTGCTGGACGTGGGCTGCGGCATCGGTGGTTCGGCATTTCACATGGCGCGCGAATACGGAGCCCATGTGACCGGTGTGGACTTGTTGCCGCAGCTGGTGGCCCAGGGACGCCAACGCGCCGCCGAGCGTGGCATCGACAAGGTGCGCCTCTTGAGCGGAAACATCCTCGAGGTGGATCTGCCCGACGATGGATTCGACCTCATCTACTCGCGCGACGCCATCATGTACAACGAGGACAAGGCGGCGGTGTTCGGCCGGATGCGCGGCCTGCTGGCCCCCGGCGGCAGCCTATTCATCAGCGACTACGGCCGCGGACCCGAGCCGCTCTCGAACGACTTCGTGGACTACGTGGCCGAGACAGGGTATTACCTGCACCGCGCCCACGAATACGCCACCGCCCTGGAAGACGCCGGCTTCACCGACGTCACCATCGACGACATGACGCCGGACTTCATCGCCATCCTCGAGAAGGAAATGAACCAGCTCATCGAATGCTGCGCCGTAAATCCCCCGGCGCTCGACGCCGAAGACCGCGACTACCTCATGGACCGCTGGATCCGTAAAGTCGCGTGGTGCCGCGACGGGCACATGCGCTGGTTCCACGCCCGCGCGCGGGGTTAGGCGTTAATCAAGTCGCCCGATTGATGGAATCGTGCCGCACTCATTGCACGACATGAGTCCACCCTCTGTTAGAATGGCGGTGCGTCCCTGTTTGGAGTAGCGGCGGATGAGCACCGACACGACAGAGCCTGCGCCCATTAAGGAAGTTGTACGACGGCGTGGGACTTGGCGCCGGATCGAAATGGCGATTGTTAGTGCCACGCTTGCTGCGGCAGGCACATTACTCGCAATAGTTACCTGGTCTGCATTAGATGATATCCTAAGCGGATCCGAGTATGCGTCCGTCTCTGCCCTCATTGCACGGACATTGGGTGGAATCGGGTTGTTTATTCTAGCCTACACATGGCTGCCCACAAACGCTCGGCTTGAACGGTACCTTTGCAGGCTCGAAAAGCCAGTGGTCGTTATCAAGGATCCTGATCGACTCGACGTTTTCAATTCCGTGGGAAAGTTGCTGTTCATATCATTCATGGCCGAATCGCTGCTGCTTTCCCCCTACAATTCAGAGACCAGTGTCTTGGTTATACAGGCCATCGTTCTTGCCTGGTGCTCTCAGCAAAGTCTAAAGATTCTATTTCTCGCCATCAGACGAAGAAGCATGGATTAGTCCCTAATTCTCTATAACTTATTCTTTCAAGAAACAAAACAACCCTTCACGCGTCGGTTGTCATTGATTCTTCGGGGACTCGCTTGACTCAAGCCAGTCTTTCCTTCCATTTATAGGGATTCCTGGAGGTGTGGAAGACCGCGTAAATAACGATGCCTGTGGCATTTCCTCGAAGAATACGCAATAAGGAAAGTTGTGCAGAAGGGATTTGCGAACGTCACCATACGCCTTGAGGAAGCGTCTGGGAGAATCTGCAATTTGGTCGAAGTTCGATTCGACCGCCCTTAGGAATCGTTCGCCTAATTCCGGATGTCGAGAGCGATACCAGGCAAAGGCCTCAATGATATCCTCTTCAGCCTCAGGCGTGAGGATAAGTTCATTGCCCATTACGAATTCGTTGGACTACTTCAGACCAGGGCCGTCCGGATTCGGGGGCGGCAATAAACTTATCCCGGCGGCGATCGAGTTCCTCGACTTGCCACGCGTGAATCGGTACTGATTCCGGTGATTGGGCAATATCATCCCATAGAGCTTCTACGAGGTGAAGCTTTTCCGTTGTGCTGAGGCTGGCAATTTCAGGATGACTGATGTCCATGGGCTCGCCTTTCAAGACTCGGTCACGCGTCTTGGCGAAGTCAGCATACCACAGGTTTGTTGCTCACACCGCCCCGCCGCTTTGGTGTAGTTCAGCCAGTTCGGCTATCCGGTCCGGGTCTATCTTCGGGAAGAGCACTTCGGGCGTATTCAGCGCATGCCCTGCGGGCAGTGCTTCCTTGCCGGCCTTCCATACGTCAGGGCCGCCATCGGGGCCTCCTAGGGTAACTGGCGCATTCAGGATGCCCGCCAGCTTCGCGGCTCCTTCCGGCAGGAAGGGGGCCATGGCATGGGCCAGCGCCCGCACCACCTGCACGCACACATGCAGCGTCGTGCCGGTGCGGTCCATGTCGGTCTTGCGCGTTACCCACGGCTGCTTCTCGTTGAAGTAGACGTTGGCCTTTCGGCCAAGGTCGATCAGGCGCTCCGCCGCCAAGCGGAAACGGAACCCGTCCAGCGCCTCGGCGATGGCGTCGAGCTGTTCCGGGATGGCGGCCAGCATGGCCTGGTCCTGTTCATCCAGCGCTACCGCGGCAGGCACCTTGCCGTCAAAGTTCTTCACGGTCATGGTCAGGCAGCGGTGGATGAAGTTGCCCACCACGTCGCACAGCTCGCCGTTGTACCGGTTCATAAACTCGTCCCAGTCGAAGTCGGCGTCCTTCGTTTCCGGGGCGTTGGCGCAAAGGTAATAGCGCCAGGCGTCCGCGGGGAACTGGTCCAGCGCCCAGCGCACGCTGATCATGTTGCCGCGCGACTTGCTGCCCTTCTCGCTCTTGCCGGTCTGGCGGTTGAAGATGTTGAGGTACTCGTTCGCCACCACGTTGTCCGCAAGGATGTAGTCCCCCTGCCCCATCAACATCGCAGGGAAAATGACCGCATGGAACGGCACATTGTCCTTGCCGATGAAGTGCAGCAAGCGGGTGCTCTCGTCCTTCCACCACGGCAACCAGGCGTCCTCGCCCCGCCCGGTATCCACGCCCCACTGCCGGGTATTGGTCACATAACCAATGGGGGCGTCGAACCAGACGTAGATGCGCTTGCCTTCGGCCGCAGGCCCGGCAATGGGAATCGGCACGCCCCAATCGGTGTCGCGCGTGATGCAGCGGCCGCGCAGTTCCTCTATCCACCCCTTGCTGATGCCGCGCACATTGGCCCGCCATTCCGGGTGGGATTCGAGATAGCCCCGCAGTTGCTCCTGAAACTTCGGCAGGTCCAGGAACCAATGCTTCGACTGCTTCAACACCGGTTCACTCTGGTCGCCGGGGATGTTCGCGCGGGGAGACACAAGGTCCCGCGGCTGATACTGCGCGCCGCAATTCTCGCACTCGTCGGAGTTCGCGTTGTCGTATCCGCAACGGGGACAGGTGCCGCGCACGTAGCGGTCAGGCAGGAAGCGATTGCTCTGCTCGGAGTACCACAGCTCCATCGACTCCTCGTAGATGAAGCCACCGGCGTCAAGCGCCTTGAAGAAGGACTGCGTGGTGTCCACATGCATAGGCCAGGTGGTGCGGCCATAGACATCGTAGGAAATGCCAAGGCGGGCAAAGGCCTCCGCGTTCGCGGCGTGATACCTATCCACCACCTCCTGCGGGTCCACCCCCTCCTTCAACGCGGTCAGGGTAATGGGCACGCCGTACTCGTCCGATCCGCCCACATAGAGCACCGGCTTCCCCCGCAGCCGCAGGTAACGCACGTAAACGTCGGCCGGCAGATAGGCCCCGGCGATATGGCCAAGGTGAATGTGGCCGTTGGCATAGGGCAGCGCACTAGTCACCAGCGTGCGCGAGAATTCTTTCGACTCAGGCATAGGGCGGATTGCTTCCTTTGCGCGTGGGTTCAGGGGCCCGGCGAGGGCAAAAAAGGAGCGCCGGGAAAGCTTCCCTTAATCCTCGGGAAACCTCCCCGGCTAGTCGAGAAAGCACAAGCCGAGGTTAAAGGAAAACGCTGAATAATGTCAAGACTGTCAAGCGGTTTCCGGCGGCGCCTGATGGTTGAACTCGGCGGGGTCGTAAAGCCCGTCACGCAGGCGATAGAGCCTCCGGGCACGCCGAATCTCCCAGTCATCCTCGAAGAGGGTGCTGATTTCCCGCAGGCGCATCGTGGCCATGCCGTTGGGATCGCCGTTGTAGGTCACCGTCTGCATCTGCACGAATTCGCCCGACACCCCCACCACGAAGCCCCGCACATGGCGGCAGTCGTTATCCGTCTCAATGCGCACCTCAATCAGCGCGCCGGTGGCCTGGGCCGCGTCAAGCCGGTTCCGAATCATGTCGGACGAGGCGTAGCTCTGGTCATCGTCGGAGGCTTCCTCCTCGTCCGGATGCTCGTACAGCGCACGGATGCGGCAAATCTCGCGGCTGTTTTCGCGAAGCTCCACCACCGAACGAAAGCCGATGGTGACCACGCCATCCATCTCCCCCTCCTCGTCCAGCTCCTGAAAGGTGAAGCCATCGTCCCCCACTTCGAGGACAAAGCCGATCCTCCCCGTGTCGAGATCGCGGCGGTCCGCGTGCACCTCAAGCATCAGGCCCTTGTCGCGCGCACGCTCGACGATATCCCGGAACAGGTTGTTCCGGTTCGCGTTACGCAGGATTTCGTTCAACAGTTCTTCGCTCATCGTCGTCACTCGCTCGCCCCGTCCGCCCCGTCGCGGAGAGACGTTTCTCCCCAATAGGGTAAGTGATGGCGTAGTGCCATGCAATATGCGCACCTTTTCGTGCGAAAGGCGATTGGCACGCCCGGCAGGAGGAGGCCTTCAGGGGAGGTCGAGCCGGTTGGTCTGCTATCATCCCCGAATCCATGCGCATCGTATACCGCTATATTGTCTCGCAAGTCTGGACCCCATCGGCCCTCGCAGCGGTGCTGGTGACCTTTGTGGTGCTGGCGGCCGGTCTTCAGGAGAACCTCGGCGCCTTGCTCGACAAGGTGCCCTTTGTCCAGATCACCCTGATTGATCTGGGCTTAATTGCCTTGTTCAGCCTGCCCTCCGCGCTGGGCTTTATCCTTCCGGTCACCTTCATGTTCGGCATCATGTTCGCCTTTGGCCGCCTGGCGGCGAGCAGCGAAATGACGGCCATGCGGGCCTGCGGGATTTCCCTCAAGCAGGCCGTGCTGCCGGTGCTGGGGCTGGGACTGGTGGTGAGCGGCGCGTGCTTTCTGCTGCAAAACCTGGCCCAGCCCTGGGCCGTGGGACAGCTCTCCCGGTTGCTCACCAGCGACCTGCCCCTGCGCATGACCATCGACATGCTCCCAACGGGCGTGATGCACGCCTACGGCGACTGGCGCGTCTACCTGGGCGAGCGCGATCCCGATGGTACGCTGAAAAACATCATGCTGCTGCAACCGCAGCCCGATGGCAAGGTGGACGCCTTCTACGCCGAGAGCGCCGAGGTGGAATCGGACGCGGAAGGTTCACGGCTGGTGATGCGCAACGGCCACTTGATCCCCGCTTCCGAGGGCTTCGAGGTGCGCAGGCTCTCTTTCGACACCCTGACCAAGACGATTCCACGCGCCAACACGCGCGCCCCCATGAGCGAACGCCACGCCATGAGCGCGGGGCAGTTGCTTGCACTCGAGCGAAGCATGGCGGCGGAGTATGAGGCCTCGGGCCTGATCACGTTGCTGGCTGAATTGCAGACCATCCACCGGGAACTCTCCAGCCGCTTCAGCCTTCCGGCCATGGCATTCGTGCTGGGACTGATGGCGGCGCCCATCGGCGCGCGCACCGGACGCCAGAGCCGCTCCTACGCATTCGCGGCGGGCATGCTCATCATGGTGGTCTACTTCGTGATCTACAACGCGGTGGGACCGCTCTATGCGCTGCCGCTGCCCTGGGCCTTGTTGGCCGGGCAAACTCCCAACCTCGTTATGCTGGCAGCGGGACTGTTTACGCTGATGCGGGTGGACCGCGTATGACACGCTATGACCGCCATCTGACCGGGCGTCTGCTCGTCGCGACCTTCCAGTGCGCCTTCGCGCTTTTCAGCCTCTTCGTCCTCATCGATTTCCTCAGCATCCGGCTCGACCGCATGCAGGAATACGAGACTCCAGCGTCGCAGATGGCGCTGTATTACGCGACGCTGTTGCCGACGGTCCTTTTCGAGTATCAGATACTGGCAGTCAGCGTGCTGGTCGCGGGACTCATCGTGCTGGGCAAGGCGGCGCAATCCAATGAAGTGGTAGCGCTATTGGCCGCGGGCGTGAGCCTCCGCCGAATCGCGCTTGCCCCGCTGTGTCTGGCCCTGCTGCTGAGCGTGGCCGGGCTGATGTTCGCAGAGACCGCCGGCGTGCGACTTACGCGGCTGCACCAGGAAATCGCCAGCCGTTACGTGCAGCGCGCCGACGCCGCGCGGCATGGCTCGGTTAGCTGGGTGCGGTTGAGCGATGGCTGGACCTGCCACGTCCTCGATTTCAACCCCATCGCGCTCACGGGGCAGGATGTCTTCATCCATCGCAACACCTCCGAGACGCTGGATGAAATTCGTGCGCACAGGATTTATTGGGAGCCGGAATCGAAGCAGTGGCTTCTGGAGGATGGTCGCTGGTTCGCCACCACTCCAGGAGAGGACTGGCGGCAACAGGTGACCCGCATCACCCAGCAGCCCGCTCCATTCACTGATCCGCCGGAGCAACTCTTTGCCCTGCAGCAAAGCCCCGCCACGCGCTCCATCGTCGAGCTGCGCAACGCGTTGGATGAAGCGGGCAACCAGGGTGCGGCGCTGGCACGCGGCTGGCTGGCCTGGCACCGCAAGCTGGCCCAGCCATTCCTCTGCGCGATCATGATGCTGTTGGCCGTGCCCTTTGCCGTGCGCTATCGCCGCGGAGGCGTGACCGCCGGATTCGGCATGGGCATCGGCATCGCAATGGGCTACATGCTGGTGTTTTACGGCGGGGTCGGCCTGGCTTATCTGCTGATAGTGCCGCCCGTCGCGGGTGTTTGGGCTGCCAATGTTTTGTTTGCCGGAGCCGGCGGCTGGATGCTGCTTCGCGCGCCGAGCTGAAGGGCGGGAGGAACGGCGACATGTGGAAGAGAAGGCTGGGAATCTTGGCGGTTGTACTGCTGGTTGGACTGGCAGCCTTGTATGCAACGCTGGCGCGACCCGCTTTGAAAATTGCCACGGGCTATCATGCGGCAATTCTGGGAAGCGCGGTGTTTCTGGCGGATCGCGACCCGGCCGATGTGCTCGAACATGAACTGGGATTCCTCAGTTTCGTCCAGGCCAAGATCGACCGCGAAGCGGGCACCGTAGATTCCTCGGTCTTCGGACTCGCCACGACAAGGTCTCTCTATCGCCCGGGCTTCGGTGTGACGATCGTGCACGAGGATGAGGCCGCCCTGCGCGCACAGCCTTTGCCCGCCCTGATGACCCCGCCCGAGGACTACGCCACCCAGCCATGGCCGCTGGGCAATGCCCCCGAACTTGCCCCCATGGAAGCCGATGCGAAGGCAAAGCTGGAGGAGGCCGTGGCACGCGCCTTCGAGGAGCCCAACCCCGGCAAGCCGCGCCTCACCCGCGCGGTGCTGGTGGTGCAGGACGGCAAGCTCCTGGCCGAGCGCTACGCCGAGGGTTTCGACCGGGACACCCGCCTCGCAGGATGGTCCAACACCAAGAGCATCACCAGCGCGCTGGTTGGCATCCTTGTACGTGACGGCAAGCTGGATATCCATGCGCCCGCGCCCGTGCCGGAATGGAGCGGCGACGGCGATGCGCGGGGAAAGCTGACGTTGGATCAGCTTCTGCGCATGAGCAGCGGCCTCGAGTTTGCGGAGGAGTATTTCAATCCCTTCGCCGACGCAACCCGCATGCTGTTTGGAAGTCCAAGCGCCGCCGCCGTGGCCGCCGCCAAGCCGCTGGCGCATGAACCGGACACGGTCTGGTACTACTCGAGCGGAACCACCAACATCCTCGCGCGCATCATCGGGGAGCAAATCGGCAGCGAGAACTACGCCGATTTCGCCAACCGGGAACTCTTCCAGCCAACGGGAATGTACTCCATGATCATGAGCCCGGACGAGGCGGGCGACTTTGTGGGGTCCTCGTTCGGCTGGGCGACGGCCCGGGACTGGGCGCGCTTCGGCCAGCTCTACCTGCAGGATGGCGTCTGGAATGGCAAGCGTATCCTGCCGGAGGGATGGGTGGCCTATTCGGTGACACCAACGCCGCCCGCGCCCGAGGGAGAGTATGGCGCGCAATGGTGGCTGAATGCCGGGCCCGCGGGCAAGCCCGAGGAGCGCCCGATTCCCGAAGTGCCCGCCGATGTCTACTATGCCTCGGGCTTCGAGGGACAGCGGGTATTCGTGGTTCCCAGCCACAAGGCCATCGTGGTGCGGCTTGGATTTACCCAAAGCCGGGGAGCGTTTCCCTGGGGCGTCTTTCTTCGAGACATACTTGACGCGTTGCCGCAACCTGCCGCAGAGTGATGCCCCGAATCAACGAGGAGGTGATTTCCATGGACTTGTCGCTGGAGCACAGGCCGCTGGGCGGATTCTTTGAAGACCTCTCCCGGGAAGAAGCACAGCGCCGCTTCGCCTTGACGGATGAACAATTGGCGGGATACCGGCGCGATGGCTACGTTGCGGGCGTTCCCATCCTCAGCGAGGCCCAGTGCGATCAGCTCTGCGAGGAATTGGCGGAGCTCACCGATCCCGCCCATCCCGGCAACAGCCTCTTTTACGAATACAATTCCAACGAGTCCGCCGATCCCAACACGGTGCTCTTCCATGCCCTCGGCGCCTGGCGCGTGACGCCGGGCTTTCACGACTTGCTGTGGACTCCCTCGTTCACCGTGCCCGCCTCGCAGCTGCTGGGTGGCCCGGTGCGCTTCTGGCATGACCAGCTCTTCTGCAAGCCCGCCCAGCATGGCGGCGTCGTGGCATGGCATCAGGACTATTCCTATTGGGACCGCACCAGGCCGATGAATCACTTGACCTGCTGGATTGGTCTCGACGATGCCACCGAGGAAAACGGCTGTCTGCAATACGTGCCCGGCAGTCACGCCTGGCCGCTGCTGCCGATCACCGGCCTCGCCGGAGACATGGACGCGATCCAGTCGGTGTTGACCGAGGAACAACGCGCGGCCTTCAAGCCCGTGGCGGTGCCCTTGCCACGCGGCCACGCCGCCTTTCACCATCCCCTGCTGGTGCACGGCTCCTATGCCAACCACTCCAACCGCCCACGCCGTGCGGTCGTGATCAACGTGATACTCGACGGGGTCGCTTCCGACACCGACGAGACGCTGCTTGATGGCGTGCCCGTGGTACCCAAGGGACAACCCCTTGCCGGACAGTTCTTCCCCATGCTGTGGAATTGAGAACATGGACTATCAGGACTACTACAACAAGGCCCACAAGGCGAGCGCGCTCAAGGACGCCGGGGACAATCTCGGGGCCATAGCCGTCTTTGAGGAATTGGTGAACAGCGACATCTCGGACCTGGACAAGGCCACCATGTGCCGCAACATCGCCATCATCTGCGAGCAGATGGGCGCGCTGGATCAATCGCTGGCATGGTATGAGGAAGGGATGCGCTACGAGGCCCCTTACATGCGCACGCAATTGCTCGAGGCCAAGGCCGCCCACCTCGCCAACTTCCACAAGGACCGCGATGCGGAAGCCATTGCCATCTACGAGCACCTGTACGCCCTGCCCTATGTGACCGAGAACGACAAAGAACGAATCTGGAAAAACCTGACCGTGCTTCGAAATCCCCGCCCGAGGTGATTCGGAATAGCCCCCCGGAATAGGAAACGTCGAGATGAAGTGGATACGCCGAATACTGGTTGCGCTGCTCGTGCTGTTGGTGCTGGCCATCGCGGGAGGCATGGGCTATGCCTTGAGCGTTGGGCATCCCCCGGAGCGGCGGCCTGAACTGGTGACGCCGCTGCCGGATGGCGTGCCCGCGCCGCCTCCCGGCTACCCCACCGAAATCACCTCCTTCGCGGCGGGTTGGTTTCTCTATGACAAGGTGCCGTGGGAGAACGGCCCCGCCGCGGGCGACATCATCGAGAAGTATGACCTGCAGTACGGCAAGGGAGGCGACACGTCCCTCCTCCTCGATCTCTACCTGCCGCAGGTCTCCGAGGGAGCGAGGCCGGGGCTGGTGCTCTATTACGGCGGCGGCTGGCGCAGGGGCCGCAAGGACCAGTTGCGCAGCTACGCCCAGCACTTCGCGCGCAATGGCTATGTGGTCGCGGCGGTGCAATACCGCCTGCGCGACGAGGGCCGCTGGCCCAATTCCATCCACGATGCGAAATGCGCGGTGCGCTGGATGCGTGCCCATGCCGGGGAATACGGCATCGACCCCGAGCGCATTGGCGTGATGGGAAATTCGGCGGGGGCCTACCTTGCCCTGATGGTGGGCTACACGGCTGGCGTGCCGGAGTTCGAGGGCGATGGTGGCTGGCCGGAGCAGAGCAGCGCCGTGCAGGCGGTGGTGGACATCTACGGCCCGGCGGACTTCACGGAGCCCGTGCGACGCAATCACCCCCTGATACTCGCCTACATGAACGGAACCTATGAGGACGACCCCTCGCGCTACGAGAAGGCCTCGCCGATTCGATACGTCAACCCCAAGACCCCGCCCACCTGCGTGATTCATGGCACGGTGGACATGCTGGTGCCGGTGCATCAAAGCGACTGGCTGGTGGAAAAGCTCCGTGCCGAAGGGGTGCCCCACCTCTACAGCCGGATTGACGGCTGGCCCCACGCCATGGACTTCGTGCGCGATGTGCACGACCACACCAGCGCGCTGGCGCTGAAGTTTTTCGACACGCACCTCGCCGCGAAGCCAAAGCTGGAGACAGCCGAGGCGGCCCAGCCCTAAGCTGGCGCCTCCGTTCTTTGCGCGTCGACGCTGACGACATCGCCGTGATCGGCGGCGGCCCAGTCGGGGCGGCCGTGGCGCGTGCCTTGGGTGATGCGTGGGGCGGCCGTCCCGGCAGGGTGCTCTGGTTCGAGGCCAACCGACCCCTGCAGGACGACTTCAGCCGGATGGCCATCGCCTGCCCGTGGGCCGCGGGACAGGTGCTCGCACGCTCGTTTGAACCGGGCACCCTGTCCAGCCGGATTGCGCTGCGCTCCCGCGAAATCCTGATCGGCCTCAACAGGGCTGGCTATATCGCCGCCTCGCCGCGACCCTGGCTGGCCTGCGCAAGGCGTCACGCCGCTCCGGTGGATGACGCCGTTCGCGAGACCCTCGAGACCGCATGGCGCGATGGGCGCATGGAGGGCTGCCACTGGCGCAGCCCTCGTCAGTTGTCCTCGGTATCGGGCCTGTCGCACCAGGAGATCGAATTCGCCATCTGCGACGAGGAGGCGCTGGCGGTGGACCCGAGGGCCTTTGCCGTGGGCATGGCGCGCTGGGCCGCGGAATGCCCCCACGTGACCGCACACTTCGGTGCGCGGGTGCTACGAATCGACGGCAATGAACTTTGGGCGGAGCAGGATGAACGGGAGATCCGGGCGCGGGTTTGTGCCGTGCTGCTCTGCGTGGGTACGCACGCCGCGCGGGAGAATGCCAACCCGCTGCAATTGGATGGACGCCCCATCCAGGCCTGGATTCCTCCAGCCCGTCTCACCCATCTGCATGTTTTCGACCACCGCTCCACGCGCCATGTTCCCACGGTCACGGCGTCGGTGGCTGGCGCGGCGACCATTGCCCGCTACGAAGTCTTTGGCGATACCCGCCATGGCATCCGGCCATGGCTGCCACAAGCGGTCCGCGACTTCGACATCAACCCGCTGCTGACCGACGTGCCCGGGCTGTGCCGTCTGCTGGACACCCATTTCGACAGCCGCGCCGACGCGGAAGCAAACACCTCCGCCGCGCGCGACGCCATTGCGGAGCAACTGAAACAGCTGATTCCAGCCGAGCTACTGCCGGGACAGCCGGGCGGCAAGCTCCCCATCACCGAAACGGGCATCGCCGCCTACATCCGGCATGAGCAACCCGACGGAGAACCGACCCTCCGGTGGCTCGACACCTCCGTGCCGACACTTTACGTGCAGCCCGCCAATGGCCGCGGCCTCACCCAATCCGCCGGACTTGGAGAATACGCCGCGCGCCTCATGCTGGAAAAATAAAGACCGGGGTGGCTCGCTTGAACCACCCCGGCATTACGGCGATCACGTGATTAATAAGTCACCCGGTAGCGATACTTCAGCATCTGTTCCCCGTCCGCCGGGACCTCCACCTTGAACAGCGCCGAGAACGCATCTACCTTCTCATGCTCGATGTTGCTGTCGGTGATCTTCCAGTCCCCGCCAATCGGCTCCACCACATCCACCGTCACCGCGCTTTCCTTGTGGTTGCGAATGGTCACCTCGAAGGCGGCCTCGTAGGTGCTGCCCGACACGACCTTATAGTCCGTCTGCTTGCGTTCGCCCACGATGTCGAAGGCTTCGCCCAGGAACAAGCTCACCTCCTCATCCTTGGCCGTGTGGTCAATGCGATCCTCGCCCGCAAACTGCAACGCGCCGCTCTTGTCCGCCTGATAGACCCGCATCACGCCCGCAGGCAGCGGCACGCCCAACTGGTTCTTTTCCTCGTTCTGGAACTTCAGGAAGGTCTGCGCATTCTGCGTCGGGAATTCCGGCATCTGCTGCGAATAGAAATACGACTGCCCGCGGAACTCATACGTCTTGCTGACCGCAATTCCTTCGGCGTTCAACAGGCTTACCTGCTTGCTCTGGTTCTGCTTGATGGTCGTCGGACGCGGCAGGGTGTAAAGATGGAATTCCGCAAAGGATTCTTCCTGCATGGGAGCACCCGCGGCCTTCGCCATCGCAGGCATGGCGTCGGCAAACATCATCTCGCGCACTTCCGGCTGCACGATATTCACCTCGCCCGCCACCACCTTGAGCGTCGCGTTGGTGTAGGTGGCGCCGCTCTGGTTGTTCAGCGTCACCCAGCCTTCCAGCCCCAGCTTGCCGTTGGGCTCGTCATAGTTCACCACGTAGTCCGCGCTCCACGAGATGCCATTCGTCTGGTAGGCCACCTCGATGTCGTGATCGGTCCCGTCGTTGTCCAGCGTCCACACCAGCGTCGGCTTCGAGATCAGGTTGCCCGGCATCTCCGGCAGCACCACGTTACCCGGATGCCCGAGGTAGATGTCCCCGTCAATCTCATACACCGCCCCGCCGTTTACGCTCAGCAGTTTCGCCCCTTGCTCGAAAAAGCCAATCTCGTTGTTCTTGTTGATCAGCCGCACGTCCTTGCCCACGTACTTCTCCATCAGCTTCTCCGGGCTGATGAGGTCGTACTCGTAATTCTGCTCCAGAATGCGCAGCGTGCCCGGCGCGCTCAGCGAGCTCAGGCTCACCGTCTCCGGCTTGATTTGCTCCGCCACGTCCATGAACCGCAGTTCCTGCTCCCCAGGCAGCAGCTTCACCTTGCGCGTCTCACGCACCAGCGCCAGGTTGTTGTTGTAAACCGTCACCGCCACGCTCGTCTGGTCCGCCAGGGTGGAAGCTCCTTGCAGCCCCAGCGTGTCGGTGACCGAAGCGCCCGGAGCCAGCGCCTTGGCCGCCGCCGCCACATCCAGCCCCTCCACCTGCGCGCCCGCGCCCAGGCACGCGGCAACCATCAGTCCACTCACCGTCCAACCCAGATATTTCTTCATCGCGAAAACTCCCGCGCAAAGGCGCACCCGCGCCTGCTTCTACCGTTATAACAAACCAGACGACTTTCTGTTCAGAATCTTCTCGGCCTCAACCGCGCAGCTGCGGCAGCCCCCCACTCCCTCCGTGTTCGCTCGTGCCCGTCCGTGTTAATCTTCCCCTCAAACCGCCTCCGGAGCCACGCCCATGAAAGCCGCCCTCCTCCTCCACAACGAATGCCCCACCGTCGCCGTTGAACTGGGCGACCGGTGGATAGACGCATCGCGAGCCTCGCAGGATTACAACCGCCATGTGGAAAATCGCGACGCCGAACCGCTGCGCGACGTGGCCGACTTCATCCGCGCCGGCCTGATGACCCGCTCAGGATACCGTCGAATCGCCGAATTCGTACAACGTCACGGCCGCCTGCAGGACTACATCCTCCCCGAAGGGCTTCCGTTCCTCCAGACCCACGTGCCGGGCAAGGTGCTGGCCACCGGCCGCAACTACGCCGCCCACGCCGCCGAACTGGGCAACGCGATTCCCGAGGAACCCCTGTTCTTCGACAAGCTGCCCAGCACCTGCATCGGCCCGGAGCAACCCATCGTCCTCCCCGGATGGTGTGGCATGGTCAGCTACGAAGGCGAGATCACCATCGTCATTGGCAAGTCCGGGCGCAACATCGCCGAACAGGACGCAAAGGAGCATGTGGCAGGCTACACCCTGCTCAACGATGTGACCGCCCGCGACCTGCAGGACGTGGACAAGAAGCGCGGCTACCCCTGGACCCGCGCCAAAAACTTCGACACCTTCTGCCCCTTCGGCCCCGCCATCGTCTACCGCGACGCCTTCTCCTGGCCGCTGGTCACCGACATCGAGTCCCGGCTCAATGGAGAGATCCGGCAACAAAGTAGCACCAGCTATTTCCTCTTCTCCGTCGCCCGCGTCGTCTCCGAAATCTCCCGCTACATCACCCTCCACCCCGGGGACCTTATCGCCACCGGAACCCCGGAAGGTGTTGGCGAAATTAAGCCCGGTGACATGCTCGAAATCAGAAACTCGCTGATCGGCGTGTTGAGGAACCCAGTCATTGCCGAGGAGTCAAGCCATGCATAACCGAAAAGCTCTCCAGCCCGTGACGCGCCCCCAGCCGCACCGGGCGCGACCGCGCCTCTCTGCGCTCCTCGTACTGATGACTCTTTGCGGCATCGCCCCCGCGGAATCCCCCAAGCCCGAAGGCATGGTGTGGATCCCCGGCGGCGAGTTCTCCATGGGCAGCACTGACCCCTTGGCGCGGCGGGACGAGCAGCCGGTTCATCGCGTCAAGGTGAATGGTTTCTGGATGGACGAGACCGAGGTGACCAATGCCCAGTTCCGGAAGTTTGTCGAAGCGACGGGCTACGTGACCACGGCGGAAAAGAAGCCGACCATGGAGGAGGTCATGGCGCAGCTTCCACCGGGCACTCCCCCGCCGCCCGAAGAAGTCCTCGTTGCCGGGGCGCTGGTGTTCGTCATGCCCACGGGCCCCACCCCAACCGACGACCCGGCGGCGTGGTGGCAATGGACTCCCGGCGCGAACTGGCGGCACCCGAAAGGCCCCGGCAGCACCATCGAGGGCAAGGACGATTATCCCGTGGTGCAGGTGAGCTGGGACGACGCCCAGGCCTACGCCGCATGGGCGGGCAAGCGCTTGCCCACCGAAGCCGAATGGGAATACGCCAGCCGGGGCGGCCTCGCCGGCCAACCCTTCGTCTGGGGTGAAGAACCTCCGGCGGATGACAAACCGCTCGCCAACATCTGGCATGGGGAGTTTCCACACGAGAACACCGAGCTGGACGGCTTCCGCTACGCCGCCCCCGTAAAACGATACCCGCCGAATGGATACGGACTGCACGACATGGCGGGAAACGTGTGGGAATGGTGCGCCGACTGGTACCGCCCCGACACCTACGCGCGGCAGGCCAAGGACGAACTTACCGTCAATCCGCAGGGGCCCGCCGACAGCTTCGATCCCAATGAGCCCACGGTGCCAAAGCGGGTGCAGCGCGGAG
>JBJOID010000069.1:0-7700 GCA_046047315.1 Candidatus Hydrogenedentota bacterium | reverse complement strand
TTGTAGAACCCGGTCTTCATGCACACGCGGTGCGGCAGCACCTTCTCCCCCGTGTCCGGGCTCTCGATGAGCGTGGGCGCGGTAAGGGCGTGGTGCGAACGGCGCATGTTCTTTTTGGCCTTGCCGGTGCGTCGCTTGGGTACGGGCATCGGTCTACTCCTTGCCTTGCTCCCCCGGTTCTCCGGGGAACATGTTCTTCAGTTTCAAAAACGGATTCGTCTCATCCGTCGGGATTTCCTCTTCCACGGCCTGCGCGCGGAACTGGTCACGAAACGCGCAGGGGCGGTCTTCCGGGCAAACGAACTTGCTTGGGAAGGCCAGTGCCATCTCCTCCCACACATACCCCGCCAGGTCGACGTCTTCGCCATCCAGGCGATAGACGACATCGTCTTCATCATCGTCGTTCTCACCGCCCGGCTCGAAATACCACGTACAGTCCACCTCGAAAGGCAACACCAGCGGCTCGAGGCAGCGGTCGCAAGCTTGCTCAAATGTGCCGCGAATCGTGCCGCGAAACAGCACCTCTTCGCCCATCGCCGTCAAGATTCCCTTGATGGAGGCCTCTTTCACGGGAAGACCCGCCGCGCCTTCGGGGCGCAAAGCCTCGACATCGAGGGCCGTGTCCAACCGAAGGCCCTCGTCCTTGATATCCGATACGGGAATGCGCAACGGCGTCATGAGGGCAGGGTCCTACGGCTTCCGCAAGCACGGCCCGGAAGGATAGCAAACACCCGCCCGGACAGTCAAATGGCGCAATGACTTACGCGAACTGCGCCACGATAGCGAGCCCCGTGGCCACGGAGGTGAAGGTATCGCGCTGCTTGATGCGGTCGGCGCCGTAGCGTTCGCGGAGCATATTCTGGATGGCCGGGATGAGGCTGGTGCCGCCGGTGGTGAGAACGAGGTCCATGTCGGAGGGCTTGAGCCCGGCGGCGCGCTCGGCCTCTTCCATGGTCTCCAGCATGATCTCCAGGTTCTGCTCGATGATGTGCGCGAACTCGTCGCGTTCCAGCAACTCGTGGATATGGATGTCCTCTAGCTCGATGCCGATCTCGGCGGTCAGCTCGGAGGAGAGGCGCTTCTTGGCGGTCTCGACCTCGCGCACCACGGGGTAGCCGAAGTTGCGCTGAATGAGACAGCGCAGCGCACGGAGCGAGGCAGGGTCGTCGGAGGAACTTTCCGCCGCGAGCAGCCAGTTGATAGTCTCCTCGTTGTTCAGGCGGTACAGGTTCTGCCAGTCGAGAATCTGGTTGAAGAGATATTGCGGCATGCGCAGCTTGCTGGGGCCGTAGCGGGCCTTGCTGCCGAAACGGGGGAAGAGTTTGCTGCGGATGATCTCGCGGTCGATCACGTCGCCGGCGACCGGCACGCCCGAGACCCCGAGGATGCGGCTCTGCTTGAGGCGGTGGGCCACGCTCTTGCTGCCGTCGAATTGCATGATGCACACGTCGAAGGTGCCGCCGCCGATGTCCACCACCATCAGGCGCTGCTCGCGCGCCTCGGCCATGGCGTACTCGACGCAGGCGCCAACAGGCTCGAAGAAGAAGGTCACGTCTTCGAAGCCCGCAAGCGAGGCCGCGGTGCGGAGGCGGCGCTCGGCAACGTCGTTCTCGCCTTCGCGCTCGGAAAAGCGCACGGGACGCCCAAACACCGCGCGCGTGACGGGCTTGCCCGCCGCCGCGTCGGCGCGTTGCTTGAGGCGCGTAAGTATCATCGCCACCAGTTGTTCGATTTGATAATTCGTGCCGAAGACTTCCGTGCCCTTGAAGCTCTCATGGCGCAGCAACGTCTTGAGGGACTGGAACAAACGGCCCGGAGAGTTCACCTCGACGATGGCCTTGGCTCGCACCGCCTCGCGGACGTTCGGGTCCACCGCGCCCGGGCGGTAGCCGTCGCTCTTGTCCGGTTCGGAGCCGACATACCCCTCGATGTCGATCCCCAGATCCACCTGCTTCAGGATGACTTCGCGGTTGACGTTGCGCTCGATGAAGGCGTTGGCGGCGCTACGCCCCACAATGGGCTTGCCTTCGTTCGTGATATAGAGCAGGGAGGGAAGGGAAGTGGGCGAATCGTTCGCTTCGTCCAGTTGCAGCACGCGCACCTCGGACCCGTCGAACATCGCCACGCTCGAATTCGAGGTGCCGAAGTCTACCCCGCAGTACCAGTCACTCACCCGCGCTGCCCCTTCTATCGATTCGAATCCGCTTTACATGGCTTTCCGCCGGCCCCAAGCTTGCCCAAGCCTGATTCCGGCGGCTGTATTGCAGGGGAAACGCCCCACGATGGCGGAGGATTCCCCAGCTGGAACGCGCACACAAAGTGCCATGCGACAATGAGTTAGCAAGGCAACGGGCGCGAGCCGATGGCGGAGTATACCACCCCCTCCCCCATTCCGCAACACGGGTGCGTCAGGCGGACGCTAACGTTTTGAAAGGGGTTGCCGATAAATAAATTGTTGACATAACCGCAAATTCTTGCTAAGGTGACATAGACACGGGTGGGGTCAATGGATATGGAAAACGGATTTGTTCTTCGGAACCGGGTTCGGGAGCTTCGCTCCCGGCTAAACATGCGTCAGGCGGACTTGGCCCGGGAGGTCAACGTGACGCGCCAGACGATTCTTGCGATTGAAAAGGAACGTCTGAACCCGTCGGTGGTGGTCTCGTTGAAGATCGCGCGCATTCTCCGCGAGCCGGTGGGTTACGTGTTCTATCTTGACCGTGCTGAAGGGGCTCCATTGGGCAGTCTAGACGAGATGCCCCGCTACACCGAGGAGGCGGCGACGCCTTCGGGAAGCTCCAGCGACGCTTTCGAATAGCGCGCTCCCCCTTCCGAAATGTCCGGCCGGGGCTTGCCGCTCCAGCAGCGGGCGGGGTAGTCTCAGCCCATGACTCGATTTATTGCAAGACTGATCGTGGGCTTCTTCTTGAGTCTGGCCTGCGTGGATGCCGCCCTGGCAGCAGATTCGGCACCGCGCGACGTTGGCTACCGGGGCATCTGGTTCACCCTGGGCCAGATGGGCGCCTACGGCGACAAGTACTCCGGCGGCCTGGGGACCTACACCGCCAACCACCGCCCTCTTGCAGTCCATGCTCCGGAAGCAGAGAAGACTTTCTTCGTCTACGGCGGCGCTAAGGAGGGACGGCGACACCTCCTTATCATGGCTTCCTACTACGACCACGCACGCGACGTGGTGCCCCGGCCCGTGATTGTGCATGACAAGCAGGGCGTGGATGACCCCCATGATAACGCGAGCATCGCGCTGGATGGTGATGGCCACGTTTGGGTGTTCGTGTCAGGGCGGGGACAGAAGCGGCCGGGCTTCAAGTATCGCAGCCTTGCCCCCTACTCCGTCGATGCCTTCGAGCGGGTAAGCGAGGAGGAGATGACCTACCCGCAACCGTGGTGGGTGCCCGACCAGGGCTTCATGCATGTTTTCACCAAGTACACCCGGGGCCGCGAGATCTATTGGAACACTAGCGGTGACGGGCGCAGGTGGAGCGAGGCGCGGAAACTGGCGGGCATGGGCGGACATTACCAGATCGCGGAACCGCTGCCGGGCGGCGCGGCGAGCGTGTTCAATTACCATCCGGGCGGGAATGTGGACCGGCGCACGAATATCTACTATGCGAAGACCATGGACATGGGCGCGACGTGGACAACGGTGGATGGACAGTCCCTGGAGACTCCGCTGGAGGAGACCGTCAATCCGGCCCTGGTGCGCGACTATGAAAAGGAAAAGCGGCTGGTCTACCTCTGTGACTTGGCCTTCGACGATGCGGAGCGTCCGGTCATCCTCTATGTGACGAGCGGCCACCACATGCCGGGGCCCGAAGGAGATCCGCGCCACTGGACCGTGGCACGCTGGGACGGCGCGGCGTGGCAGTTTCAGGAGTTCGCCCCGGCGGGTCACAATTACGATACGGGCCAGCTGTGGATAACGCCGGGCAAACCGTGGCGGGTCTTGGCTCCAACAGGCCGGGGCCCTTCCCGATGGGGGGCGGGCGGTGAAGTGGCGTTGTGGGAATGCGCGTCGCCCGGGAACGACTGGACACAACAGGCCGTTTTGACGGTGGACAGCGAGTTCAACCACAACTACGTGCGGCGGCCGGTCAATGCGCATCCGGAGTTCTACGCCTTCTGGGCGGATGGCGACCCGGACCGGGAATCGCCTTCGCGTCTCTACTTCACGAACGAGGCCGCGAGCGGAGTCTGGCAGCTTCCCTACGACATGGAGGACGATGAAGCCGCACCGGTGCAGGTGTTCCCGCGATGAGGCGGAGATACGGTGCCTGCCTCTGGATGGCTTAGTTCAGGGCAGCATCCTGGGCCGAATTCTTACTTAGACCCCACTTGAGGTACGCGGAGGCAAACATCTCGATATCTCCATCGAGCACCTTGCCAGTGTTGCTGGTTTCCGCGTTGGTGCGCAGGTCTTTCACCATCTGGTAGGGGTGGAGCACATAGCTGCGAATCTGGCTACCCCATGCCACATCACGCTGGCCCTCGCGCTGCGCATCGAGTTCGTCCTGCTTCTTGCGAAGCTCGATGTCATAGAGTTTCGACTTGAGCATCTTGAGCGCGACGGCGCGGTTCTGGTGCTGGGAACGTTCGATTTGGCAGGAGACCACGATGCCGGTGGGCAGGTGGGTAAGGCGCACGGCGGAGCTGGTCTTGTTTACTTTCTGGCCGCCGGCCCCGCTGCTCCGGAACACGTCCATCTTCAGGTCTTCCTCGCGCACCTCGATCTCGATGTCCTCGTCGATTTCGGTGAGCACCTCGACCGCGGCGAAGGAGGTGTGGCGGCGCGCCTGGGAATCATAGGGAGAGATGCGCACGAGGCGGTGCACGCCCGATTCGGACTTGAGCATGCCGAAAGCGTGGGGACCCGTGATGCGCAGGGTGGCGCTCTTCAGGCCCGCCTCTTCCCCTTCCTGATATTCCATCACTTCGTAGTCGAGGCCGATACGCTCGCAATAACGAGTGATCATGCGGTAGAGCATGGAGGCCCAATCGCAGGACTCAGTGCCGCCCGCACCGGGGTGGATGCTCAACAGCACGGTCTTCTCGTCGCGGGGATCGGTGAAGAGGCTACTGAGTTCAAGGCGGTCGAGGCGCGTCTCGAGCTCCTCGCGCTTGGCCTTGATTTCATCAGCGAGGGACTCGTCGCCTTCCTCGGCGCCGAGTTCAATCAACACGCCCAGATCGGCGATGTCGGATTGGAGGGAGTCGGGCTCGCTAACGGCGCTCTTGTAACTGTTCAGCTCCTGCACCAGCTTCTGGGCCTTCTCGGCGTCATCCCAAAAGCCCTGCATGGCCATGGCTTCCTCGAGCATGGACATTCGGGAACGGATCGATTCGGTGTTGAGGCACTTGCGCAGATCGGCGAGGCGCCGCTCAAACTGGGCCACGGCCGTGGCGTCATCTTCGTACATGTGGAGAGTGCTTCCCTTTAGACTATCAGCAGGTAATACATGACAGGCGCCGCGAAGAGAAAGCCGTCGCAGCGATCGAGCACGCCGCCATGGCCGGGCAGGATGGCGCCGGAGTCTTTTACGCCAGCGTCGCGCTTGAGCATGGACTCGACGAGGTCGCCCACTTGCCCTGCCATGGCCAGCACGAGCCCGACAACGACATAGCGGAGCAGCGTCCAGTCGGGCAACAGGGGGGTGTCGGTGTTCACGCGAATCGCATAAATGATGGCCATGCCGGCGGCAGCCCAGACGAAGCCCCCGGCGGAACCCTCCCAGGTCTTGCCGGGGCTGACCCTTGGGGCCATCTTGTGGCGGCCTATGGACTTGCCGGTGAAATAGGCGCCGGTGTCGGACAAGGCAATCGCGGCAAGTGTCATGGTGACAAGGCCGGGCCCCACCACCTCGACGGATTGAAGCAAGGTGAAATGCGCGGCGATGAGGCCGATGTAGACAAGACCAAAGACGGTAACGGCGAGGTCGTCCATGGAGGGATGTCCACGCACGATATGCAGCCAGGCGGCAACAAGCACGGTGATGAAAAAAACGAGCAGGATGAGATTGAGGTTGTTCCACCACGCGGCGCAAGCAAGGATGGCGCAGGCGAGCTCGCCGACGCCCGCCTCGGGGTTGTGGCCCTTGGCCTTGGCCAACTGGTAATACTCGCGCGCGCCGATGAAGGCGAAAGCCGCCACGAAGAGCACGAAGCCGACATGCAAAGCGGGCACCCAAAGCAGGGCCAGCACTATCGGGATGAGCACGCCGGCGGTGAGCAGCCGGATGGCTACAGAGCCACGCCTTGGGTCTCGCTTCATGGACGTCCTCCAAAGCGGCGCTTGCGCTGTTGGTATTCAATGATGGCGTCGCAGAGATGCGGCTTGCGAAAGTCCGGCCAGAGCACGGGAGTCACGACGATTTCCGCATAGGACAATTGCCACAACATGAAGTTGCTCAGGCGCATTTCCCCGCTGGTGCGGATAAGCAGGTCCACCTCGGCGAACTCGGGCTGATAGAGGTGGCTGGCGAACTGTTCCTCGGTTAGCGCTTCCGGGTCGAGCGTGCCCGCCTTGGCTTCCCGGGCGATGCGTTGCGCCGCATCCACAATCTCCGCGCGTCCGCCGTAGTTGAGGGCCACGTTCACGGTCATCGCGGTGTTATCGCGGGTCTTATCCAGGCAATACTGGAGATCCTGCGCGGCCTTGGAGGGCAGTCCCTCCCAGCGACCGGTGAATCCCACACGGATGTTGTTCGCGTGGATTTCTTCAATCTCCTTGTGTATGTACTTGCTCATCAGGCGAAAGAGCGAGTTCACCTCGAAGTCCGAGCGCTTCCAGTTCTCGGTGGAGAAAGCGTAGAGCGTAATGGCCTCGAGGCCGATCTCGCGGCCTCCCTCGATGATGGCGCGCACGCTGGCCGCGCCCGCCTCATGGCCCTCCACATGCATCTTGCCGTGCTGTTGCGCCCACCGGCCATTGCCATCCATGATGACAGCGGTATGCCGGGGCAGCCGCGCGGGGTCGATGCGCGAGTCGAGGGGCGGGCGCTCTGGTATCGGTTGCGTCATGGTAATTCTTTGGCTCGGTTAATCAACACGAAGGTTCGTGGTGATCGATTCTGACGGCACGATCTGGACTCGTATCAATAGAAAAGCCGCGGCGGCACGACGGAAATGTCGCGCGGCCGCGGCCTGTGGTTCGTCAATGCTGGCGCGAAACACCCACGCCTACACCTCCATAATGTCCGCTTCCTTCGCCGTGAAGGCGTCGTCCACGGCCTTTATGTACTGATCGGTGAGCTTTTGCACTTCGTCGGTCGCGCGATGTGCGTCGTCCTCGGGAAGCTCACCGTCCTTCTGCATCTTCTTGATCAGGTCGACCGCATGCCTGCGCACGTTTCGAATCGAGACCTTGGCATCCTCGAGGTGACGGCCCGCCAGTTTCACCAGTTCCTTACGGCGCTCACCGGAAAGGGGAGGAATCGGGATGCGGATCACGCGGCCGTCGTTCGATGGGGTGATGCCCAACGGAGACTGCATGATTGCCTTCTCGACGATGTTCATCTGGCTCTTGTCCCAGAGGTCCACCTGAATCAGGTGGGCGTCCGGGGTGGTGATGGTACCAAGCTGGTTGATTTTCATCTTCGAGCCGTAGGCTTCCACCTCGACCACGTCGAGCATGCCGGCGTTGGCACGGCTGGTGCGGATGCCCGCGAGTTCGCCGTGGAAAGCCT
>JBJOID010000068.1:0-13637 GCA_046047315.1 Candidatus Hydrogenedentota bacterium | reverse complement strand
CGAATCTCCTGCTCATGAATGGCGGTCCTCAGTCGTCCATGTGGCGCGGCCCCTGGGCGCGGCGCGCCTCCAGGGAACGCTCCTTCTCGCGCGCAATGCGCTGCGCGATCTGTTGCACTTTCAGTTCAAGCCAGCGGGTGGTGCCGCCGCCGGGCGAATAATCTGCCGCGTCGAAATGATCTACGCGGCCCGACTCACGCAGCTTCTCCACCTGCTCCAGCGCGCGGGGAGATTCGGGATCGTAGACGGCGAAGGCGAGACCCTGATGCTTGCGGATGACGCTGAAGCTCGGCACATCGCTCGGGCCGTCGGCCACATAGATCATGTTGCGCACGGGCACGCGTCGGTCCTCCTCGGCGATCACGTCATTGACGGAGACCTCGGGATGTTTATTGACCCCTTTGTTGATTTCGAAGATCGCCCGGGTCTTGGTGGTGTTGTCCAGAAATCCGGCGATCTGCGAAATAGGGCCCGGCTCCGGTGCGGTTTCCGGATCGAAGCCGGGTCGTGCGGGCGTCTCGATGAACTCGCAGGCCCAGATGCCCGAAAGGTAGGGCGCGATGGACGAGCCGGCGATCATCTCCTTCAATCCGGTGCTGACAACGTGATGCTCGAGCTGAAGGTCCCATGCCTGAAACTCGGGCGCTTCGAGCACCGACTTAAGTTTGCCAAAGACTTCCGGTATGCCGGGGTAAAAGTGGATGCGCTCGCCCAGTTCCCGCAGGCGGGCGTTGGTCAGGCCGGGCATGCGCCCCTCGGCCACATAAGTGAGCAGGTGCCCGAGATAGCAGGTATCGGGATTGACGCTGATGCCGCGCGCCTTATAGAACTTAGGCAATTGTTGCACTTCGCGCCAGAAGGCGGACTCGTCCACCCCGAAGGCCTCGAAAAGCGGCCGCTGCATATAGTGCGGGCTGAGGGTTCGGTCGAAATCCCAAATGACAGCGATGATGTTTTGAGAGAAGACGGGCCGGTCCGGCACAGTGCACACCTCGCGTTGAGTAAGTACCAGAGTAGCAATCCGCGCGCACGCGGGCAAGGAGCAACCCATGGGACAGGAATTTCGGCGCGCCGCCATTGTATGCTTCGCGGCCTTGCTGGCGTGCGCCGCGGGGGACGCGCAGGCGGGCGAGGCACCAACCGCCGTGGAGAAGCCCGTGCTCAGGCTGCTGACCTACAACATCCACCATGCCGAAGGACGCGACGGCAAGATCGACCTCGACCGCATCGCGGGGGTCGTGCTTTCGCTGAAGCCCGACATCGTGTGTCTGCAGGAGGTGGACCGCCACCTTTCACGCACGAATCGCCTCGATTTCCCCGCGCTGCTATCGGAGAAGCTGGGCATGCCCGTGGTGTTTTCGGCGAACTACCATTTCGACGAGGGCGAGTATGGCAACGCGACCTTCAGCCGACTGCCGCTGATTTCCTGGGAAAACGTGGCGCTGCCCGGCGGCCCCGGCCTTGAGCCGCGCGGCTGCCTGGAGACGGTCTATCAGTGGGAAGGCCGGGATGTGAAGGTGTGGAATACGCACCTTGGCCTGAAACCGGAAGAGCGCGAGCAGCAGAGCCGCCACCTGCTGCGAGAGGGCTTCGCCCCCAACCTGCTGCTTTGCGGCGACATGAACGAGAACACGGCCGGCGCGGGCATGCGGCTGGTGGTGCAGGCGCTGGGCGAGGACGAGGAATCGCGCATCTGTGACGACCCCACCTTCCCGGCGGGTGACCCGCTGAAGCGGATTGACCATATCTTCGCGGGCACGGATTACCTCGTGACCCGATGTGAGGTGGTGCGCAATGAGACCACGCGGGTGGCCTCGGACCACCTGCCGGTGTTCGCCGAGATTATCGTTCGTTAAGCAGGCTTTTACCGGGCACGCCCGCTTGCTATCATCCCCGCCATGTTTGTCCCCCGTCTGAACACCTCCGAACGTCTGCGTTCGCACATGACCTACCGCAAGTTCGCGGACGTGGCGCCAAGGCTGATGCTGCTGGAAAGCGACTATTGGCTGGACGGCGCATGCGACCGGGCCGCGCGCCGGATGGGCTGGGAAATCCGCAAGGTGGCGGTGGCGCAGGAAGGCATCATGTCGCGCGAAACCATCGCGGAGCTGATGGGAACGTTGCTCGACTTCCGGCCCGACTTCATCCTGAGCATTAATGCGAGCGGAGCGGACGAGGCCGGATTGCTGGTGCATTTTTTTAATGACCTGAAGGTTCCGTTCGTGACGTGGTTCGTGGACGATCCGCGCACGATTCTGATCGGGCGGGAAACCTACGGCACGGAACACGGCGTGGCGCTGACCTGGGAACGCGCCTACGAGCCGGACTTGGTCAAGGCCGGCTTCGGGCTCGTGGATACCGTGGCGCTGGGCGTGGACGATTCCATCTTCAACGACCCACCGCGCAAGGACTGGCCCATGCCGCCCGCGCTGATCGCCAATTCGATGACCGCGCAGGCGGCCCGGGCCTGGGAGTGGATTGCGCCGCGGCGCAAGATGGCCGACGCGATCACGGACGCCTTCGAGCGCAACCTGGTGAACCGGGCAAATTTCGGGCGCGGGCTCGCCGCGATGCTTGGACCCGAGTCCATCGCCGAATGGGACGAGCACGAGCGGCGCCACGCGGAACTCTACCTCTTCATCGAGGGCACACGGCGGGTGCGGGTGGAACTGGCCCAGGCCCTTGCCCCGGAAGGGCTCTTCGTTGCCGGGGACGAGGACTGGAAGCAGATCGTGTCGATGGCCCTGCCCTACATCAATTACGCGGCAGGCCTGCCCAATTACTACCGGCAATGCGCAGTGAACCTGAACAGCACGAGCATCCAGATGCCGAACGCGGTGAATCAGCGGGTGCTGGATTGCCCGGCGGCGGGGGGATTCTTGCTCACGGACGCGCAGGGACAACTGGCGGAGCTCTTCGATCTGGATGACGAAGTGGCGGTTTACCACGATGTGGAGGAGGCTCGCGAGCTGCTGCGCCACTATGCCGCGCACCCCGAAGAGCGGCTTCGCATCGTGGAGAAAGCGCAGCGACGCGTGTTGGGTGAACACACCTATGGACACCGGCTGCGGCATATCGTAAGCTTGCTCAAGGCGCGCTTCGGGAACGGGTGAACCTGGCGCGCTTTTGGGACCTAAACTGAGGAAACGAACACGATGAACACTTGGACAACGACACGCCGGGGATTCTTGAAGGCTGGCGCGGTGGCGGCGGGCACACTGGCGCTGGGCACGCGCGGCGCCCTCGCGGCGGACGAAGCCTACGGCGGCTTCCGCATGGGCGCGCAGAGTTACTCCTTCCGGAATTTTGATTACAAGGGCGCCATCGAGCGTTTGAAGCAGCTCGGGCTGAACAACATCGAGTATTGCTCGGTGCACTTCCCGCCCGTGACCGGGCACGAAAACTTCCCCGAGGTGCATGGCTACATCAAGGAATCGGGTGTGAATCCGGTGTGCTACGGCGTGGAGAGCTTCTCGGACAACGTGGAGGCGAGCCGCCTCAAATTCGAGTTCGGAAAGGCCATGGGCCTTGAACTGATCACCGCAAACCCGATGCGTAACGCCTTCGATTCCCTCGAAGCCCTGACCGAGGAGTATGGCATTGGAATCGCCATTCACAACCACGGCCCCGGCGCGGACTACGACGGGGTGAGGGACACGCTCAAGGCCGTGGAAGGACGCAGCCCGCTCATCGGCGCTTGCGTGGATACGGGCCATGTGATTCGCAGCGGAGAGAAACCCCACGAGGTGATACGCGAGCTCGGCAGCCGGGTCTTGTCGCTGCACCTCAAGGATTGGATCCACGGTGGTGAAGAGCAGATCCTCGGCGAGGGCGATCTCGATCTCGTTGAAGTGGCCAAGGCGCTGAAGGAGATCAACTTCAAGGGTCCGCTCAACCTCGAGTTCGAGCTCAGCCCCGAAGACCCGGTGCCCGGCATGGCCAAGGGCCTGGAGAACTGGAAGCAGGCTGTCGCATCGATCGCCTGAACCACCTGATTTCGTTCAATGCAAGGCGGCGTCGCGAATGCGGCGCAGCCTTTTTCTTTTTCAGTGCTGGGTTCCCTTGGGACGATGCTAAAAGAGCAGCCCCTGTGACGCTCCGTCGCCAGTGTCGATAGGCTGTATCAACGTTGGGGAGTCAACGCCCACCTTATTGACCGCGGTGGAGACGCGCAGCGCGGTGGTCTGGCTGGCCGGATAGGGTGCCAGCAGTTCCTTGCAGCGGACGGCATTGGTGCTGCCATCGAGCCACTCGACCTCATCGCCGGGATGGAGTATGCAGGGCATGCGATCGTGAATGGGATGCACGGCCTCGTTGGCTTCCGTGGTGAGGATGGCGAAGGTATCCCGCTCTTCGCCGCTGCCAGGGTCGCGCCAATGAGCGCAAAGACCAGCGAAGGCAAGGATATCCTGATCCCTCGCGGAAATGAACCAGGGCTGCTTCGGCGGCCTAGCCCCTTGCCATTCATAAAAGCCGATGGCCGGCACAATGCATCGTCCGGTTCGGAAGGCATCGCGGAACATGGCGCCGGTGTCCGCCGTCTCGCTGCGGGCATTAATGGGGCGCGACTTCAGGGAATCAAGCGATTTCGCCCATCGAGGCACCAGCCCCCAAATCATGGGTTCTATCGTGTACCCCCCGGCCTCATGCCTAATCACGGGCGCAAATACGCCTGGGGCGACGTTGAAGCTGGGCGCAGGGAGCTGCTCCGAAGCGATGCGCATGGGCGCCAACCGGGAAAACCGGGATAACAACTCGGGAATCGCGCGTCCCTGGGCGTATCGTCCGCACATGGCAAAAGTTTAGCAGATTTCCCAAGTCAAACCCTCACGGCCTTCCGGGCATCCAATTGACCGGAACCGAGAGGAGCACGCAGTATAGCCATGGATACCATGACTTTAGCGCCGCCGATGGCATTGGCCTCGGCGGTCACCCGACTGGAGCCGGTGAAGCGCGTGTCGGAGGAAGACCAGCACTGGATAGACCGGGCGCTCGCAGGAGATGCGCGGGCCTTCGAGCAACTCTACCGCAAGCACGCAGGGCGGGTGTATGCCCTATGCCTGCGCATGACGGGCAACCCCTCGCTGGCGGAGGAGCTGGCGCAGGACGCCTTCGTGCGGGCCTGGGAGAAACTGGACAGCTTTCGCGGGCACAGCCAGTTCGGCACATGGCTGCACCGGTTGACGGTGAATGTGGTGCTGACGGCGTTGCGCACGCGCAACCGGCGGCACGAGCGCGAATTCGCCGTGGATGACCTTTCCGATTTCTCCTCCGAAGCACCCACGCCAGAGCCGGGCGTGCGCGAAGACCTGGAGAAAGCCATTGCCTCGCTGCCCCCGGGAGCGCGGACGGTATTTGTGCTGCATGATGTCGAGGGCTACAAGCACGAGGACATCGCGCAGATGACGGGCACGGCGGCCGGGACCTGCAAGGCGCAACTGCACCGCGCCCGCCGCCTGCTTCGGGAGCGGTTGTCATGACCATCGATGAACGTGATGCCATGTTGAACGACTATGTGGACGGATTGCTTCGCGGCGAGGCGCTGGATGCCTTCGAACGCGAGCTGGAGATGGACCCCTCCCTGCGCCAGGAAGCGCATGCCCTGCGTGAGTTGCTGCACGAGGCGGCCAAGCTGCCTGCTTCCATCGAACCAGAGCGCGATCTCTGGAAGGGTATCGAAGAGCGAATCGCGCATCGCGGAGGCCCGGGCGGGGTGACGCCGTTCCCGAGACGCAGGGCGCCGTTCTGGGCCGGCTTGTCCACCCTCGCGGCGGCGGCGGCCGTGACACTGGTGGCGGGCCTGTCTTACTGGAACCAGAAACCCCAGCCCGAATCCCTCCCGACGGTTGCAGTGGCCATTGAGGCGACTCCCTCCACCGAGGGCGAAGGACTCATGGCCGAATGGAAGCTCGCGCAAGAAAAGGCGGACGAAGCCTATCGGCAGGCGCGTGCAGGCCTGCTGGACGCGCTCGAGGCGCGGCGTGATTCGCTCCCGCCGGAGACGGAGGCGGTGCTGCGGGAAACAATGGCCGTTGTGGACAACGCGGTGAATGAACTCACGGTGGCCCTGGCGGACGACCCGCAAAACCCGGCGCTGCTGAACATGCTGGTGGCGACGCGCGAGAAAGAACTGAACGTGTTGGAACAAATCGTGTCGGGTCCGCAGGGACTCTGATCACGCAGGAAAGGATTAACCATGATCAAGGGTGGAATGGCCTTAATGTCGGCCGGGCTGGCGATGGCAAGCGGCGTCGCATGGGCGGGCACCGTCGAGCGCGACGTGCCGTTGTCGGGAGCATCAAAGGTGACGGTGATCAACATCGCCGGAGAGACGGTGGTGGAAACCTGGGACGAGGCGCACGTTTGGTATCACGCCGAACTGGGCGAAGGCTGCACGGGGGTGGACGCCGAGTTCAGCGAAGGGGTGCTGCGCGTTGAGGTGCGGGTGAAGAGTCCCAATGCCAAGGACAAGGACGCTGAACTCCGCGTAAAGATACCGCAGGGCGTGGATGTGGCGATCGAGAGCGTGAGCGCGGAAGTGAACGTGACGCGACCGTCGGGCGCGCTCGAGGTGCAGAGCTCCTCCGGAGACATCGACTGCGACTTCGCCGGGCCTAGGGTACTGTTGTCGAGCGTCAGCGGCGAGGTGCGCGCGTTTTGCGATGCGGGTCAGATGGACGTGCGCACAGCCAGCGGCGACGTGAGCGGCCGCTACAACGGCGCCTCGCTGCGCATCGAGACGGTCAGTGGCGAGATCACCATTGAGGGCGAGCAGGAGCGCGCGACCCTCTCGAGCACGAGCAGCGAGATCACCCACAATGGGGTGGTCGGTGAAGTTCGGGCGGAGAGCGTCAGCGGGGACATCCGCCTGACCAAGGCAACCCGCAGCGCGGAGCTCTTCACCACGAGCGGCGAAGTGCGTATCGCTGGCGTGGGCATGGTGATGTTGCGCGCCGAGAGCATCAGCGGCGATGTCCACTTTGAAGGAACGCTGAGCGACGACTGCGTGCTGGATGTGGCTTCCAAATCGGGCGACGTGGTGTTGTCGCTTCCGGAGGCGACGCCCGCGCGTTTTGACCTGCGCAGTTTCTCTGGGGACATAGGCGGAGATCTGGCGGGTGGCGCCGGCAGCCGGGGCGGCCCTGGAAAAACCCTCGAGTTTTCCCGAGAGGGCGGCACGGCCCGTGTCAGCGCCAAAAGTTTCAGCGGCGACATCCACGTGGTGGGATTCCGCCCGAGTGAATAAACGACGGGCCTCCCGCGTCTAAATGAGCAGTTGGCCGCCGGGGCATCCACCCCGGCGCCCGCATTGAAGGAGGCATAGACATGAAGAAATGGACCGCTTTCACGGCTATCGCACTTTCTGCCGCTTTCCTGGGCGGCTGCAACACCACCCCCACCCAGGATGGGGCAATACTGGGCACCGCGCTCGGCGCGGGCCTGGGCGCCATAGTGGGCCACCAATCCGGCAACCAGGGTGAAGGCGCCCTGATCGGCGCCGGCGCAGGCGCGCTTGCGGGCGCCCTGATCGGCGACGCGGTGGACGAAAAGCGCCAGACTAGGTATGCTGCTCCCGCGCCGGCCCCCGCGCCGGCGGCGCAGCCGGTCTCGGGCCAGCCGGTGCGCGGACACTACGAGACAAGGCTCGTGCGCGGAGCCAACGGCGAGACCTATGAAGAGCGCGTTTTCGTCCGGGACTACTAAGCCAAACCTCAATCCAAAGGCGCAACGCACCTGGCGTATCACGGGCGGCGCGGCCATCGCGGCCTGCGCCGCCATGACGCTTTTCAGCGGCTTCATCGTCAAGCCCGGCACGCCGTTGCCCATCCTCGGGGTCTACTGGTGTGTATGGCTGCTGTTTCTCCTGGTGGCGCTTTATTGCGTGTTGCTCGACCTGCGGTACCTGCGGGCGCAATTCCTGAGCGACGAGCGCGACTTGTTTAAGGAGACCCTCGCGGACGAGTCTTTCCGCGCGGCGATGGTGCAGGCGCAGCGCGAATACCAGCAGGAAATGTCGCGTAATCAGCAGAGAGGCGAGGGCGGCGAATCGTAGCCACCTACGCTGTCGGGACGTGACGCCATCAGCGCAGGGCGAAGGCTATCCAGGCGTCTCCGGTTTCGGTGGCAAGTTTGCCGCCGCCGGTGGCGGCGATGACGACGAACTGGCGGCCGCCGATTTCATAAATGGCGGGAGGGGCGTAGCCGCCGTGGGGTAAGGGGTGCCGCCACAGCTCGCGGCCATCAAAGGCGTCGAAAGCGCGGATGAGAAGGTCCGGGGTTCCCGCGCAAAAAACGACGCCTCCGGCGCTGACGCTTGCGCCTCCGAAGTTCTCGGCCCCGGTTTGTACCCAGCCCTGTTGCTCCAGTTGGGGGTAATGCCCCAGCGGCACGCTCCATGCGATGCGGCCGGTGTTGAGGTCCATGCAGTCGAGCGTGCCCCATGGAGGCTTGCTGCCGGGATACCCCTCGTGGTCGAGGAGCTTGGGGTAGCCGTTGTGCGTGTAGCGCGGGGGACCATCGTTAGACACGGGCGCATAAGGCTGGTCGCGCAAGAGCAGGTAATCCAGCAGCGCCTCGCGACCGGATTCTTCAACGAATGCGGGCAGCGGCGGCATGGCCCCCCGGCCCTGGGCCAGCAGGGCAAGTATCTGTCCATCGTTCAGGCGGCGCGAGAGCCCATGCAGCGGCGGCGCCATGCCAACGCCGAAACGGTCGGCGCCATGGCATTGCATGCAATGCTGCTCGTAGAGCTGGCGTCCGGGCGTGGGCTTGGCTGCGGGATTGAGCGGCGGCGGATCCGGACGGAACACGGTGACGAGCCAAGGCATGTGGTTGGTGGACACATACAGGCGCGACGTCGCGGGGTCGTAGGCGGCACCCGTCCACTCCGCGCCGCCGTGTATGCCGAAGAGAGCAGTCGGCTTGTCTTCTTCGAAGGGGGCGAACCAGCCAAGGTTGGCGCCCGCGAGTTTCTGCATCACATAGCGGCGCGCCTCCGGCGTGCGCTCGGTCACGTCGTCCAGGCTGAAGGCCATCCGCGCGAATGGCTGAGGCAATTCAAGGTCGGGCTGGTAGGGCCAGGTGCGCTCGCCCGGCAGCTCCGACACGGGCGCGCGGCGCAACCGTACGGGATGCAGCGGCTTGCCGGTGACACGGTCAAGCAGGAGCACATGGCCTAGTTTGGTCACCTGCGCCACGGCATCCACCGCCTTGCCCTCGTGGCGCACCGTCACGAGGTTGGGCGGCGCGGGGATGTCGAGGTCCCAGATGTCGTGGCGAATTTCCTGAAAATGCCATACCCGTTTACCGGTGGCGGCGGCGAGCGCGATGACGCAGTTCGCGAAAAGATTTTGCCCGGTGTGCAGGTTACCGGCGAAGTTGGGCTTGGGGGAGCCGGTGGCCACGTATGCAATCCCACGCACGGCGTCCAAGGCCATGCCGCCCCAGCAATTGGCCCCCTGCCCCGGGGCGCTCCATGTATCCGCGCCATGCTCATCGCCTTCGGCTATCGTGCGAAAAGTCCACAGCTTTTCGCCGGTACGCACATCGAACCCGAAAACGTCGCGCGCGAATCCCGGCACGACGAACACGTGTCCATGCACCGCACCCGCCACGCTGACGGGCCCCATGAGCACTTTGCCATCAGCTCCAAAAGCATCGAGCGGCTGACCCGTTCGAGGGTCAACCGCCCAGAGGTGGTCGCCTGCGTTGAAGAGCAGTCGCGGAGGATGCTCCGCCTCGCCGGGCCAGTGCGTCAGCCCGCGCAGAGCGGGACGTCCGCCCGGCTTGAAGCGCCATCGCTCTTTGCCGGTGGCCGCGTCGAGCGCCACCAGATGGTCGCCCGAAGTGGGCGCATACATCACGCCGTCCACGATGATGGGGTTGCACTGCACGTTGCCCGCCCCATCGCCCGAGCGATACTCCCAGGCCACGCGCAAGCGGTGCACATTGTCGGGAGTAATCTGTTCCGCCGGAGAGTAGCGCGCGTTGTGCGTGCCGCCATGCGAGCGCGTCCATGCGTAAGCGCCGCGGTCGGGCGGAATCGCGCTGGAGAGTTCTTCCTCTCTCGCGGCGGGCAACCACTGAAACTCCGGCAGGGCGGCGCGGCGTTCGGCAGACTCCATTTCAGGGAGCCGCTTGTCTTTGCTCGCGCTGGCCTGTAACTCTTCGAAATCGAACAGAGCCAGGGTATCCGCATCCTGAGAAAGGGGGCTGCCACTGACTGTCGGCGGCCGCAATCCCTTCGAGATGCGCACGTCGTCGAGGAGTCCGCTGGAATAAAAGCCGCCTTCCACCAACTGTCCCAGCCCCAGTCCACCGGGCTGGGGCGGCGCGCCAAGGCTCGTGAAGGATTGGCGCCCGGCCTCCTTGCCGTCGACAAACAGGGCCATCTCCGAGGCATCGAAATGCCACGTCACCTGGTGCCATGCGCCGTCGCAGAGGTTAACGGTCGTGCGCAGATGGTCCGGCGAAATCCCCGGCGTGTAGACCGAGAGCAGTCCGCTGCCGGCCTCCGTGAAGATCTCCCAGTGCTGCCCCGAGGCCTTCGTATCGCTTGCAACGAGGATGTTGTATCCGGCGGCTGAATCGAGACGCGCGCGAAGCTGCACGGTGATGGGCGGCGTGCGCCAGTCCTCGCTCCCCGCAACCACTCTCGAACCGGACAGGGCCTTTCCGAAGGTGGCAGCGAAACTGGGCAATGCGCGGGCCGTTTCCACCGCGCCCACGCGCAATGCCGGGCGCGGCCCCGAAGGCGCCTCGCCATCCAGTTGCGGGAGCAACCAGTCCAGCCCATCAAGATTCTGGGCCAGCGTCAACTCCGCATCGTCCTGAGTATGCCCCAGTATGCCGATGGGACCCGTGTAACCACTGTCGCGTATCACACGCATCAGTTCGAGGTCTTTCGAGCCCGAACCCAGCGGCCAAATCTTCTTCCCGATCTGGTCGCCCTGCGGCTCCATGCCGTTCAGGTTGAGGCAATAGAGGTGGGGCTTCATCTTTTCGAGCATGGCCGGGAAGCGGTCGATATGGTGGTGGCCATGATGCTGGTTGTAGACAATGCCGACGTTGGGCGCGGCAAGAGCCTCGATGATCTCAATCTGGTTCTCCGGTTCTCCGAACCAGCCGCCATGGTTATAGAGTCCCACGGTGCATCCGATTTCGGCGGCTGCCGCCACCACGGGACGCAGGGCATCGGCGTGCTGCCGCACCCGCGCCGCATGCTCTTCCGGCGTGCACTCGATTTCGCCTCCGCCCATGGTGACCCACAACTGCGTCTTGACGCCATTCCGCTTGAGCGCATCGAGAATCGCCTGCGCCTGCTCGTTCAAGCCCGCCGGAAACCAGAAGGCGCTCAGCGTGATTCCCCAGCGTTTGAGGGTCTCTATTTCCTCGTCGAAGGTGGGGATATGTTCGTCGCGCCAGTCATACGCAAAGTGCTTGAAGCCAAGGCGGGCGAGCATCTCAGCCCGGGCCTCGGGGCCCCGTTTGCGCGCATCGAAGGGCACGATGCACCAAGCCACCAAGTTGTCGCGCTCGAACAAGGGCGGGTGCGCTTCGCTGGCGGACGCGGTTTCGGCCACTCCCGCGAGCAATGCCATCAACAGACCGAATAAAGCCACACGCATGGCGGTATCTCCCATAGAGCAATGAGAGTGTAGCCGCGCCGGCTCGACAATTGAAACTGACTCACAGTTCTTATTTACAGCGCATCGAATTACCTTGCAGCGGGAAACCTTTTTTCCAGAACATGGTCCCAAGTAGCGCGTATACGCTGGAGGTGTACCAATGCCTGAAACTACGCCGGCAACGGAAAAAGTCTGGCATGCCCTGGAAGCAGAGACCGCTCTTGAGACGCTGCGAACCGGCTTGACCGGACTCTCCGGCGAGGAGGCCCGGGCGCGCCTCGCGCAATACGGGCCGAACCGCCTGCCACCCCCCTCCCGCCGCAGCGCGCTGCAACGCTTCCTGTTGCAATTTCATAATGTTGTCATCTATGTGCTGCTTGCCGCTGCCGTGGTCACGGCGCTGCTGAACCACTGGGTGGACACGGGCGTCATCGCGGCGGTGGTGCTGCTCAACGCGCTCATCGGCTTCATTCAGGAGGGCAAGGCCGAGAAGGCCCTGGACGCCGTGCGGCGGATGCTCTCTCCATCGGCCGTGGCGATTCGCGGCGGCGAGCGTATCACGATTCCGGCCGAGCAACTGGTGCCGGGCGACGTGGTACTACTGCAATCCGGCGACAAGGTGCCCGCCGATTTGCGCCTATGCAAGGTCAAGAACCTGCGCGTTGAGGAAGCCATGCTGACCGGGGAGTCAGTCCCCGTGGAGAAGTCGCTGAGCCCTGCATGCGAAACCGCTTCACTGGGCGACCGCCGCTGCTTGGCCTATTCGGGCACGCTGGTCACCTACGGGCAGGGCACCGGGGTGGTTGTTTCGACCGGGGCGAAGACGGAGATTGGACGCATCAGCGCCATGCTGTCCGAAGTGGAAGCCTTGGAAACACCGCTGATGCGCAAGATCGCCAACCTGGGACGCGTCATTTCGGTGGTGGTCGTGGTGGCCTCGCTGTTGATGTTTGTCTTTGGGAGCTTCGTTCGCGGGCTCGACATGGGCGAGATGTTCATGGCGGCCGTGGGCATGGCGGTGGCGGCGATACCCGAAGGGCTTCCCGCGATCATCACCATCACCCTCGCGCTCGGCGTGCAAAGGATGGCCGGTCGCCATGCGATCATCCGTCGGCTGCCCGCCGTGGACACCCTCGGCTCGGTCACGGTGATTTGCTGTGACAAGACCGGGACCTTGACCCGCAATGAGATGACGGCGCAGCGGCTGGTTACGCGGCACGGACACTTCGAGCTGACCGGCGGGGGCTACAGCCCGGATGGCGGCTTCCTGCGCTACGGTCTTCCAGTCGCACCGGAAGACGAACCCGAACTGATGGAGATGGCGCGGGCGGGCCTGCTGTGCAACGACAGCACGGTCGTGGAGCGGGACGGCATCTGGGTGCTTGAGGGCGATCCCACCGAGGGAGCGCTCGTCACGGCGGCGCTGAAGGCGGGCCTGGCGCCGCAGGAGGAACACGGGGCATGGCCGCGGACCGATGCCATCCCCTTTGAATCCGAACACCGCTACATGGCGAGCCTGCACCACAGCCATTCGGGTGAGGCCTTGATCTATATGAAGGGCGCGCCGGAGCGCGTGCTTGAAATGTGTTCGCAGCAGGGCGGTGCGGCTGCCGCGGAACCCCTGGACCTGGATTACTGGAAGCGCGAGATCGAATCGCTGGCCCGCATGGGCGAGCGTGTGCTGGCCGTCGCGGTAAGGCCCGTGCCGGTGGAGCATGTCGAGTTGGCCTTCAACGATGTTGCCGGCGGCCTGCGCATGCTTGGCCTCTTCGGTATCATCGATCCCCCCCGCGACGAGGCCATCGCCGCCGTGCGCCAATGTCAGGAGGCGGGCATACGCGTCAAGATGATCACCGGCGACTATGCGCTCACGGCCAGCGTGATTGGAGCGCGGCTTGGCATCGGTGATGGGACGACCGTGTTGACCGGGCAGGACCTGGACACGATGGACGATGAGGAGCTGAAGCGGCGTGTGAACGATTGCGACGTGTATGCGCGCGTCAGCCCAGA
>JBJOID010000067.1:0-11621 GCA_046047315.1 Candidatus Hydrogenedentota bacterium | reverse complement strand
CGGTGCTTGATTCTCTTGCCTATTGCCGCTCCGCCAAGGGGATGAAGCTGTACGCCTATGTGCTGATGGACAACCACCTGCATTTGGTCGCGGAGTCGCCGAGACTTGGAGAGATCATTCGAGACTTCAAGCGGCACACGGCCTCGCGTATCTTGGAGGCTGCCGAGTCTTCCGGCAGGGACTGGCTGCTAAACCAGTTTGCCTATTACCGGAAGAAGCACAAACAAGAAAGCAGTCATCAGATTTGGCAAGAAGGCTTCCACCCGCAACTGATTCAGGGGGCTGCAATGCTTCGCCAGAAGATCACGTATATCCACGAGAATCCCGTGCGGAAGGGTTGGGGCGCTGCGCCCGAGCATTGGCGCTACTCCTCGGCCAGTCACTATCTTGAACCGGGTAGTGGTCCATTTCAGATTGATGAGTTGCCAGAGGGGTAGGGGAGGGCAGTGCAACTGCCCGGCAAGTGCGTTCCCAAGTACAACTTGGGAACGAGCGGCAAATGGAGTCCTAGTCTGTTTTCACGATGGTGATTCGGCAAAGAAAAGAGCACAGCAGGTTGCTGCTGTGCTCTTGATTCGAGGGGTGCTGTTGTAATGCCGCGTGGGGGCGCGATGGGAATCAGTCGAAGTTTTCCTTGTGGGCGGCCCAGGCGTTGTGGCCGTGGATGCTTTCGAGGGCTTCGACTTCGAGGCTGAAGCCGCGCACTTCGGGGATGGTGCGGAGGATGAGGGTGGCGTCGCGGATGACGTCTTCGACGAACTTGGGGTTGTCGTATTGCTTCTCGGTCACCCACTTTTCGTCCTGGCGCTTTAGCACGGGGAAGACGGGGCAGGAGGCGGCGCCTTCGAGCTTTTCGACGAGCTCTTCAATCCACACCTTCTTGCATCCGGGGGTCACGTCCACGATGGTCTTGGCGCGCAGGAAGGTGCGCTGGTTGTGGGCGCCATATTCCGAGATGGCCTTGCTGCAGGGGCAGCAGTTGGCGATGGGAATCTCGACGCCGACGATGAGCTTGTAGGTCTCGCCGCCCTCGCCGTCGGGAATGAGGCTGCCGTCGAAGGAAGCGGTGATGGCCATGGGGGCGGTGAGTCCGGTGACGGGGGCCGCCTTGGTGATGAAGTAGCGGAAGGAGAGTTCGCAGTGGGCGGACTCGGCCTCGAGCAGTTCGCGCATGTCGTGCAGGAAGGACTTGAGGTCGTTCCCGAAGACGTGCTCCTGGCTCCACTGGGCGAGCTGCACCATGAAGCGGGACATGTTCACGCCCTTGGAGGCCTCGGCGCAGTCGACGCCCATGGAGGTCATGGCGTTCACGGTCTGCACCTGGCCGTCGCGCTGCTGCACGCGCAGGGGAATTTCCACCTGGCGCACGCCCACTTTCCAGAGGCCAATGCCCCGGGTGTCGCGGGAGTGCTGCATGTCGGGAAGGGTGGTGGTTTCGGTCATTTCGTCTCTGCCTTTGTTCCGGTTGCTGCCCGTCGCGGCCGCTGGCGGGGCGGGGGCGATGGAGGCGGGAAGCCGCTCAGGCTCCCGCCCGTTTCAGGATGGCGTCATACGCCAGCGCATAGTATTTGATTTGCTTGATCATGGCGGACAGGCCGTTCGAGCGCGTCTGCGACAGATGCTCGATAAGGCCTATGCGGTCGATAAACGATTCATCCGCCGCGAGTATTTCCGCCGGGCTGTGCCCGTTGTACACGTCGAGCAACAGGGCCACGAGCCCCTTCACGATGGCGGCGTCGCTGTCGGCCTGGAAAATGAGCGCGCCGTCGTCCACCTTCGGGCAGAGCCACACCTGGCTCTGGCAGCCCTTCACCTTGTTGCCGTCCACGCGCAGTTCCTCGGGCAGGGGCGGCAGTTGCTTGCCCAGCTCGATGATGGCGCGATAACGGCTTTCCCAGTCGCCAATCGCGTTGAAGCGTTCGACGATGGCGTCCTGTAATTCTGCGATGGATGTTGCAGCCAAGCCGGGGATCACTTTCAGGCCAGCATGTCGCGCGCGAGCAACAGGCCATCGATGAGCGCGTCGACATCCTCGGGAGTGGTGTACACGCCGAAGGAGGCGCGCACGGTGGCCGGCACGTCGAAGCGGCGCATCACGGGCTGAGCGCAGTGGTGTCCGGCACGCACCGCAATGCCGCGCCGGTCGAGAATCGCCGCGATGTCAAAGGGGTGCAGGCCGTCAATGGTGAAGGCAATCAGGCCCGACTTTTCCTCGGCCTCGCCGATGATCCGCATGCCGCGAACCTCGCGCAGGCGCGCCGTGGCGTGGGCGAGCAGGGCCTCGTCCCAGGCCTGCACGTTGTCCATGCCCAGTTCGCACAGAAAATCAATCGCCTCGCCGAGGCCGATCACTTCGGCAATCGGGGGCGTGCCCGCCTCGAAACGATAGGGCGGCTCCTCGAAGGTGGTTTCCTCGAAGGACACACGGTCGATCATCTCACCGCCGCCGAGGAAGGGGGGCATCCGTTCGAGCCATTCGCGTTTGCCGTATAGGAAACCCGCGCCCGACGGCCCGTACATCTTGTGGCCGGATACGGCGTAAAAGTCGCAGTCGAGGGCCTGCACGTCGATGGGCAGGTGCGGCGCCGCCTGCGCGCCATCCACCAGTATCGCCGCGCCAACCCGGTGGGCCATCTCCGCCATGAGGGCGATGGGGTTGATCGTGCCCAGCGAATTGGCCACGTGGTTCACCGCCACGATGCGGGTGCGCGGCGACAGCAAGCGCTCGTACTCGTCGAGCAGCAGCTCGCCCCGGTCGTTCATGGGAATGACCTTGAGCGCCGCGCCGCACTGCTGTTGCACCAACTGCCACGGCACGATATTCGCGTGGTGCTCCATGGCGCTCACGATAATTTCGTCGCCGGGGTTGAGCAGTCCTCGCGAGAAGCTGACCGCCACCAGGTTGATGGCTTCCGTCACCCCCCGCAGAAAGATAATCTCCTCGGGCGAGGCGGCATTCACAAAGGCGGCCACCTTCTTGCGGGCGCATTCATACATGGCGGTGGATTGCTGGCAAAGCAGATAGCTGCCCCGGCGGACCGTGCCGTACTCGTTCCGGTAGAACTTGGCGAGGCGGTTGATCACCCGCTCCGGCTTTTGGCTGGTCGCGGCGGTGTCGAGGTAAATCAGGGGAACATCATGCACCTTGCGGTCGAAAATGGGGAACTGCTCGCGGACACGGCGCAGCGGCCCCGGCGGATTCGAAAGATCCGCCACCGCTGGTTTCACCTGTTGTGTGATGGTGCCCATCCTGCCATTCCCAAAAGTCCGAAGCCTAAAGGCCACGGGATGCCACAAGCATCATTCTGTCCCGCAAGGGCTTACACCGGTTGGAACACAGAAGGATAACACTTTCTTCCCTTGGGATACCACCCCACACTTACCAGTTTTTATTGAATCGTGGGTTTCTATCTGTTACATTTCGCACATTCATCTCCGACGTTTGGAGTAATCTGTATGAAAAACCGGGTGTTTACCACGGGTGAAGTCGCCGCGATCTGTGGGGTTTCTGCGGATACAGTGTCGCGCTGGTTCGATTTGAACCAGATAGACGGGTACCGGCTTGGGCCGGGGGGGGATCGCCGCATCCCTTACGATGCGCTACGCAAGTTCATGTTGACCCACGGTATCCCGATGGAGCGTCTCGAAGAGGGGCAGCGCAAGGTCTTGGTGGTTGACGACGATCCCTACTATCTCGACGTGATTCCGGAGGCTTTGGCCAAGGTCGATGAGTTTGTGATTCACACCGCCTCCACCGGCTTCGACGCCGGCGCGATCGTGGTGGAGCACAATCCGCAGTTGATCATTCTCGACATTCAACTGAGCGACATGGATGGCCGCATGGTGAGTGAACGGGTGAAGAGCCGCCCGGAGACCCGTAATACCCGTATACTGGGCATATCGGGTTTTATTGACGAAGACGAAGCTGCCGAACTCGAGGAGTACGGCTTCGACGATTTCCTTCAGAAGCCCTTCACCATCGAGTCGCTCACCGCAAAGGTGACGGAACTATTCGCCCGTCCCGTCAACCGCTCCGCCCGCAGCCGCTGAATCCGGCTGGGCGGGAGCGGGGGCCAGCGCCGGCGCCGCGGCGGCCGAGCGCTTGAAGGGCTTGATGCGGATGTTGCGGTACCACGCTTCCCCGCCATGGTCCTGCAGGGCGAGCAGCCCGGTAAGCGGCAGGTCCTTGAAGGCGTAATCGAATTTTCCCAGCGGCGTCTCCATCATCTTCAGGTCGGCGTAGAGCACCAGCCATCCGTTCATGTAGACGACGACCTCGGTGCCCCGCACGGCGATGTCGTAGCTGTTCCATTTTCCGGCGGGCTGCGACATGTTGAACATGGGGGTGACCACGTCGTAGAGCGCGCCGCTGGTATTGCGCGTGGGGGCCTTGCCGAAATCGTCCAGCACCTGGATTTCGAATCCGCGCATCACGTCGTCGTTGGGCTGCTTGCGAATGAAGATGCCGCTGTTGGCGCGGGGGGCCAGCATGTATTCGATATGCAGGTCAAAGTCACCGAGCATTTCGTCGCCATAGGTGACGTAGCGAAGCGGGGTCACGGTGACGCCGAAGATGTGCAGCATCCCGTCCTTAATCTCGAAGATGTCCGCGTCGTCGCTGGCGTTCTTCCAGCGGGGGGCATGTTCCGCGTCGAGCAGATCGATCCACCCTTCTCCTTCGGGGGCGGGCGTGAGCTTGCCCACGGGCACCGGCTTGGCCTGTTCCGCGTTGAAGAAGAGATACCCCGCCAGGACAACCGCCTGAAGGGCCAGCACCAAGACTACCGCGACGCCTGCTCTCATGAATCAATTCCCCGCGCTCGCTGGCGCTGTGTCAAACATGCCGAAAGTGAACGAATATCCGCCCGAAGTTCTTGTCGTCTTTTTCCACCCGGTGATACTGACGCTTGATCTCGGGTTGCTGCAAGAATTTAAGCACGCGCTTCTTGAGCTGCCCGGAGCCCTTGCCCGGGATGATCTCGACCGTGGGTATGCGCTTGCGCACGGCGTCGTCGATCACGCGGTTCAGCTCCGCCTCGATATGGTGGCTCTTGTTGTAAATGTCGTGCAGGTCCAGCGTGATTTTTGCCATGGCGCTCAGGCTTCCCGTTGCTCGTTGAGCGGCGGCGCGAGGGCAAGCACTCGCCGCAGGCCTTCTTCCAGGCCGCAGGGCTGATGGCGCAGCACGCGGTGGGCGAGGCGGTTCAGCAGACCGGCATTGACCGGACGCTCGGCGCGGCCGGGGATCTCGGTGGGGTCGTTGGGGTAGACGAGTTCCGGGTCGAGTCCCAGCCCGGCGGCCAGGCGCTTTACCATTTCGCAGCGGTTCAGGATGTCGTCGCCCGAGAGGTGGATGATTCCGGTGAAGTCGTTGTCCGCGAGCTCCAACAACTGAAGGCCCAGGGTGGCCACGTCGACCGGGGTGCGTATTTCCAGGGGGGGCACGCCCAGGCGCTCGCCGCGCTCCAGCACTGGAATCATGCGCGACAGGAAGGAGTTGCCGACGCCCAGCACGGGGAGGCCCATGACGATGGCCACGCGGGCAACCACGCCACCGCGCGGCATGGCGAGCACATGCTTTTCCCCTTCCACCTTGGTGGCACCGTAGAAATTCACCGGCGCGGGAGGGTCGTCTTCCGTGTATTCTCCGCGCATGCCGTCGAACACGTTGTCCGTCGAGCAATACACGAGTCGCGCCCCGAGGCGGGTCGCCAGTTCCGCCATGCGGTGCGTCAGGCGGGCGTTCACTTCGAGCGCCTCATCCTGGTTGGCCTGGCAATAATCAATGTTTGGATTCGCCGCCGTGTGGATGATGGCGTCGGGCGCGAGCTGCTCGATCTGGTACTCATAACCGCCCCGGTCGAGCGGGTTGGCGTGGTGCCAGGTGACCCCCGGAAGTTCCGCCACGGCGTCGCCGCGCGTCAGCGCATGCAGTTCCACGCCGGGAGGCGCCTGCTTCAGCACGCTTCCCGCAACGAATCCACCCGCCCCAGTCACGACGATTTTTTTCGTCATCTTTGCTCTCCAAGTCCGTCTATCGAAGCGGCATTGTAGCCAGAGTGGATGCCGCATTTCCGCCCGTGCCTGGGCCAACAAGAAACGCGGCGTTCGCCATGAGGGCGAACGCCGCGTTGGGATGGAACAGATACGCGGACTAGTAGCGCGAGTAGCTCGGCTTGCGCTCTTCGCGCGGGCGGGCTTCGTTCACGTTCAGCGTGCGGCCCTGAAGGTCGCGGCCGTTGGTGCCTTCGATGGCCTTGCGGGCCTCGGAATCGTTGGACATTTCGACGAAGCCGAAGCCGCGCGAGCGGCCGGATTCACGATCCGTCGCCACGCGGGCGCTGTCCACGTTGCCGAACTGCTCAAAGGTAGAGCGCAGGTCGTTGTCGTTGGTGTTGAAAGAGAGGTTGCCGACATAGATGTTCATTGCTTGTTCCTTTCCGGAAACGTTTTGGAGAGTGGCCATCAGCATCGAACATCGGCCAATCCGGAGCGAACAAGCGGCTTGTCGGGCAAGCCATCGGGTCAGGGACGGGAACGGGATCGAAGTCTAGTAACCACACACTCCGAAGAGTGTGCAACCATTGCACGACTCGATTGTGCCACACGTTGCACAAAAATGCAAGTGTTATATTACGCCGTCACAATTTTAACCGCCGGGCTTCATTTGCAGGCTGAGCCGCAGGGGCTGCTGGTTGGCTATGACATCGGCCAGGGTGTGGCGTTCGAGCTCATCGAAGAAGGCGCGGGTGGCGGCATGGAGCGCCCCCTTGAGCGCACAGGCACCGGTGATTACACAGGCGTTGTGGTCACGATCGAAACATTCCACGATGTGAAAATTCGGTTCCACGCTTTGCACCACTTTCCCGATGTTGATCTCCGCGGCGGGTCGCGCCAGCTTGAGTCCGCCGCCCCGGCCGCGCGTGGTGACGATCCAGCCTTTGCGGCCCAAGTCATGGGCGATGCGCGTCAGATGATTGCGTGAAATGCCGAAGCGTTCCGCGACCTCGGAAATGGTTGCGCCCTCGGGGGAGAGCGCGAGGTAGATAAGCAGTCGCAGGCTGTAGTCGGTGAATTGGGTGAGTTGCATGGTCCAGCGCTTTCCTGTTGGCAGCAGCGCTTCGAGTATACCGCTTTCTCTGCCGGTTTGACTCGGTGCCTAAAAGAGGTATAATGAATACATCTTTAACGCTTGAGGCAAGCGCAACCCGGAGGAACCTGATCATGAGCAATCTTTACGAACGACTGGGCGGAGAGACGGCGGTGAATGCGGCGGTGGATGTGTTCTATCGCCACGTGCTGACCGACGACCGTATCAACTACTGGTTCGACAACGTGGACATGGAGCGTCAGGCGGCCAAGCAGAAAGCCTTCATGACGATGGCCTTTGGCGGCCCGCACGGTTACACGGGCATGGACATGCGCGCGGCCCACAAGCACTTGGTGGAAAAGGGGCTGAACGACACACATTTCGACGCGGTTGCGGAGAATCTGGCCAAGGCGCTTGGCGAACTGGGCGTGCCGCAGACCGATATTGACGACGTGCTGTCGCTCGTGGAAACCACGCGCAACGACGTGCTCGATCGCTAATCGCCGTGGCGAGCATTCTATTCCAAGGGGAGACCTTCGTCCCCCGCGATGGGGAATCCCTGCTTGAAGTCCTTGAGCGTGGCGGGCGCCCGGTGCCGAGCGCCTGTCGCAGCGGGGTTTGCCAGACGTGCCTGATGCGGGCGCGCGAAGGCGCTCCGCCCGAAGAATCGCAGCAGGGCCTCAAGTCCACCCTCCGCGCGCAGGGGTATTTCCTTGCATGCCGCTGTGTGCCCACGGGCGATTTGGAGGTTGAGCTTCCCGCCGAGGGGGTGGCGCGCTGGGATACCGAGATCGTGAGTCTTCGCCGTCTCAACGACGTCGTCATCGAGCTGGGGGTCCGCCATCCGCAGGGCTTCGAGTACCGGGCGGGACAATACGCCACCTTGATACAAGAAGATGGCGTGGCGCGGAGCTATTCCCTCGCGAGCGTGCCGGGTCTGGATGAGCATCTGTTGTTCCAGATTGCCCTCATCCCCGGGGGCGCGATGAGCAACTGGCTGACGGAACGCGCCGCGCCCGGTGTGGCGATACAGGTGCAGGGTCCCAGCGGGAACTGTTTCTACGCTTCTGAAGACAAGATGCAGCCCTTGCTGCTTTGCGGCACCGGTACCGGCCTTGCGCCGTTGTACGGCATTGCGCGCGACGCCCTGGCGAGCGGTCACGAGGGGCCCATCCACCTCTTGCATGGAAGCCTCCGGGCTGGCGGTCTGTATCTCCACGAAACGTTGCGGGTAATGGGAAACCGTCACCCGGGCTTCAATTACCTGGGGTGCGCGCTCGACGGCGAGGAGCCCGAGGGAGGACGTGTCGGGGCGTTGGATGCCCTGCTGACGGAGCTTCTTCCTTCCCTGAAGGGATTCCGGGCCTACCTTTGCGGCGCTCCCGAGTTCGTGAAGCTGATGCAGCGCAAGGTGTTTCTCGGCGGAGTCAGCCTTCAGGAAATCTACGTCGATTCCTTCCTGCCCGCGGTCAAGGCACCGTGATCTCGTAGCGCACGGTATGGAAGCTTCCGGGAGCGGCTTCGGGCTGGCCCTCACACCGGCATAGCAGGACGTATTTCCCCGGCTGGGGGAAAGCCAGGCCGAGCGTTCGGCTGCTGCCCATGGCCTTTCCGTCGAGCGTCCACGCGTAGGAGGCGTATCCGTCGGGCGCGGAGAAGGTGACGCGCTGGCCCGCCTTGGCGGTGAAGGAGGTAGCCGGGGGTTCCTCTACCATCGTGGTGGACTCGGAAGACTTGGTCCAGGCGCTGTTGCCGCCCCCTTGTTCCAGCAGCACCGTGTAGTCACCCTCGGCGGGAAACACGTAGACGAATTCCATGTCCTCCGAGACCGGCTGTCCATTGACGCTCCAACGGTAACGCACGCCCGGCGCGGCCGGCGCGGAGAGCCGAAGGGCTTGCCCCACCAGATATCGGGGGGGGAGCTTGAATTGAACCTGTCCGCGCGGCAGCTCGGTGGCGAGGCCAATGTCCCGCATGGCCTCATCGCGCGCGCCGCCCAGCGCCTGGGTGCGCTCCTCGAGAATGCCGGTCTCCCCGGTCAATGGGGCGTTGATGGTGACATAGGCCGGGCCCTTGCTGGTCTCGATGACGAGCATGTAGGTGCCCACTTCCATCGCGGGCGTGGGGGTCACGCGGACGCCGCCCTCGATTGGGGTGACACTGATCATCCGGGCGTAGTTGCTGTCGTCCACCATCAACTTCGAGCCCCTGATGTCTCCCTGCGCCAGGGGCTGGCCCTGATGGCTGAGCTCCACCACAGCCACGCTGTTGAGAGTGTTGATGAGCAGCGAGCGAGGCTCCGCGTCCACCGCGAAGGCCATGCCGGGGCTGGCCAGGGCAAACATGGTTACAACCAAAAGGATGAGACGCGATTGAATATTCATGGCATCAACTCCGTTATACGGCCCTGCGCAGGCTATATACCCCGGCGATTCAGAATGTTTCATTGGGGCTGTTGCCGCGCAATGTGGGATTGAAGGTACTCCAAGGCGGTGTCCCGCTTTTCCAGCACCGAGCTGCGAAGGGATTCCTCGGTGACAGGAATCTTGATATCCGGCGTCACGCCGCCTTCGCCCACGGCGTCCGGCTCGACCGGGGTGGTGCCGTCGGGCGCAATCCACCGGCCGATGGGATAGGTGAAGGTGTGTCCGCCCGGCAGCTTCACCGTCCGGTCGGGCACGTTGGTCACGCCGCGTGTCTTGCTTTCGCCCACGACCACGGCGGCGCCGGCCTGCTGGAGCGTCCACGCGAAGGTCTCCGCCGCGCGCGCGGTCTGTCCATCGACGAGCAGATAGGTGCGCGGGGCCATTGGCTCTGCGGGGGTCACGCTGAGCGCACTGGCAGGGTCTCGCTCAAAGGCTTCCGTCTTGTCGTTGTATACCTCAAGCTCGCGATAGGGACGGGCTTCGCTCAGGAAGTGCGCGGCGAATTCTGCGGCGAACTCGTCGAGTCCCGCCGAGGTGCCCCGGAGATCGAGAATGAGCGCGGGCGCCCCGCTGTCCACGAATCCCGCCAGCGCGCTTCGGAAGGCGCGCGCGGGGAAGGGGGTCGTCATGTTCGGCGCGAAGAGGTCCACACGAATGTATCCAACGCCTCCATCCAGCGTCTTTGACGACAGGATGGTTCTCATGTCGAGGGTCACGGAGGGGAGCATGGACTCGGCCTGCAAGGCCGACCAAGTCTCTTTGGTCGCGGTGATGGCGGCATCCTTTTGGACATCACCGGGGTTGCGGTAAGTGACGGTTGCCCTGGTGTCGAAAGGTGCGCGCGTGATTCCAGACAGCTTCCGGGTGAATGCCCGGGCCTCCGTCGCTGCGGGCTGTCCGCCCCAGAGCACTGGAGCTTTCGCCACGGTGTCGAGAACCGGCTCGCCGTTCCAATAAATCACTTCCGCCATGGGGAGCACGCCGGCCTTTTCCGCCGGGCCACCCTCGGCCACCTCCGTCACGAAAACCCTGCCGTCGTCGGTCGCGGTCAGGCTGAGGCCGTAGCCCCCGGCAAACTGCTCGGAGAGTAGTTTGGGACTCTCGCTCAGGCTGACGTTCGCGTCGCGAAGCGAAGCGGCAAGATCGCGCAGAGCATAGTAGAAGACGCTGTCCTCATCGCTCTCCGCGACGCGGGCGAGCAAATGCCCTTCGAGTGAGTCCCATGCGATGCCCTTGCGATCGGCGAGCGGAAATTCCTGGCGCAAGTGGGCCATCAGCCGCCGGGCGGCCTCATCTCGGTCCTTGCGGGAATAGTCGCGCTCTTCGCCCCCGAGAAAGTTGATGCGGGGAAGAGGGACAGAAATCGGCAGCAGCGGCAGCTTGGTCGTGGCACAACCGCTCGCCAGCAGGGCAAGGCAGAGCGGCGGCAGCAGGAGTCGGATGCGATTCACGGTGGTCCCTCTCGGCATTTAATTTCCTGCCAGTGTACCCGAGCAGGCGGGGCCATGTGAACCTCGCGGCGCGCTCAGTGTTGCGGATTCGCGACTGCTTCGAGGATGCGAATGAAGTCGGCCGCCTTCGTGGCGCGCGAGTAGTGCTCCACGGCATGGCGGCGTCCCTGCTCCCCGTAACGCTCGCGCAGCGTGGGATCGTCGGCAAGTTGCAGGATTGCGTCGGCGTAATCCTGTGGGTTCTCCGGCTCCACGGCGATGCCCGCGCCCGCTTCATCGAGCAGCTTTTGCGCCTGCCCCCTTGCGCCAAGAACGATGGGGCGGGCGCAGGCCATGATCTCGAACATCTTGGAGGGGATGTTGAAGAGAAAGACCTTTCGCTTCTTCAGGGGCACCAGGCAGATGTCGGCTGCTGCGTAGAAACGCGGCATGTCGCTTTTCTGTTGCATGGGAAGAAAGGTCACGTTTTTCAGGTACAGGCTTTCGGCCCGCTGCATCAGCTTCTCCCGCTCCGCGCCCGCTCCGACGAAAACGAAGTGAATGTCCTTTCGGGGCTGCAACAGATCCGCCGTGTCGAGAATCGTGGTCAGTCCGTGTGACAGCCCATGGGTCCCGATGTACATGACGACCGTCTTGCCGGTCCATCCATGTTCG
>JBJOID010000066.1:0-12895 GCA_046047315.1 Candidatus Hydrogenedentota bacterium | reverse complement strand
CGCGATGATGAATTCGTCACTGCCGTAATGTTCGAGAAACTCGCGGTATCGCTCTGCTTCCTCGCCATGTTCGGATAGCATCCGGTCGAGCCGGTTGTCCGTGGTGAGGCGAGTCGCCCAGATGCCGCCCGCCACCGCCAGCAGCGCAAGCGCCACGGCGGCCAAACGGGGAGGCAGGGCTATCGGACGAACGGACATGGAGGAGAAGTCTCGTGTAGACGGTTGGCAACAGAATTCCGGGAATTCTACGGACCCGGCAGTTAGGTAGCAAGGCGACTGGTTCCTCTCCCCGTCTCGAAGGGAGCTGGTGTATGCTGGCTCTAGGAGTGCGTGCCATGTTGCGAATGCTGTCCGTCGTGTCCGCCGTTGTGTTTGTCGCCGTTCCTGTCGACAGCCAAGAGCTATCCTTTGATACGCAGGCGGGGCGGCTGTCGATTTCCCTTGGACAGCAGCGCATCGCCACCTATGTCTGGGATGACGCCGAAATCTCCAGGCCTTACTTCTGCAACTTGAAGGCTCCGGATGGAACCCGGGTCACGCGGCGCAATCCTCCAGACCCGGTGGCCGACGCGGGCAATGTGGACCATGCGACTTTTCACCCGGGTCTGTGGCTTTCCTTCGGTGATCTCGGCGGGGCGGACTTCTGGAGATTGAAGGCGCGGGTGCGTCACGAAAGATTCGAGGTGCTCCCGGTGGTTGAAGGTGCAAGCCTCCGCTTTGCAGTGCGGAATCTTTACGAGACGAGGGAGTCGCCCCCGCGCCTCTTGGCGGAAGAGCGCTGTGCTTACACCATCACACCCGCCGAGGACGGCTACCTTATACGCAGCGTCAGCGACATCAAGGCTAGCGCGCCTGGTGTGGCCTTCGGAGACCAGGAGGAAATGGGCTTCGGCATACGCCTGGATACGCCGCTGACGGTGAAGCAGCGGCGGGGCATCATTACGGCCAGTCACGGAGGACGCGACGAAGCTGGAACCTGGGGCAAGCCGGCCTCATGGTGCGCCGCCGCAGGAAAGGCTGACGGCCGATGGACCGGCGTCATGCTCATTCCCGGTCCAGATAATTTTCGTCCATCCTGGTTTCATACCCGCGACTATGGCTTGTTGGTCGCCAACCCCTTCGGTCGAAAGTCCATGACGGCTCCCAACGATGCGCAGGCCCCTCCTGAACGCACGCCCCTGCCGGAGGCAGAACCCATGACGCTTGAGTTCATGGTTCGGGTATTCAGCGTGGGGGAGGATGGTATTCCCGATTACCAGGCTTACCACGAAGAAGCCTTGCGACTGCGGGACTGAAAAAAAACTCCCCGAACCATCAAGGCTCGGGGAGCTTAGCGCTAAATGCTTTTCGGTTACTGCCCGAATTGCGGAACCCCGCCAGCGGGCGGAGCGGCGGGTGCGCCGCCGGCAGCGGGCGCGCCCGCGGGGCGCTGGGCACCGGGGCCAAACTGGGGCACGTTGCCGCCCGGCTTGTTGGTTTCCTCGTACTGAATCTTCTGCCGCTTGGCGTCGTCCACCTTCTGCGTGGCGAGGTTCAGCAGTTCATTCCGGCGATCCACCATGGTGCTGGTTTCTTCGTCGGAAACAATCGCCAGCACGGTCGGCACACGTTCATACTTGGCGATGCCGTCCTCGAACTTGAACTCCTCGATGTCGCGGTCGCCTTCCTCAATCAAGTCGCTGGCCTGGCTGAGCACCCGGTTCAGCACCGAGGCAATCTCATTGCGGATCGCACTGATGGCGTCCTGCGCCTGCTTGTACTGGTCTTGGAACTCTTCGCTCACCGCTTCGTACGGGATGATGGCCGAGCGATACGTCTGGATCGCGTTGCCAAAGTCCTCGCTGTTCTTCATGTTGTCCGCCTTCTCGCGGATTTGCTCGGCCTTCGAGATGAACTCGACCGTCGTCTGGAAACGCTCGTTGCGTTCCTGAATGGCCACGTTCGTCTTCTGGATAAGGTCGGCGGCTTCGTCGCTGGTGCGGTTGAATTCAAGCGCCTGTTCGAAGGAACGCAACGCGCTGGTGTAGTCCCCCTCGCTCGCGCCGGGTTCCTGCGTGCGGGCAAAGAAGGCACGTCCTTCCTCAAGGAAGTGCTTGGAAAGCTTGGATGCCACGCGGTTGCGGGTATCGCCGCCCATGTTGTGCGCCACACGCCATTCGCGAACCGCGCGCTTTACGCCGATCTCGCTGCCAAGCTGGTAGAAGTCATCGCCAATACGCTCGAAAGGCTCCGCGAGATTGGGGTTCACTTGCTGGAAAATCTCATAGGGTCGGTCGGTCGCCGCCAGGTTGCGCTTCTCACCGAGCAGGTAGCCAATCTCGTCCACAAAATACCAGGTCAACATACGGCGGGACGCGGAACCTTGGCTCGGGTCAGACTCTTCCCGGAGAATGGTGTGCCACACGTCAGCGATGGCGTCCACGCAGCGCGAGAAGTAGGCCGGTCCGCCGTCCTTCAGAAAGCCGTCATAACCGCGTCCGAGCTTGTAGTCCTGGGCAATGATGCGCAGGTCGTCCTTGAGGAAAGTGCGACGGCGCGCGAAGAATTGCGAGGGTTCCCGAACGAATTCGCGTGATCGCTGCGTCGGGACGTACCTGTATGTCGCGAGCGCTGCATCAATGTCCTCTTTAATCTGGCGTGACAAAGCCTCCTCCTCCGAGGAACGGGGAATACCGTACGGCAAGTTAAGGTCGGCAATGACTCCGGCAAGCGCGCCCATGCGGTAGGCAAAGTAGGAGCCGGTCCCGTATTGGCGCACTTGGCGCAATAACTCGATCTCGGTGCCAATGCTACGGATGATGGCCTCGTCGCTGCCCATGGCGAAAGAGTCGGTAAGGGCGTCCGCGCCGGCAGTGATGCCCGCAACCACGTCGTTCTCGTAGCTGGTCTCCGAACTCTGGAAGGCGTTCGGATACTCCTGCTTCACCACCTGAAGCGCCATGACCGCGATGCTGCGCTTGGCGCGATCACCCCACGCCGCAGCTTCTGGCGTGAAGCTCCCCCAAGCCGCGGCAGCGGCGGCAAGAATCAGCAAGGCTCTGCGTATCATTATGCCATCCCTTAGCTTAGCCACAATGACCCCATGGTCCCCGGCGGAAAGTAGCACAGTGTTCCGGCAGGTGTCAAAGGTTTACCTGATTTGCCTATATCGCGGCCTGCACCTCGTCCACGGTGTCCAGCATTTCCACGGTGGCATGTTTCGGCGCCCGCTCCAGGAAATGGGCCACCTCGTCGAACACATCCTCACGCCCGATGCCATTGATAATCCCGTGCCGTTCCCGCTCGAAAAGCACCAGTTTCTTGTGCTGGCTGCCAAGCCGGTCGAATATTTGCTGCGCGCTGGCAGGGTTTACGGTGGGATCCTTCGACGCCTGCACCACCAGTGCGGGCACCTTGATGTTCGGAAGGGAGCGCTCCATCTCACTGATGACCTGCGCCAGTTCGTTTAACCCATTCATGGGGTTGCGCGAATAGTTGATGTGGGCGTTCTCCGGCTCGTTCGTGACGTATTCCCACATCGAGCTGCTTCGGCCCATGCCGCGCAACAGGTTATTCAGGCTCACCACCGAGGGGGCCAGACGGAAGCCGTAACTGCGTACCTGAAGTGGGGCACAAACAGAGAACACAGCCTGTATCTTGTTCATCTTTCTGGCGGCCCCGATGAGGGCCATGCAGCCTCCCGTGCTGAAACCGCCGAGAATGATGTTGTCGGTAAGGCTCTTGATGATGGCATAGCCCCGGTTGAAGGACTCGTACCACTCCTTCCATCGCCGTTGCGCGAGGTCTTCCGGGGAGGTGCCATGTCCGGCGAGCCGGATGCCATACACCGCGTAGCCTTCGTGGTAGAGATATTCAGCGAATTCCCGCACTTCCAGCGGCGCGGCCATGTAGCCATGCGCCAGCACCACGCCACCCTTGGCCTTCATGGGTTTCAACAGGAAGGGTCGTCCCACGTCTGGCCCCTTGCTGTGTTCAGCGCTGTAAAACTTCGCGTAGTCGCTCTCGAAGATATCCTGGTCTTCCTGCTCGAAGATATCGCGGATGCGCTTGGATAACAGGAAGCGTGGCATGCGGGTGATTTGCCGGATGTCTTCGACGAGATCGCCCAAGGGCTCAATCTCGTTTGCGATGACCTTGCTCATCTCCTCCCAGCGGGCGGAGTGGAAGGGAACATCCTTTTGCGGCAGGGCGAAATTGCGGATGTAGGTTTCGCCCTCCCGGCGAATGACGCCTTCCTTGATGCATAACGCCATGAAGTTGTGGAACTTCTGGCTGTGGTCTTCGTACACCATGTCGTAGTAGGTGTCACGCATCAACTGATGCAGCTTGAAACGCTTCTCCTTGGCCAGCTTGTGGGCGCACAGGAAAACGCGGTTCCGGTAGGCGCGCTCGGTGAAGGTGCGTGCATCCTGAAAACGGATGATCGTGCTGAACAGGTGGTCGTAGTTGACCGACGTCAGCTGGTAGATGGCGTGCATATAGTCCCGCATGAGCGAGCGGGCGGCGTCATTGAAGCGGGAGGCCGCATCGTCTTCCAGCGCGTTCAGGTCGTTCAGGCCGCAGGCCATCACCTCCGCGTACTGCGGATGATGCAGGTATTCCTTGACGTCGATTGGCGTGCCCAGGGTGATGTCGATGTCGGTGTCTTCTGACAGCACCGTGCCCTCGACGGACAATTCCTCGAGCGCGCGCTTGCTCAGGTCCTTGGCGAACTGGGTGGCCATGCGCAGCAGGAAATTGTCGTTGGCGCGGATGGGGAAGTAGGTGATGTTTACCGGGATGATGACGGTGCGCTTCTTTAATAGCTCCTCGGCGGAGGTCAGGCCGAACTGCGCCAGCGCGTCCGCAAGACCCGGCTGGCCGGGCCGGTCGTGAAGACACTGAATCTTGTGGCGGAAAAACTCCGCGCGCAGCGCCAGCGCCGCGGCGCCGGTGTGGGGTGGACGGCGCCCCTCGTCGGAATAGACCTCGAACTCGCCTTCCGGATTGATAACTTTCTTGTCCTTGACCAGCCGCCCTTCCGGAAAAATAATCCAAGGATGCGCGCCGGTCAGCAGGGAGTTCACGATAACCTTGTCGCGGTCGGGATCGTTGGTCGCGATGGTGCCCGTCGAACGCAGGTACTGCCCAATGCGCCCCTTGAACAGACCGCCCCACGCGAGACTCCAAACCTCAAGGCCCGTGTTCTTGTAGATGGTGTACGGTAGCAGCATGGTCTCAAGGCGGGTGAAATGGTTGACGACAAACATGATGGAGTCGTCCTTGTTCACCACGCCGATGTTGTGCATCCGCACGTCGGCCTTGATGAGCTTGCTCGCCAGGTCGAGCGCCCATTTTGTCATCGTAAGCGCTTGCGTTGAAGGCATGCGCGTCCTCCCGTCTCTTGTGATTCAGCCCCAGAATGCCGCCGCTATGGTGGCACGTTTCTTGATTTTGCGCAAGCCCTGTCAATAATAAACCTGTCCGTAACCTGCGCGGATGGCTCTTGGTCCAATCGGGCACAGGAAGCGTGCCGGCTTAATGGGTGATTGCAGATCGGCGCGAGTGATAGACTGGCGACTTCCGATTTCGGGCGTTCATGAACGGAGGATAGATTCGATGCGTATCGTGAATTGGGTGATGGCTGGGGCTTTTAGCATGCTGCTGGCGGGGCAGGCCCTTGCGGAAGAGGCGAAGACGAAGGTGCTGTTCCTGGCGGGTCCTCCCAGCCATCCGCTTGGAGAGCATGAGCACGTGGCGGGCTGTATGCTGCTGGCGGACAAGCTGGAGCAGGCGATGCCGTCCATCGACGCAGTGGTCTCGGTGGGGCGCTGGCCCGAGGACGAGAGCATCTTCGAGGGGATATCCTCGCTGGTGGTGTATTGCGACGGCGGCACCGGGCACATCCTCAACCGTCATCTGGAATTCACGGACGCGCTCATGAAGAAGGGGATTGGGTTGGTCTGCATCCACTACGCCGTGGAGACGCGCAAGGGCAAAGAGGGGGACAAGTTCCTCGAATGGATGGGGGGCTACTTCGAGCCGCATTGGTCGGTGAATCCGCACTGGAAGGCCAAGTACGCCGAGCTTCCCGATCATCCGATTACGCGCGGCGTGCCGCCTTTCGACATGCAGGACGAGTGGTACTACCACATGCGCTTCGTGCCGGAGATGGAGAACGTCACCCCGATCCTCACGGCCCTGCCTCCGCTTTCCACCCTTGAACGGGAAGACGGTCCGCACAGCGGCAACCCCCACATGCGCGAGGCCGTGAAGCTGGGCAAGCCGCAGCACATGGCCTGGGCCTACGAGCGTCCCGATGGCGGTCGGGGCTTTGGCTTCACGGGCGGCCACTTCCACAAGAACTGGCGTGATGACAATTTCCGCAAGCTCGTGCTGAATGCCATTGTCTGGACCGCCAAGCTGGAGGTTCCGGAGAACGGCTTGGATACGGCGACTCCGACCGAGGAGGAGATGGCGGCAAACCAGAAGGACAAGTTGTGAAACCCTTCTGGCTGGTGGCCCGTCCGCAAGGCGTTTAGCATCTACGAATACTGGTTTGGCTCGTGAGCCGGGTGATCGTTGTCACCGGCTTGCCGCGCTCCGGCACGTCGCTGTTGATGCAGATGTTGGATGCGGCCGGGGTGCCTTTGCTGGTGGACGACGCGCGGCCAGCCGATGAGGACAATCCGTGCGGATTCCACGAGTATGCCCCGGTAAAGCGGCTGGACCGCGATTCGTCGTGGCTTCCCATGGCGCGGGGCAAGGCCGTCAAGGTAGTGGCTCCTCTGCTGCCGCATCTGCCATCCGATTTGCCTTGCGACGTGCTTTTCATTCAAAGAAGCATGGAGGAAGTGCTCGACTCGCAACGCGCCATGCTGGCCCGAAAGGGCCTGCCCACACCCGCGCCAGACGAGGATGAGCGGCTGCGTGGGCTTTTCGAAAGAAGTCTGGAAGCAGCGCGCCGCTGGAGCGCGTCCGCCTCGGATGCCCGCTTGCTCGACGTGTCGCACGGAGAACTGCTGAAGCACCCCGAGCAAGCGGCCCGCCGGATCGCCGCCTTCTTGGGTCTGGATGAGAGGCATGCGTTAATGGCGGCCGTGGTGGATGCATCGCTTCACCGCCAACGTGCTCAACAATAGGTATCGCCCCGAGACTTGGGCGAACCTGGTGATTCGTCATCGTCGTTCCTGAGCGTCTCACCCTGTCCCAAATCCAACGCTATCCATCGTTTTCTTGGGTTGCGGGGCAGTCGCCGCCTTGGCGCTCGGGCACCATTTTGCGGCGGTACGGAATCGTTGCCTACAATAGGGTGTTCTGCCCCGTGCGAAATTGCGTAGCGCAACCGGCACAGGAGGTGTGGAAGGATGCCGATGGCTCAGACGAAAGACCTGTATGAAATTCTCGGGGTGTCTCGCGAGGCCTCCCAGGAGGAGATTCGCAAGGCCTATCTCAAGCTGGCGCACAAGTACCACCCGGACAAGACGGGGGGCGACAAGGACGCCGAGGCGCGGCTGAAGGAAATCAATGCCGCGTATGACGTGCTGAAGAACGCCGAGAAACGAGCGCAGTACGACAAGTTTGGTTCGGCCGAGGGCAATCCCTTCGGGGGCGGTGGCTTTGGCGGGCAGGGCTTCGAGGCCCCCTTCGACGACTTCTTCGACATGCTCTTCAACCAGGGCGGCCGCCGCGGCGGTGGGCGGCGGGGCGCGTCGGCGGCCCAGCCCGGTAACGACCTGGAGTTGCGCCTCGTCATCACGCTGCGCGAGGCAGCCAAGGGCGCCAGCAAGACGGTGCGCTTTAACCGGCAGGAGACCTGTGGCGACTGCAACGGCAGCGGCGCCGCGCCTGGCTCGACGCCGCAGACCTGCCCGGAATGCGGCGGGGCGGGACAAGTGCGCGCGGCCCATGGCTTCTTCAGCGTCACCCGCACCTGCACCCGGTGCGGCGGCACGGGCAAAACAATCAGCAATCCCTGCGGCGGTTGCGCCGGCTCTGGCCGTGTGCGCAAGCAGCGTGAATTGAACGTGGATATTCCGGCGGGCGTGGACAATGGTTCGCAGTTGCGCGTGTCGGGCGAGGGAGAGCCGGGGCGCAACGGCGGCCCCCGAGGCGACCTCTATATCGCGATTCAGGTGGAGCCTGATGAGCGCTTCAAGCGCGAGGGGAACACCATTGTCTGCGAGGTCCCCATCAACTTCACGCAGGCGGCGCTGGGCGACACCATCCGTGTGCCCACGCTATCCGGCGAGGCGGAGTTGAAGGTGCCCGCGGGCACGCAGACGGGGACGCAATTCCGCTTGCGCGGCATGGGTATGCCCGATCTGCGCGGTTACGGACAAGGCGATCAGATCGTCAAGGTGGTGGTGGAAACCCCGAAGCACCTGTCCAAGCGCCAGAAGGAGTTGTTGAAGGAGTTTCAGGAGATCGGCGACAAGGACAATTATCCTTTGCATCGCCGCTTCCTTGATAGTTTCTTTTCGGAATAAGCGTCGGCGAATGCCGGGAGGGGGCGGGCATGAGCGAGTGGATCCCGGGCAGCGTATCGAAGGAGGCTACCTTCGACGGCATTACGCTGCGCTACGAAGAGATGGGCGATCCGAGCGGGCCGCCCGTGTTGTTGCTGCATGGCTTTCCGGAGTTCTGGTACAGCTGGCGATTCCAAATGCCGGCGCTCGCGGAAGCGGGATACCGTGTCATCGTCCCGGACCAGCGCGGCTACAACCGCTCCAGCAAGACCGGTCCCTATTCCGTGGAGCGGCTGACGCTCGATATTCGCCGCCTGCAAGAATCGCTGGGAATCGAGCGGAGCGATATCGTCGGGCATGACTGGGGTTCTGTCGTTGCCTGGGGGTTTGCGGCTTATTTCCCGCAGCACACCCGCAAGCTGGTGACCATGAACGGTCCGCATCCCAGCGCCTACCAGGACGCGCTCAAGCGGGGTATTGCCCAGTTGTTCAAGAGCTGGTATATCTATTTCTTCCAGTTGCCGTGGCTTCCCGAGCGCGCCCTGCGCGCCAACAACTACGCGCAGCTTCGCAAGATATTCGGCGAGCTTCCCCGGCAGTACATGTCGGAGACCGACATCGAGCGCTATGTCGACGCGGTGCGTCAACCCGGCGCCCTGACAGCGATGATCAGCTGGTATCGCGCTTTGCCGGGACAAATGCTTCGCACGGGCGGTTCCCTGCCCGACCCGGTCATCAAAGTGCCCACTTGTGTGATCTGGGGGGAGCGAGACTTCGCGCTCGACAAGTGCTGCAACGACACCCTTCCGAAGTACGTGCCGGACCTCGAAATCCACTACCTTGCCAACAGCACGCACTGGGTTCAGATGGACGATCCCGAATCGGTGAACCGGCTGCTGCTGGACTTTCTCGGCCGATAGCCTGGGTGCTACTGCTCAGCGCCGGGAGCCAACCCTGCCAACCTGTCGCGTGTTCTCCAGTATCGTCGCGTGTACCAAGGGCGAAGATCGTGCTCTGCAGCAGGGACTTCACGCAGCCATTGATCCAGTAGCGCATGGTGTGTGGCAAACGCATCAGCGGGAGAGGGGGGCTTGTCGCCCCATTCGGATTCCACCTTGCCGCACTCTTCGCGTATGCGGTCCATGTGCCCATCTGGATCCCGCAGGATACGGCGGCAGAGGCGCTCGTGTTTCCACCACAACGAAGCATGATCGGCCTTGTCGGTGGGGGCGGGTGAAAGGTCGAGCGGGTGTCCCACGCTCACGGGTTTAAACAGGCTCAAGCTGGGGACGGAGGTGGCGGTGGCCCAATGGCGAGCGCCGTCCTCGCGAAGCTCCGAGACCCAGGATGCCGTGGTCTGGCTGGATACGGCCAGACCGCCGGCGTGCATGCAGGGGGCGCCCATTCCACCGTTGAGCCAGCGGTATTGGGGGCGGCTGCGTCCCTCCCCGTAGTCGCGCAAGATGGCCATCATGTCGCGTGGCGTTGTGGCTCTTGCGGCCAGCTGCATCGTGCGCTGTTGGCGAATATCGCAGGCCGCCACCACGCCGTGCAGGCGGCGCGCCTGCGCCTCCCGGAAGCCGGGTATGGTGAGTCCATTTGAAATGCTGCGCGCCCCCGTCACGGCCTCGATCGCCCAAAGGCGGCCCGCTGTCTCGAGCACATAGGCCGAGCGCGGATCGGCCACGAGGAAGCTGTTGTGGTAGGTGAAGTCACGGTTTTCGTGACCGCAGCCTCCGCCCTGCCCATGTAGCGTCAGCAGTTGCGTGATGACATTGCAGGCCTCAAGCGCGTCGTCCGCGCGTTCGAGGGCGAGGCGAAGCAGATCCATCCCTGTCAGGCCGCTCCGGGCGTAGGGTTGCCGGGTAAAGACGGCCTCATTTCCGATAGCCACGCCGTGCTCATTCGCTCCCATCTCGGCGCCCCACATCCAGAAGGGGCGGCTGATGAGGATGGCATTGGTCTCACGCACCTGCGGAATTCGCACATAGGTGCATTGCACTTCTTCGCCCGGGGCATGGCGGCGGCGGGGATGCCACTCCAGCAGCTGTGCCTCGTTCGCATCCCGGTCGGAGTTCTTGGCGAAGAGCACCCCCTCGGGGCGAACCACCACGATCGTGTCACACAAGGTAGCGTATCCTTAGCGGGCTTTATCGCTTCTCAAGCGCCTTGGCACCGCCGCGGGAGAAGGTCTCCATCTGGCGCGCCGCCGCGTTTTGCTTATTCTTCGCGGAGGCTACGCCGTTGCGCAGTTCACTCGCGTGCACAATCACGGGTTCCCACGTGTACAGGCCGTAAACATCCACGTTGGTCAGCGATACGGTGGGGTCTTCGAGCGTGAGATCGAAATCGATCACGCCGGCATTGGGCGCCTCCACAAACACGGGGCGAACGCGCATCTCCGGGGTGCGCGCCACGTTGTCTCCAGAGGGGGACTGCGCCATGGGTGAACTCACCAGCTCATAGAGATCGTAGCCGCCACGCTGGGACCAGGGGATGGCGTTGAGCTCGCCCACGTGGGTGTCGCCCGAAAGCAACAATACGCCACCGATGGCCTCGTCGCGGATGTAGTCAAAGAGCGCGTCGCGCTCGTGCAGCGCGCTTGCCCACGAATCGCCGCCCGGCCCCTTTCCGCTGTTGAAACCGCTGCCGCAGACCAGCACCTTGAAGGGGGACTGGCTTGCCTTGAGGCCCGCCTTGAGCCACGCAAGCTGTTCCTTGCCGAGGAAGGTCTTCTCCGGGGAGTCGGGCATGTCGTTGGGGTCGCGATGGTAGCGGCCGTCGAGGAAGAAGAAGTCCACGCCGCCATAGTGGTAATGGAAAAACACCCCGGGTGTTTCGGGCTGACCATAGCCGGGATTCGGCCAGTAGCGCTTGAAAACTTCGAGGGCCTCTTCCTTGATGGGATTGGTGCGATCGTGATCATTCAGACCGTAGTCGTGGTCGTCCCAGATGGCCAACTGCGGGGTGGTGTTCAGGAAGCGTTGCATCAGCGGAAGCTCCCGCTGACGCGCGTATTCTTCCGCAAGGATATCGGGGTCCAGCGTGTCGCCGTAGATGTTGTCTCCCACCCAGAAGAAGAGGTCCGGGCGCAAGCCTTCCACCACTTGCCAGATCGGCTGGGTGCGGTCCTCGCGCCAACGCAGGCAGGAACCCATCGAGACCCGAAATTTCGCCGGGCCCCCGGGCGCGGTGGCGGCGTGGAAAGCGGGCAGGTTGGCGAAGCCACTGCCCTCCGCCTGATGCACGAATACCCGGTAGTAATACCGGGTACCGGGCTTGAGGCCGGTCATGCGCAGCGTCACGCAGTAGTCGTTTTCCTTGCTCGCCATGACCTTTTCGGTGGCTCGCCGGTCAGACAGGGACTCGGTTTCGCCGAATTCCAGCCAGCATTCGAAGGGGCCGCTGGTCCGGACCCAGACGGCAATTTCACTGGGGGTGACCGCCCCCACCATGGGCCCCTGCATGAGGCGAGGCGAGCCAATCTCGCTCTTGGCGGCATGGCTGGGTGTGCTCCAAACGAACACCAGCAATAGGGCGAGGGCTAGCGTTGGACGAGACATGAGATGGCTCCCGAGGGTTGATGGCGGGGAATCTCATGGTGCGGCAAGGCGCGCCGCCCATGCAAGAAAAAGCGCCCCGTCCATTCCGTGGACGGGGCGCAAGGCGTTGAGCGTATGGTTATTGCGCGGCGGGAGCCGGGGCCGCCGGGGCTTCCGGAGCCTTGGGCGCCAGCTGTGGGCGGTTCGGCTGGAGGGTGGCCGAGCCGTCGAGGCCCTGAAGCTTTATCACCTTGAAGGGAATGCGGATCTCGGCGCTGCTGGGCACATCGGTCTTGATGACGAGTTCCTTGCCGTCGAGCGTCGTATCGGTCGGCATGTTGCCCAGGCGGATGTTGTAGTTGTTGTTGCCGCGCGGAATCAGTTCCGCTTCCATGGTGTCGATGGGCGTTTCCACCGCCAGGATCTTGAATTCTTTCACCCGGCCCGCTGCCACGCGCATGTATTGCTGGGTGGGCTTGCCGTCCTCGCTGTAACGCAGGTTGATCTGGTTCGGCGCGATATCCAGGTCGCCCACCACGCTGGCGTGATACCGCACGGGAATGGTCGGCCGCTTCGGGTCATCCGTATGGATGGTGATCACGCCCTGTTGGATTCCGGGGGAAAGCGCGGTCGTGTTGCTCACCACCACTTCGTATTCCTTGCCGGGGGTGATAGTCTTGAGTTCCGCCGCAAAGGCCGGGTCGGACGGCTCCACGCTGGTGATGTTCAGCGTCACGTCGTCCTTGTTGGCCTTGATCTTGACCGTCTGCTGCTTGAGCAGGTCGTCCACCGAATTGCCATAGTTGATGAAGGTGGGCTCCACCTGAATGGCGGCCACCGCGTTGCCCTTCAACTCCAGCTTGTAGACCGGCACGTCGGGATCATTCGAGGAGACCGAAATGATCT
>JBJOID010000065.1:0-25818 GCA_046047315.1 Candidatus Hydrogenedentota bacterium | reverse complement strand
GAATCTTGTCCACGTCGCTCGTGACGCGGGACATGAGACGGCCCACCGGATTGCGGTCGAGAAAACTTAGTGGAAGCTGCTGAATGTGGCGGAAGAGGTCCATGCGCATTTCGAACATGGTGCGCTGGCCGATCCATGTGACGATCAGCAACTGCGCGCAACGAATGATGGTTTCCAGGAGCACAATGCCGGCGATCATGAGCGTGATGCTGTAAAGACCGGATACCGTCGCATCGAGGTCTTGAGCCTGATCCGCAGGCACGTTGATATAGTGGTCGACCGCATACATCATCAGCAGCGGCGAGGCGTTGCTGAGGCACGACGCGGCGATGAGCAACAAGAGCGAGGCGACAAGCGAACGACGGTAGGGCCGCAGCATCGCCAGCAGCCTCCGCATGAGCGCCCATTCGAAAGAGCGCGTTTGCACCTCATCGGCGACATGATAGGCGTCAGCGCTCAAGGGACGTGTCCTCCTCCAGTTGAGACTCGAGCCGCTGCCGCCGGTGCATGGCGGCGTAGAGTCCGTCCACGCGAAGCAATTCCTCGTGGCTGCCCGATTCGATGATTCGCCCGTGCTCCAACACAACGATGTGGTCCGCATGGCGAATGGTGGAGATGCGGTGCGACACGATGATGCTGGTGCGCTGGCGCATCACCTGCACCAAGCCACGAAGAATGGCTTCTTCGGTGCGGGTGTCGACCGCAGAAAGGGCGTCATCCAGGATCAATATCTGCGGCAGGCGCAGTAAAGCACGCGCAAGGCAGAGACGTTGTATCTGGCCGCCGGACAAATTGATGCCGCGCTCGCCCAGCAGGGTGTCAAGGCCTTCTGGCAACCGCCGCAGCGCCTCGGAGAACTGCGCCGTGTCGCAGGCCCGCCATAGCTCCTCCTCGCTCGCGCCAGGCTTCGCCATCAACAGGTTTTCGCGAATGCTTGCGGAGAAGATGAAGGCATCCTGGGGCACATAGCCGAGCGCGTCGCGAAGGATGGCGAGCGGCAATGTGCGAATATCGTTGCCATCCAGCAACACCCTCCCCTCCGCCGGGTCGTATGCGCGCGTAAGCAGGGCGAGCACGGTGGACTTTCCGCAGCCGGTGGGACCGACGATAGCAAGGGTCGAGCCCTCGGGCACCTCGAAGGAGATTGAATCGAGCGCGGCCTGAGTCTCCCCCGCCTCCTCCTGTTCATGCGGATAGCGAAAGCTCACATTGTCGAAGCGAATTGCGCCGTGAACCGGGATCGCCTGTGTCTCTTCCGGGGCGGACGCGTCCTGAATCGCGGGCACCTCGCCGAGGATCTTTGCGATACGTCCCATACTCACCGCGCCGCGCTGGTAGAGCGTGAGCACATAACCCAGCTGGGCAAAGGGAAACGCGAGCATGATCATGGCGATGATGAAGGTGGTCAGGTCGGCCAGCTTGATCTCGCCGCGAATCACCATGCTTCCCCCCAGCCCCATAAGGATGAGGGCAAAGACCCCGATGATGACCCCCAGTATGGGAATGGCCAGCGACATCACGTAGACCAGGCGAAGGTTCTCCCGCATGAACTTGCGAGAAACGCCCGAGAAGGAATCCGCCTCACGGTCCGCGATGCCATACGCCTTCACCACACGCGCTCCCGCCAGGTTCTCCTGCATCGCGCTGTTCACTTCGGAGAAGGCTTCCTGCACTTTTTTGGATTGCTTCGTCATGAAGCGGATGAAGAAATACGCGATGACGGAAACGGCAGGCAGTGGCAGCAAGGCGTACAGCGTGAGCTTCGGGCTAAGCCAAATCATCAGCGCGAGTGTGAAGGGAATGCGGACCATGTCGGCGGTGCCCATCACGCCGGGACCAATGAACTCGCGCACGACGTCGATGTCGCTGGTGGCGCGGGCCATCACGTCGCCGGTTTTCGACTTGCGGAAGAAGGCGGGCGGCATGCGCAGCAGATGCTTGAACAACTCGTTGCGCAAATCGAATTCGAAACGGCGGGAGCTGCCTATCATCAACATACGCTGCACATAGCGCAGCCCTCCCGCCGCGATGCCGATGAACAGGAATACGCCCAGCCAGCCATACAAGAAAGGGTAAGTCAGCTGTCCATTTTCCAGGTGCGTCAACACATGCCGCATGACGAGCGGTGCCGACACGCTGAGCAAGGCCACCAGCAGCCCCAACACGGCGCCGATGAAGTAGGCCCGGGCATAGGGCCGGTTAAAGCGCAACAGGGTGACGAAGGGAGAGCGGGCAAGCAGTGGGTTTCCCTGATATCGGGTGTATTCGCTGGACATGCTCGCTCCGAAAGTTAAGGAAGTGTGGAAGAAATTGCTCAGACGGAATCAGCGGCGGCGCCGGAGGCGTCCTGCTTGCGCCAGTCGAAGCCCGCAAACAACTCGAGAAGTTCCTCAGCGCGGAAGGGCTTCAGCAGATAGCCTGCCGCGCCGCTCTCCTGCATGCGACTGCGGGCCTGCTCCATCGGCTTCGCGGTTACCAAGTATATGCGTATCCCGGAGAGGGCCACGTTCTGGCGGATCCTGGCGCAGGCTTCCCATCCATCCATGCCCGGCATGGCGATATCCATCAAGACCATCCAGTAATCGCCCGATTCGGCAAGGCGTATGGCCTCCTCCCCGTTCGAGCAGGTGTCCACTTCAAAGCCCTCGCCCTCGACGCATCGCTTCATGAAGCGCAGAATCTCGTCGTCGTCGTCCACGCAGAGCACCTTGTTCCCCAACTGCTCTCCGGTTTGGAGCCCGCGGCTGAGCGCATAGTGTATGCCGCCCAGCAAAGTACTTTTTCTGAAGCCTCGCTTGACGCGTCCGGCAACCTGTGCCTTGACGCGATCATACAAGTCATCATCATTGGTCAGGAGCACGATGGGCAGCGAGCCTACGGAGGGATCGGACAAAATCTCGTCGATAACCATGCTCCCCATGGGGCCAGCCTCGGTGTCCACCAGGATGCAGTCGGGGCTGTATTTGTTGGCCAGGGATACCGCCATGGCGGAGTATGCGGCGTGGATCACGTCCATCCCCTCGGAGAGCAACATGCTGCGAATCTGGTTGCTGAGTGCGCGATCCTGACTGACCAACTCGATAAGCAGGTGCGTCTCGGTGGGAATGGGCAGCGTCGGCGCCGGGTCGTCTTTGCCGCGTCGGTGGGCCGGGCTAAGCGAAAGGGAAAACCGGAAGGTGGTGCCTTCGCCCTCGCGGCTCTGCACTGAGATACTGCTGCCGTGCAGCCGCACGATGTCTTGGACGATCGCCAGCCCGATGCCCGTGCCCCCGTACTTGCGCGTCGAGGAACTGTCCACCTGATAGAAACGGTTGAATATCTTGTCCTGCTCCGACTCGGGAATGCCGATGCCATTGTCCGAAACAGTGACGTCAACGAGGTCGGGCCCCGCATCGAGATAGATGTCCACCTTGCCGCCATTGCTGTTGAACTTTACGGCATTCGAAAGCAGGTTGATGAACACCTGCCCCATCTTCCCCTTGTCGCCCTCCACCAGAATCTTCTGGTCGGCGCCCGGCTCTCCGAAGTCCAACTCGCCGCCCCCCAGCGGATCCTTCACATGCAACCGCACGGCGATGGCGCGGCTGTCTGCCACGGGCTGCACCACCTGAATGCTCGTGCGAATGCAATCCACAAGGTCGAAAGTATCGAAGAACATGTCTTCATCCCCCCGGTGCAACCGGGAGAAATCCAGCAGGTTTTCTATAAGCGAGACCAGCTTCTCAATGTTACGCAGGCTGATGCTTAGATACTCCTCCTGCACGTCGTTGATAGGCCCCACCTTGCGGTTGAGGATCATGTCCGTGTAGCCCATCACCGCGACCAGCGGCGTGCGGAGTTCGTGGGACACATTCGACAGGAGATTGGTCTTCAGCTCGTCGAGCGTCTTAAGTTCCTCATTGGCCTCATGCAGGCGCTCGCGCGCTCGGGTCGCCTCCTCCAGGGTGGCCTGAAGATTCTCGAGCAACTCGGCATTACGGATCGCGACGGCGATATGGGGCGACATCTCCTCGAGCGTCATCAGCTCGTGGCGCGAGAATGCCGCCGTGGAGATCGAGCCCAGATTGAGCGTTCCGATGATACGGCCGCTGGCGTAAAGCGGCACGCAAAGACAACTCTGGATGCCGGCCGGGAACTGCCCGCTAAACCCGTTGCCATCCTTGGCAAGGTCGTCGATTTGCAGGAAACGCTCCTCGCGCGTCACCCACGCCGCACAGCTTTCCGCACCCTCGATACGGAGTGCGCCAGACTGTCCGTCGGCGCACTCGGGCCACAGCTGTCGGTTGGCGAATTCCACGCCCTTTGCTTCGCCGTCCAACTTGGATACCGGCCGCGCCAGCGAGACCGCCGCGTATTCAAAGTCGACAACCCGGCGCACCTCGTTGGCGAAGCTTTCGTAAACGCGTCCCGCCTCGAGGCTGGAATTGATGGCGTTCGCGATTTGGTTAATGGCGCTGATGCGTTCGGAACGCTCTCGCGACTCCTTCTCCAGCCGCACGTTCTGGGTCACGTCCTGGAAGGTGCCTTCGATGCCCACATAAGCGCCGTCGTCAAAGACCCGGCTTGCGGCAAGCTCGACACAAATCGAGCGGTCGTCCTGGGTCTTCATCCACACGCGGGTGCGCTCGATGAAGCGCTGCCGCTCGAGGTCCTGCATCACCCGTGAGTAGTCGCCCTGATCCAGAAACACGGACTCGAGTGAGACCTGCAAGGCTTCGGTTGGCGTGCGATACCCCAGCACTTGCGCGCCGGCAGGGTTGATGAGGGTGAAGCGCCCGTCGGCGTTGGTCTGGAAAACGCCGTCGCGCATCGAATCGAAGAGGCTTCGGTAGCGTTCCTCAGAAGCCTCGAGTTGCGATATGTTCTGACGGAGCGCCGTGGCCATCTTGTTGAACGACATGGCGAGCTCTTCGATTTCGTCACCGGTGTCGATGACCAGCTTCAGCTCGAGGTCACCCTGGCGGACGATCTGCGCCCCTTCGTTCAGCAGCGCCACGGGACGGATGACGTTGTTGTGCACGCTGCGATAAGCGATCAACACCAGCACCCCGATGACGATGGCCGTGACAGCGATGGTCAAAAGCGCGCCAATATTGATGATGCGAAACACGTGCCGGGTATCGCGGTAAGCCAGGAGATATAGGCTGCTTTGCGGGTCCAGCCGGTGATACGCCATCAAGGCGTTGACGCTTTGCCCGCGCGTCAGGTAGTCGTCTTGATAGAAAGTGTCGAACTGGCGTTCGCGGTTGGCGGAAAGCCGGTCGGCCAGACTCTTGTCGAGCCGGTAATATCCCGGAGGCGGCGCCGGGCCCTCGGAGGGTCGCTCCAGGTAAACGATGAATTGCGCGTCGAGATTGATCAACTCATAGCTGTTCGCGTCAATCAGCTTGCCGGTCTCTTCATCCACCTTGTCAAGCAGAAGCCGCAGCAGATCATCCACGGGCCGGCGTTCCACCAGGAAGCCTGCGGAGGGCTCGCCCGGCGCGGAGCGCACCGGGGCAACGAGCTCGTTGTAGTAGGACTGGGTCTTGCCATTGTAGGCGAAATTGACGAAACGGCTCTCCTGAATGTCGCCGAACCATTCCGGAATATCGGGCTCGATGGGCAAGGTCGCGGGGGTATGCAGCACGATGCGGCCGTTGGCATCGTAAAGGGTAAAGGCCGACGCCGCCATGCCATGTTCCGCCGGGGATGCGAGGCGCGTAAGGACAGGCGGTATCTCCGGTCGGCGACCCTCGGATGGAGCCCTCAAGGCGGCCATCAAGGCGGGGTCCTGCGCGATGAATTCCAAGACCTCGAGCTGTTGCTCGAGCGCCAGCTGGATGCCCCCGGCCGTCGTCTGCACCGCCGTGGAGAGGTTCTGGATGACGGCGAGCTGCTGCCCCTCGCGAGCCGATACATACCCGATGAGCAACGCGAGCGTCATCGGGATGAAGGCCACCCATAGGATGGAGGTGACAAACTTGCGCTCAATGCCGCCGCGATTGTGACGCCGGCGCATTACTGGACGAGTCCCGGCGTCCGGATCAGGCTTGCGCGATAACCGCCGTTACTCGGATGGACGCCCCTTGCCGGCCAGTTCGCGCACTTTCTCCAGCAATTGCTCCACCTTGAAAGGCTTGGCCAGATACTCATCGGCGCCACATTCGAAGATTCGCTCAATGTCCCGCTCTTTGCTCAGGCAAGTCACCGCCATGATAGGGATGCTGCGTGTCAGGTCATTATCGCGAAGGGCCTTGCAAACCTCAAAACCGTTGATCTCCGGCATGAGGAAATCGAGCAGGATAAGGTCGGGCATCATCTGCGCCGCCTTGAGGCCGACTTCCGTCGCATTGCTTACGTTGACCAGCTCGTAGCCTTCGTTGTCGAGGATCTTCTCCATCAGCGCCAACGCGTCAGCATCATCATCGACAATCATCACCCGCTTGCGCATCGGGCCCTTGTCGCGCGGGAACATGTCGTACTGCTCCCGGAAAGAATCGAGGTCTTCCTCCAGGATGCGGTAGTGGCCGCCAGGCGTACGGGAAGCCTTGATGAGACCCTGCTTAATCCAGTTCTTAATGCTGTGATGGGTGACGTGGCAGATTCTAGCGGCCTCGAATGTGGTGTAGGCCTTGCTCTCTCGGTCGCTCAAGGTAATATCCCCGCCCGTTTTGGCTTCGCCAATGCGAATCCGGATCGTGGTTTGTTAGAGAATTCTTAGTATCAGCGTATCCGCAACTGAGTATACCGAGCTTTGTGATAGGGTGTCAACGAGATTTATTCTTGACGACACGATGATGATATACGCCTAACAGACCACATAAATTATTTAATTTCAATTGTTTATGGAATATCATAAAAAAGATAAAGGCCCTGTTCGGAGAATTTTCAATGACCTTGAGGGCGGTGTACTCTTGATGAACATGGCGAAATAACCAGATTGCGCACTCAGGCGCCGTTGCTCAGCATGGCGAGAATTTCGTGGATTAGCGCCGCGCTCTCGATTTCGAAGCCGGGCACCAGGAGGTCCAAGCGGGTGGGATAGAGGCCGAGCACGATGCGTCCCAGAATTACCCAAATGCAGGTGGATGCGAGCAAGGCCATGAGCACATCTTCCCAGGTGCGCTTGGCTAGATTAAGGTAGCCTCCTAGACGGCGCGCGCGTGGGCTGGCTGTAGGCACGGCATCGTGCAGTATGACCGCGCTTGACGGAAAATAAAGGGCTGGCAGCAGGGTGCCTGCGAGAACACCCAACAAGGTGGCGGCATACCAGAGCATCGTGATCACCGCCGTCCAATCTGCTTCTCCGCCATACCAGGCATTGAGGGAGTAAGCCCCCAGCAACCCCGAAAATCCCGTGAGCGCCGCAAGCAGCACCGCAACTGCTCCGGCCGGGGGTACGAAGTCACGCCCAATCTGGCGCAATCGCGTGACACGGCCAATGAAGGAAGCGCCAGCAACCAACGCCAGCAAGAGCAAAGCGGAAGTGGCTACGCCCCTGAGCGGCTTCAAGAGCTGCTCGCGCGACGAGGAGGCCCACGCGTTCCGCTCCTCGCTAAAGGCGCCAAGGCGATTGAGAGCTTCCCGCAGCAGCGCAGAGCGGGCCTCCGCATTGGGAGGCGCGGCGCGGCCGGTGGTTTCTGCGAGCCATACGCGCAGCCCCAGCATATCGAGCTGGAGTTGGATGCCTGTCACCGCCTGCGACAGATGGACGCTCGCTGTATCCTCTGGCGCGATCAAGAGGCGCTCGCCCATGACCTGCACCGTTTCGAGCCAGTCGTCCCACTGGTAAGCGTCCTCCGCGCCCTGGGCACGAACGCGCGCTTCGATGAGATTCTTGAAACGATAGATGGGGGCGCAGGCGCGGTCGACGATAATTTGCTGCTTGCCCTGATAGAGGTCGCCACGCCTGGGAAGCGATGGGTGCCAGAGCGGCCGGGGAAAACGCACGGCCGCTTTCGAGACGTTCGTGCGTGCGACAATGGCCAGCGCCTCGCTTAGGTCACTTTGTTGCTGGTCTGACACCGCCAGCGCGGCGGCCTCGAGGTAACGGGGAAGCGCGTTGTTGGCGTCCTGAACGCCCGCCTCACGGAACCGCTCGCGGGCCTCGGCGATTCGACCGTTCAGAAACAGCCGGGTGCCATAGTTGAGCACGAGCTCCCAACTGTTCGGATTGAGGGTATAGGCTTCCTGATAACTTGCTTCTACCAGATCGTCCTCCTCGATACTGGCAAGCGCCTCAAGATGCGCGGGCACGGCCTTGCCGTGGCGCTTCACTTCGTCCTTGACCGCGTTGCGCAGGATCGCCCGTGCGCTCTCATTGGGCAGGGACAACGCGGAGATGTACTTGGTCTCATTGAGGTCATAGCGCAGGTAATTCTCGGCAAACCAGAGAGCAGCCGTAAAGGCCAGCAATGCGAGGATGCCGGCACGGCGGGCGCGCTGCCACCGCCGCACCGCCATGCGGTCGGCAGCAGGGTCGGTCAGCTCAACATTGGAAGGAGACCCCTCGCTCAAGTCAGGCCCCCATCAGCTTGCGCGCGATGATTTTGCCCTCTTCGACGCCGGGTTGGTCGAAGGCGTTGATGTTGTAAAGACGGCCCGCCATGGCGGTTTCCACTTCCAGCATGTAGAGAAGCTGCCCGACGGTGTGCGCGTTGAGCTTGGGCAAGGTCACGCGAATGACCGGCCGCTTGCTCACCTTGAGCGCATCCACCGTGCCGCGCAATTCGGCAGCCATCAGCTTATTCATGCTCTTGCCGCGCAGGTAGTCGAGCTCGGGTATCTCGGTTAGGTTGGCGGGAATCTTGAGCGCGCCGCCGAAATTGGCCACTTCGAGGATATTAAATATCTTGTCGTTGGGACCCTCACGATAGAGCTGCACCTGAGAATGCTGGTCGGTGGCGCCCAGCGCCTTGATGGGCGTCTGCCCGACATGCACCTCCTTGCCGTCGAAGTCGTAGCGCTTCCCGAGACTCTCCGCCCAGAGCTGGCAATACCAGTCGGCCACGTCCTTAAGACCGTCGGCATAAGGCATCATCACCGACATGACCTTGCCTTTGCGGGTATCCAGCAGGTAGTGCAGGGCGGCGCGCAGATAGGCGGGGTTCTCTTCCAGCGAGGGAAGCGACGTGCGCGCATCCATGGCGGCACAACCGGCCATCATGCCGTCGATGTCCAGCCCCAGCATGGCCGCCGGAAACAGGCCGACGGGAGAAAACACCGAGAATCTCCCCCCCACGTTGGGTGGAATGTCGAAGGTGGTCAGGCCGTACTTGTCGGCCACGGGATGCAGCAGACTCTTGGAGGCGCCCTTGGGTCCGGTGATGACCACGAGGTGGTTCTTCACCTGATCCACGCCAACCTTCTTCTCGATTTGCTCGAGGGTAATCATGGTCTGCGTGATCGTCTCGGCCGTCTCGCCCGACTTGGAAATCGATACGAAGAGGCTCTTCGCGACCGGGCAAATCTTGAGCATCTGCTTGAAGGTGGAGGGATCGATATTGTCCATCACGAAAAGGCGCGGACGCTTCTTGCGGCCGGCCTTGCTGAGGGCGTTGTAGTAGCGCGGGTTGAGCGCGGTATTGATGGCGGTGATGCCCAGGGCGCTGCCGCCAATCCCGAATATGACCAGGTTCTCGTAACCCCGCGTGGTGAAACGCTCGGCTTCGGCCTTTACACGGTCGATCACTTCAGTCTGCTTGTAGAGATCGTAAAAACCGTATTTCGCACGAGCGCGTTCTTCACTGAGGATATCGTGCGCCGCCAACACGCGTGGGGCGATACTGGCGAGGTCTTCTGGCGTGACGCCATGTTCAGTGCCAACGGCGGTGGCTTTGGCTCGCGATATGTCCAGCTTCAGGTTGAGTGCCGGGTTTTCCATGGGGTGCTCCTCCGGGGGGCTGCGGTTCAGGCTTCCGCGTTTCAGACAGACGGTCGCGCCATGCTCCCCGCTTCAGCGGCGCCCGTCTCCCCTATTATTCACGCAGGGGCGGCGCGATACAAAGACCACGCAAGCAGCGGGTCAGCGCGCTGGAAGTACCACCTCGGCCACCATGGCGCGGTGGTCGGAGGGATAGGGACGCACCACGATGTCGGCGAAGTCCTCGGATTCCCCCACCACCTCACAACTACGCACCTGAAGCGAGGGAGAAACATAAACAAAATCGATGCGGTCGTGCCGGTCTTTGGGGTCATCGGGCCGCGTCGTGGGGGTCCACGTATGGCCTAAGGCGCTGGTTTCGTCGGGATGCGCCGCCCGATAGGCATCCACGAGCCCCACGGCCGCAGTCTTCCGCGAAGCGGGATAGTCCACTTTCATCGGGGCTACTCCGGCGGCCACGGCCTTTTCGGTCCAGTCCAGATGGGACGGCTCGTTGAAATCACCTGTGAGCAGGACGTGCCGGCCGGACGCCAACAAGGGGCGCAACTCCCCCAGCGTGGCGGCGAGCTCAGCCCCGCGGGCGGCCTTCGCGGCGGCGATTAGCGCCTCCTCATTATCAAGGAAAGGAGCATCTTCGTAATCTATACCCAGCAGCTGATAAGGCTGGTAGGGCGCGTGATAGAGATGCACGTTGAACAGGTAGAGCGTTTCGCCTTCGGGCAACTCAATCAAGGCCCCATGGCGTCCACTGGTCAAACCCACTATGGGGAAGCGAGAAAGAATCGTCTTCCCACTTCCCTGATCCGCGTGATTCCACCCCAACAGCGCGGCAATCTTTCGGGCATTGTCTGGGCGGACGCTGTCTCGCTCGCGTCCATAGGACTCTTGAACGCCGACGATATCCGCGCGCGCAGCCCGAATGACCTCGGCGGTGCGCTCCAAGGGAAGCACCCCGCCTTCTCCGCCGTGCCACAAGTTGAAACTCATGACACGAAGCGTGGATTCCCGGCCTTCACTCGCAGCGTATACCGCTTGCGGACAGGCAAAGAGCGACACCAAGAAAACGAGGCAGATTTTGAGCCGCTTGCTCATGGGTGCTCCAGGTAAGAGAACTGTGCTCAGCCGCAGCCGGCGCTATCGCACCATCGACAGGCTTTCCTTGGTCTTGAGCAGGGCGTCATTCAGGGCCGCACGGGTAGCCTGCCCCAAGGAACTGGCGGCCATTTCGCTGCCGCCGCCGGAAATACCGAGCACGCTCCAATCCGAGCCCGCAGCTATGGTTGTGAAGGAACCCTGGCAGTCGAAAGTGCCCTGGGGGGTAATGCGCGCGGAACGACCATCGACGATGCGCAAGTCCATCCCTACCATGCCGGTGCGCTTCATTTTTTCTTTCTTCACTTCCGGACCCACGATGGCGACGCCCGCGCCCGTAGCGGTAGCCGCGCGGTTGCCGGTGATGGCGCCAATCAACCCCGTCGCCACGCCAAGCTTGCGCGAATCGAAGCCACGGCCCTTCCCTTCCATCTCGGCGGTCTCGACGAATTCCGTGACCGTGCCCCGAATAACGAAGGGACCAATCTCCCCTTCCATCAGCTTGCAGGAGTAGGTGCCATCGCCGTTGTTCTTCACCGCGTCCGGCTCCACCAACACCACATTCGGCCAGCCGGAGAGGGCGGTCATCAGCTGCTTGGACATGCCCTTTCCGATGCCAGGCCCCGCCGAGGCGCTCCACGACGTCTGGATACGGCCGTCTTCGAGGACGGTGTAGGACTCGCCGCTGGATTCGACACCGCCCGAAGGGGAACCAGAATCGGCACCGGACATTTCTCCAGAGGCGCTGTAATCAAAGGTTTCCACCACGACGACGTACTTCGGCAGCGAGGGGTCATACGGAATCGAGACCTTATCCACCTGCGTTGATTCGGGTGCGACTGAGGTGGCCTTGGCTTCGCTCTTGTCGATCTTCGACTTTTTCTTCTCCGCATGCGCGGTTCCCGCGACGAGAGCCACGCCGAGCGCGGCGGCAAGGAGAGTGAGGATCGTGTACTTCATGGCGAAACTCCGGTTTTTTTGCGGGGTTGAACTGGAATTCTAGCGGGTATGCTGCCCGGGCGCAACGCAACACGGCTCATCGCCGTTCGGGAGGCTCGTTGCGGAAGCCGACGACATAAGCATGCCATGCGGCGCGCAGCGTGGCGGCATAGCCGCGCACCCGGTGAGCCGCTAGGTCGGCAAGGTTTTCTCGCAGACTTAGTGGAAACTCAAGCCGCTGGCCGTTGCCCAGCCACGCGCGCAACCGCTTTGGCCTGCATGCCAACCCGAAGCAGCGCAACTTGAGGCTCTCGAACTGAAGCACGACTTCCTCGGGGCGCGCGGCACGAAGCTGGCGGGCGATACACAACAGCGCGAAGAAGCCGCCGAAGGCCGAGAGCGTGCGGGAATTGCTTTCGATGACGCCGTCCAGGTGGCGGGCTTCGGACTCTGTGAGCGCTTGCCCGCGCGGAACCACGGCTTCAATGCGCGCGGAGGGGTAGTCGCGGCGCACGCATTCGGCCAGCTTCTGAAGTCCCTTGTCGAAACTGCACACGATGAAGACGCGCGGCGGAGTGCTCATCGCAACGCCTCCTCGATGATACGTGGATAGTTGGACTGAACCACGTGCTCCCACGTGTAGTTTTCCTCAACCCGCCTTCTGCCTGCATCCCCCATCCGGCGGCGGGCAGCGGGGTCGTCAAGCAATTTGGCGAGCGCGGCCGCGAGCGCCTCCGGGCTGTCCCGGTCAAAGATGTGCCCGGTCTCCCCTTCCACCACGATGTCCTGCAAGCCGCCCACGTCGGCCACAACGCAGGGGCGGCCGGTGGCCATGGCCTCAATGGCGACGAGCCCGAAGGGTTCCTCCCAAGTGCTCGGGACGGCGCAGATATCGGCCTGCTGATAGAACTCTTTAACCTTGGCGATAGGATGCCATCCTATGGCCTTGAACCATTCAGTGTCGTGGCGCTGGTTGGTGTCGGTGATCCAAATCTGGAAGTCATCACGCGTGCGGGCGAGGATCTCCCCCGCCTTCCACAGGTTCATGGTGCCTTTCGAGATGTCCTCGGCGCGGCCCGTCATCAGGATGATGGCGCGCTTGCCCGCTTCCTTGGGCTCCAGGGGGACGTAAGGATAGTCCTCCAGTCGAACGCCTCCGCCGATCACATGAACGTTTGGATTGATATCGCCCAGAAGGCGTTTCGTGAAGTGGTTGTAAACGATGACAGCCTTGTAGTCGGCGAGGGTCTTGTGCAGCAGCGCGTGATAGGGTTCGGCATGGGCGCCGGTAACCTGGTACTCGAAGGCATAGGCGTCAGGACGCCCCGTGCGCAGTTGCCGCCAGAGGCGGTTGAAGGTGCACTTGCGGCAGACGTTTGGCGTTGTAAGAAAATTGTAGGGACAGGTGTGAAAGTCGCGCCACAGCCGGTAGTCCCGCAGACAAAACGGCTCGTAGGCGTAATAGCGTGAGACCTGCGGGTAATGGCTGAGCGCCTTGCTGAGGTAGGGCTTCATGAGGAAGGTAAAGCACTGAAACACGAGGTCGGGCCGGTAGGTGTCGACCGCCTCGCGGTACTTGCGCATGGCGAACTCGGGCACGATCTCGTCGTGCTCGTATTCAATGGCGGTGCTCTTAAAGGGAAGCGCATCGCGCTGCACGGGAGGCAGGGCCCAGTTGTTCTTCACCTGCCCGTAAAAGAGGTGCACCTCATGGCCGAGCGCCGCAATGCCCTGCATGGTGTAGTAGAGGTCGGCGGGCGCTCCGCCAAGCGGCGGCCAGGTGAACACATGATCCACAAAGGCGATACGCATCAGCGGCTCAGCATCCTCTCAAAACTGTTTCTGCGCCCCGAACCACTGGCGTGTGCCGTGGTCGAGGTGCAACACCGGCAGCGGCAACCGGAAAGGAACGCCCAGCCGCTCGCGCAAGGCCGCACCGAACTCATAGTCCGCGCCCTGAAAATGATCGTATTCCGGATAGCGCACGCTCCGGGCCGTCTCGGTGGGAAAAATCTGGCAGTAGCCAATCGGCACCTGCTCCGGATTTTCCTCGACACGGAACTCCGGGGCGCCTGCGCGCAACTCATTGAAGTGTTCCCAAGGCGCGAGGACTCCCATCAGGATGCGAGCGGTTTCGTCCGGCCCCAGCATGGCCCGGCCGGCGGGAGCGATAAAGGCATGACCACGTGAAGCCGTCATGGCTTCGAACAAGAAATCAGGCGGCAGCAAAATATCAGAATCAATGAGGACCGTCAACGGGCCCATGGCACGCCCGAGGCACTCGTTGAGCGCGAAGCCCTTGGCATGGGCGAAACGCTCTGGCAACGCCACAGCTTCGATGGACAGGGCCGGATACACGCGCCGAATTGAATCCAACACATCCTCCGCTGCGTCGAGTCCCGGAACCAGCGCAATGATGCACTGAATTCTCTCCATAGCGATCCCCCGCTGATGAGCAATGCAGGACAAGGCGGCCTGAAGCCGACGGGAGAAGCGGGTGCTGAAGAGGACCACCGAGACGTCGAAGTCCCGCTGTTCCCCGGAACAAGGCGCGGTGCTCCACACTTCCAGGGCCGTTGCGCTGAGTGAGGCCTCGGGATTCCAAACGGCCAATTGCAGGTGAGCGCCGTCGGGCAAACGCGCGGGGGTGTATGCCGTGCCTCCCAATGCTTCGGGCAACACGGCATGGCCATCGCGCATGAGGACATAACTGCCATCGGCGGCGGCATAGAGGGCGAGGTGATGCGAGGTGGCAACCATCGGGCAGGCGATGCGGATATAGCGGCCAATGGCAAAGCCCACCGAGTCCGCCATCCCCCCGCCAAGGCTCACGCTGACCATAAAAGGCAGCGTGAGATAAGGCAGCTTGCTGCCGCGCTTCTCCCCCGGCAGCAAGGCGTGCAACTGGTTTACTCCCGGCATGGGGTCGTGGAAAGCGTTCTCGAATCCCCAGTCGCCGCTCTCGAATATTGCATCAGGCGGCGCGCTTCCTCTCCAGTGGAGCGCCTCGCGCGCGAGCGACTCAAGGCGTGCCGTGGAATCAAGACGCGCGATATCGACCTCGTCATAGTAGGCGAGGGTGGATGATGACTCTTGGCTTGAGGCTGTATGCACTTGCTCGCGCGGAGGAAGGAGGTGGCGCATGGCGCGTGCCGCTGTCTGCACCGGTTCGAAGCAGGGCGTGCGGATTCGTAAGAAGTGCACCAGCCAGCGGTCGGCAGGCATGGCGATGCCGGAGAGGGCAAGGGCGTCAAGAATCAGGCGCGCGCGGACCACACGGGGAGACAACGCCAGCAGGGAACATCCGTGTTCATAAGCATCGCGATGGTATTGCTGGTGATCGCTAAAGTAGGGCTCGGACGGTTTGCGGAGCAATGCCGCGCATGCCTGCGGATCGCCATCTGGGTAAACTGCGAGAGCGACACCCTCGGCTTCGAGGGCAGCCCTCGATTCTGACGACACCGGCGAAAATAGGGTTACTTGCCGCACACCGCCGTTCCGCAACACCTTTGGCGCAAACCCGGTGAACGGCTGGCCGCTTTCGATGCGCACGGGCAGCCCCCCGGCCTTCCGGCATTCCGCAAGGGCCGTATCAAGCAGCGCGAGGTCTCCGGTCAGGCAGATCCCGGCGAGACCCTGCTCGCGCCAGGATGGCAACGCGTGCAGCACGAGCGCGGCCGGAATTCGTATGGACATCGCAACCTGCAACTCGCGGGCAAAGGCAAGGCAACTTTCCACCAAACCTTCCGGCGGCGCGGCGGAAAAGCACAGGTCCGCTTTAAGCACCCCAAAGGCAAGACATTGCTGTCGAAGCGCGCGGTGGGCATCGCGGACAGAAAACCACCTTCCGGCGCGATTCTGGAGGGGAACCAGCCCTCGAATCGGAGGCAGCGCAAGGCGGGATGCGCGGAGGTCCGTGGCGGAATTTTCGTGCATAAGCCCCTTGCCTGTTGCCAGCGCGAGTATAGGAAGCGCCGTGTCGGGGATGCAATGCCCTGCCGTCTGCTGCTTTAATGAACGTTTATGCTCGGAGTTGTTTCATGAACAAGCCCCCTCCCTTGCAAGCCGCGCTAAGGCCGGAGCGACTGACGATACCCGGCAGCGGTGGCGTGCGTTTAAACGTGTGGGACCATGGCGGCGGAGGCCCGCCGTTGCTGCTGTGTCATTGCACGGGCACTTTGGGCCGCGTGTGGGACCCCGTGGTGCGGGAACTTGCTGGCCTCTTCCGCTGCATCGCGGTGGACACCCGCGGACACGGAGACTCGGAATCCCCCTCTGCGCGCGAAGCCTACGCCTGGCGAACCTCAGGCGAAGACTTGCTCTACGTGGTGGATTCGCTGAAGCTCGACGGCCCGGTCATGGCCGCAGGGCATTCGGGCGGTGGCGCCCATGTGGCCTATGCGGAACACATGCGCCCCGGCGTCTTTGAGCGGGTGGTGCTGATTGACGCGATCATTGGCCCGAGGCATGTTTTTCAGGAACCCAGCCCCCTGGCCGAAAAGGTTCGCCGCCGTGTTAACGTCTTCGAGTCCCTTGAAGCGGCACGGGAACGGCTGACATCAAAGCCTCCCCTGAGCTTGTGGGTGGAGGAGGCGGTGACCGCCTATCTTGAACACGGGCTTTACCAGCAGGACGACGGCTCCTGGGCCTTGAAATGCCCCGGGGATCGGGAGGCCTGGTTTTATGAACTGGGCGGCGCCAGCGACCTCTTTGAAGAACTCGACCGCCTCCCGGTGCGGACGCTGCTGGTGGCGGGCGGCAGGGACTATGGCAAGGCCCTGGCCGAATTGCAGCACGAGCTGCTGCCCCATGCTACCCTCCGCATCGTCGAGGATGCGGGGCACTTCGTGGTGCAGGAACGCCCGGAAGCGATTGCGCGCCTGTTGCACGAATGGGGACAACCGCTGCTGGGGGCGGCAGGATGAAGCGGGCTTCCGGCGCGCGCGCGCCCGCAACGCCCTATATCGATCTGCACCTCCATACGCATTACTCCGACGGCAGCGACAGTCCCGCGCGGGTAGTCGAGCGCGCCGCGGCGCTGGGGATTCGGGCGATTGCGTTGACCGATCACGACACGATTGACGCGCTACCCGAGGGACGCGCCGCCGCTGAAGCGGCGGGCATCGGCTTTCTCAGCGGCGTCGAAATCAGCAGCCGCTTTGAGGACATGGGCGTGCACCTGCTTGCCTATGGCTTCGACGAGCAGTCCCCCACACTTCGCGCGATGTTGACAGGCCTGGCCCTGGGCCGCGCACGGCGCGCCACCGAGATACTGGAGCGGCTCGCGGAAGCGGGCATCTTGATCACGCGGGAAGAACTGGGGGGACTGGAGGATGGCGGCGCGCTGACGCGGATGCATATCGCCCGCATCCTGCGAGAGCGCGGACAAGTGCGCACGGTACAGGCTGCTTTTGATCACTTTCTAAACCCGGGGCGGCCGGGCTGGGTGCCGGCGGAATCGGTGCCGGTGGCTGAAGCCATCGCCACGGTGCGCGGCGCAGGGGGCCTGATATTCGTGGCGCATCCTCACTTGACGCGACGACTCAAGCGCAGCCTTGAAGCCTTGCTGGAACATCCCTTCGATGGGATCGAGGTTTATCATTCCGCCCATTCCCGGGAAGGCACACGCACGCTGCGCATACTCGCCCACGATCGGAGGCTGTTGGTGTCCGGAGGAAGCGACTGCCACGGCAGCGCCAAAGGCAAGCCAGAAATGGGTGGGGTCAAGACGCCGCTTTCGTGCTGGGAGGCCATTCAGGAACGCCTGCGTGGATAGCCGTAACGCTTCGCCCTAATCGCGCTCGACGAGGGCACGCAGTTCATCGACACCCACTGCGCCATCGCGGAGGATAAGCCGCGCGTCGGGATCATAGACCGTTGACGGCGTGAAAGGCGGCAGGTCTCCCCCGTCGAGAACCAGATCCACTCCCGGCAGGCAAGCGGCCTTGGCGGTTGTAGCTGGCGGCTGCCCGGAGAGATTGGCGGAGGTGGAGGTGACCGGTGCCCCGAAGGCGGCGCATAGACCTGCCGCCACTTCATGCGCCGTGCAACGCACACAGACCTTTCCCTGTGACGCGATTTCCGGGGGCAACTCTTCGAGGGCGGACAGCACCAGCGATACCGGCCCGGGCCAGAAGGCATGAATACACCGTTCGGCGCGGTCGCTCAATGGGGCTGCCACCAGTTCCAACTGCTCCTCGGAACTTACGATCAAGAGCACGGGCTTGGTGTCCGACCGCTGCTTGATTGCGAAGAGGCGGCGCAACGCCTCCGGGTTGAAGGGGTCGGCGGCAAGTCCGTACACCGTCTCCGTGGGATAGGCTACCACGCCCCCGTCGCGCAGCACCTTGGCCGCTTCCCGTAAGGCATCCGGCGTGGGTTCCAGAATCCGGCTCAAGCCAGCCGTTCCAGCCGGGCTTTCATGGCGGCAAAGGCCCTGGCCCGGTGGCTGATGGCGTTCTTTTGGACGGGCCCCAACTCGGCGAAGGTCTCCTCGAAGCCCTCCGGCACAAAGAGCGGATCGTAACCGAAACCGTGCTTGCCGAAAGCCTCCACGGCGATGTGTCCCTCCACCTCGCCGCGCGTGGTGAGGGCCTCGCGGCCGGACGCAGCAAAAGCGGCGCAGCACACGAACCGGGCGGTGCGCTCGAACCAGTCCGCCGTTTGAAGCAGCCGGAGCAGCTTGGCGTTGTTGTCCGCATCGGTGCATCCCGGTCCCGCGAAGCGGGCGGAGTAGACCCCGGGAGCGCCATCCAGCGCGTCCACGCAGAGACCCGAGTCATCGGCAAGGCAGGCCACCCCAAAGCGCGCGGAATAGTAGCGCGCCTTAATCAGGGCGTTGGCTTCGAAAGTGCCGCCGTTTTCTTCCGGCTCGGACACGGGGTCGAAATCCTTGAGCGACTTGACGTCCCAGGGCAAACCCTTCAGAAGCACGGCAATCTCGCTGACCTTGTGGGCATTGCCGGTGCCGATGAGCAGCGTCTCAGGCAAGGCCCAAGGCCTTCCGCTGAATGGCGAGCAACTCCCGAATACCCGACTCCGCGAGATCCATCATGCGGTCGAGCACGGGACGGGCGAAGGGCGTGCCCTCGGCGCAGCCCTGTATCTCGATGATGCGGCAGGCGCCATCCATGATGACATTCATGTCCACATCGGCGGACGAGTCTTCCTCGTAGTTGAGATCGAGGAGCGCCTCGTCGCCGCGCAACCCCACGCTGACAGCCGCGCAGGGCGCGTGCAGGGGCAGCTTTTTCAGGAAGCCCTTGTCCACGCTGGACTGAAGCGCATCATGCAGTGCAAGGTAACCGCCGGTGATTGCGGCCGTGCGGGTGCCGCCGTCGGCCTGGAGCACATCGCAGTCCACCGTGATACTGCACTCGCCCATGGCGCGCAGGTCGGTCACCGCGCGCAGCGAACGCCCAATCAGGCGGCTGATTTCGAGCGCGCGCCCCTTGTTGTTCTGGTCGCGGCTGGTGCGCGAATGCGTGGCGCCGGGCAACATCGCGTATTCCGCCGTCACCCAGCCCTTGCCGCTGTCCTTGAGCCAGCCGGGCACACGTTCCTCGATGGTGGCGGTGCACAGCACGCGGGTGTCACCGAAGGATATCAAGACCGACCCGGCGCTGTGCTTCGTGAAACCACGCTCCACCGTCACCGGGCGAAGTTCGCCCGCCGCGCGTCCGTCCATTCGCATGGATTCGCCCTCAGCTGCCGGGATTGGCGGGGTCCGCCTGCGGTTGCTCTTCGGCGGCTTCGTTGCCCGCCGCACCGCCCGCATCCGCCGAAGCGGCATCGGCCGCGGCCGCCTGGGCGGTAATCTGCGTTTCACGCACGTCGCGGTGGTACTTCTTGAGGAGGTTATCCCAAACAGGATCCTCTCGAAGAATCTCCACGGCACGCACCAACTGCAGATCCTCGACCGTTTCCACGGGCTCCTCGCCTTCGGCCGGTGCCGGGGCATTGGCCGGCGGCACATAGCCGCTCACCGTGCCGTGGTTCAGCAGACCGTTGCTCATGGGGTCAAGCTCGAAGCTGCGGTTCATCTGGCGCACCAGCTTGACCAGATGCTCCTGATCCATCGTCACTTCGACATCCGGCAGGATTCCCTGGTGATCAATGGTCACCTCGGCCGGGGTGTAATAGAGCGCCGTGGTAAGGCGAAGCGCCGTGTTCTCGGGGCGGTTCAAGGGAATGATGGTCTGCACGCTGCCCTTGCCGAAGGTCTTCTCGCCCACGATGATGGCGCGCTGGTGGAACTGCAGAGCACCGGTAACGATTTCCGAAGAACTCGCCGTGTGGCGATTGACCAGAATGATGATGGGGAAGCCCTCGGGCAGCACAGGACGCGCCTGCGTCTTGTAGCGCATGTTCTCCCGGTTGGGGCGGCCATCGGGACGTTCCCGGCCCTGGGTATAGGTAACGAGCGTCTCACGCGGCAGGAACAACTCGGAGACTTCCACGGAGGAATTCAACAGGCCGCCGGGATTCCAGCGCAAATCGAGGATAAAGCCCTTCATGCCCTGGTCAAGAAATTCCTGCAACTTGTTGCGCAGGTCGTTCGCGGTGGTTTCCTTGAAGTCCTTCACCCGCACGAAGCCGATGCCGCCCTCAAGCAGGCCCGCTTCCTCGATGCTCAGCAGCGGCACCTTGTCGCGCTTCACTTCGAGATCGATGATCTCGGGTTCCTTCGTCTCGTCTTCCTGTCGGCGCAGGACGGTCAGCTTCACCGTTGTGCCGCGCTGGCCGCGAATCTTGTCGGCGGCGTCTGTCGTGGTCATGCCGTCGGTCGGAATGTCATCGATGGCGAGGATGATGTCGTAGGGCAACATGCCGGCCTTGGCCGCCGGCGAGCCCGCCATGGGAGCCACCACCATGATGCGTCCCATTTCATCAGGGCGTATAGAGATGCCGATGCCTTCGAATTCGCCCTTGGTGTCCTCGCGCATCTGCTCCAGGTCGGAGGCGGAAATGAAAGAGCTGTGCTCGTCAAGCGAACGCATCATCCCTCGAAGCGCGCCTTCAACCAGCACGTTCATGTCCGCATCGCGCACGTACTCCTTCTGGATCGTCGCAAGCACCTCGCCAATCGGCTCGATGGACTCATACACATCCGTGGTCGCGGCGTCGTCGGCGCCCAACTTGGCCATGAAGCCATTCGATAGGAGCAACACGGCGGCGGTCAGGAAAGTCAGCAAGGCCACAAACTCATACTTGCCGTTATACTTCTGCATGCGATCTTCCGTCTTGTAAGTGCCCACGCGCCATACACCTGCGCGGCATGGCGCGACATGGGCCACACTAAGTCAAAGCAGTGTACCAAAACCCTTGGCCAAATGCTAAGGGTAGCGGAGGCGAGGATTCTTTCGGCAGCGACGCGGGGACAAAGTGAACAAGCCCTACCCGCCGAGGGCTTTTAGGCGGCGTTCCATTTCGCGCATGGGCATCAGGTCACCCTTGCGGCCGGCGGCGGCGATCCCATCGCGGTAGGCCGCGCGCGCCGCATCGGGCTGGCCGGAGAATTCGTGGCACTTGCCCAGGTTGAGAAAGGCGGCGGAGTAGTCCTTCTGCAAGCGGGCGGCGGCCTCAAGGTAGGGGATGGCCTCGGCGTACTGTTCGAGCTGCATGTGGGCGGAGCCCATGCCCATGGTGGCAATGGGGTCTTCAGGGTCGATATCAAGGACCTCGCGGAACATGGCTATACGCTCTTCAGCCTCGGCACGAATGCGCGCCCGCTCCTCTCCCGCGCGCTTGGCCGCCTGGCGCGCGTCGAGTTGATGCTGAAACTCGAGCTGCCCGGCAATGGCCTTCTCCTCCTCGGCCTCCTGAATCAGGCCCTTGGAAAGATAGAAGACCGAGAGATTGGTGTGGGCCATCACGCAAGCGGGGTTGAGCACGGCCAGCTTCTTCATGATGGCGATGGCTTCGTCCACCCGGTGATGCCGGTGCAGAATAACGCCGAGGACCTCGTAGGCGTCCTCGTGATTGGATACCAGGCGGATGACGTTCTCCAACAAGTGGATGGCGCTCTCGTCCTGATCGTGGGTGTCGCGCTCGAAGATCGCGAGCGCATCGTGATAGAGGCGGTTGGCGAAGTCCTCCCGCCGCCCAGGTTCAACGAGGGGCAGGTGGCGCACTTCTCCACGGAAGGACTCCCCGTGAGGGCCGGTCAGCGCGTGTGTTTCGCCCTCGGTCCTGTGGGTACGGTTCAGATAGGCCCGGCCGATCCAGCGTCCGAGCGTGGGCGAATAGGCGTGCCCGCACCACGTTCCGATGCGAATCTCCCCCGCACTCACAGGATCTCCATGCTCAGGCAAGCGGGGGTCGTCGCCTTCCGCAAGCAGCCCGACCAGCGCCCGCTTTGGGGTGCCGTAAGTCTTGAGACGCGTCACCACTTCTTGACCGGGATAGCACCCCTTGTCATAGCGGACCGCCAGCCGCTCGAAGGGTGTCTCAGCGATGACGGTCTCGTCGTTCCAGTCGATGCCATAACGCGGCAGGCCAGACTCGAAGCGCAGCGTGTTGCGCGCCGCTTCGGATATCTCCTCGACACCGCGCGCCATACCCTCGGCGGCCAGCGCCTCGTAGAGCGCGTCCTCCTCGCCGGGCGCGGGTATGATCAGATAACCGTCTTCCCCGGTCTCGGTGCTGCGAAACACGAGTGCATCGTGACCGCAGAGACGCACAGGCTGAAAGGCCCCGGCGGCTTCGGGCAAAGGAGTCTCGCCGAGGGAGGGGGCAGGCTCGAGCAATTCCCAGAGAAAAAGCTGGGCATGGGGCCCCTCGATAAGAATCTGTCCAGACGATTCGGCCAGCACTTCCACTTCGGCGTCTTCGAGGAAACGATGGGATTCATGGCGGTCGAGCAGCGCGGAAAGCTGGGTGGTTTCGATAATGGCCCAGAACTCGTCCTCGAACCGGTAAAGCTCGAACACGCACAACAACCGGCCCTGCCGGTTAACGAGCGCCTGCAGATTTCCCTGATCTGACACCAATCCTTGCACATCGTTGGTGGTCTGGCCATGCAACCACGCGCCCGCATCCCTGCCGTGAAAGCGAAGCATGGCATGGTCGCGCCGCATCCAGATTCCCGCATGGGCGCGGACGGCGGCTATTTGGGAGATGAGGGGCACGAGAGATGAAACCTTTGAAGGGCGGGATGCTATGGCTGCCTTCCCGACGCTGGCCCGGGGATGTCCTCCGCCCGGGTCCAACATACCCAGGCTAGACGGAGAACGACTCGCCGCAGCCGCAGGTACTGGTTGCGTTGGGATTCCTAAAGACAAAGCCCTTGCCTTTAAGCCCGGCGGCATAATCCAGTTGGATTCCCTTGAGGTAGATGGAGGACTTGCGGTCCATGAAGAAGGTCACGCCATCTTGCTCAAGCGTGTTGTCCCCCTCGCGCGGATTGTCGAAATCGAGCACGTAGGAGAATCCGGAACATCCGCCGCCTTTGACACCAAGCCGGACTCCCGCCTTGCCCGCGCCATCCGTGGTGCTCAGGCGCTTGAGTTCTTCGATGGCGTCAGCGGTGGCGGTCACCAACGCCTTCGGTGCGGCGGCTTCGGGATGCGTTGCGTTCATCTATTCGGCTTCCTTCACGGGCAGGGCGGCGTCGCCTTCCTGCGGCTTGTCCATCAAACCTTCCAACACTTCAAGCAGCACGGCCATGTCCACGCCGTAGGCAGCGCAAACCTGCTCGATAGTCTCGAAATTGGCGATGCCGCAACTGCCGCAGCCTCCGAGATGAAATGCGGCGAAGACTTCCGCCGCGCGCGGATGAAGCTTCATGGCTTCCGCCACGGGCATGTCCGGCCGGAAATAGCGTTCTTGTGCTTCAAGCATCACTGAAACCTCGTGCAATCCAATGCCACAACTGGTTGCGGCTACTGCTGTAAGTATAACCGATGGCAGGCTCTAGCCGCCAGCATTGTTAAGAACACTGAACACTGCTGCGCCATTCCAAGAGTGTGCCTTGGTATCATGCGAGGCATGGCCAACAACATGATAAAGATTGCCCGGGTAGCCGATTTTGAGCGAACGAACATGCGATCGTACAAGATTCTGGCCCGTCCCGTGGGCGTCTTCAAGGACAGCGCGGGACGCTTCCGCGCCATGGAAGTGGGCTGCAAGCACCAGAATGCGGACCTGTTGCAGGGGCAACTTAACGGCGACGTGGTGACTTGCCCCTGGCATGGGTGGAAGTACAACCTGAAGACTGGGGAATGCCTCTGGGGCAGCACCGCCTGCCTGCGCCCCTATGTGCTCGAAGTGCGCGGAGAAGATATCTATGTGTCACTTAGGCCCATCGATCCCGATGGCTTCGCCAATGACGGCGAGTGGTAGGGAGCAAGAGAGAACACGAAGGATGCGCTCCGCTTTCGATCAGCCTAACGACACAAGGAAAACGATTAGGGCCATTTCGATGAACCAGTGCGCGATGAGGGGCAACAACCAATTAGAGCGCTGATAGGCCCACAGGGAGGCGAGGAACCCGAAGGCGAACATGCCGAGGGTTTCAGGCCAGGGCTTGACGAGGTGATAGGCCGCCTCGGAACTGGCGATGAGCAGGGGCACGATAAGCCAGCCCCAGCCCCCACGCGGCAGGAACTTGCCAAGCGCGGCCAGCAAGACATAGCGGTGTAGAAATTCCCAGCCGGGCAGCCATGACAGGCACCAGAGGTTGTAGCTGAACACCAGAAGAAGCTTTTGCTCGACCGTAAGATTCTGCGGGGCCTGATAAAGCTGGCTGAGCGCGGGCACATAGGGGATGACCATGACTGCGGCGATGCCGCCAATCAAGGCCAGCAGCAGGAGCAGCCAGTCGGTCCACCGCCAACGCCCCCACCCCCACGCCTTCCAGTCCATGCGCCAGAAGCTGAAGGCAATCGGCACCATAAACCACATGGTGAACTTAAAGAGATCGAACTGGTTGGCCTTGGGCGAGGCGAGGAACTCGAAGACGGTCCTCGGAAGGACAGTACCCAGCGCGGCGGCCAGGTCGCTCGGCCTCCAGTCGAACCAGGCGCGCCAGTCAAGCAAGAACACCACGCCAAGGGTGGCCAGGGTATCCGCCGTGAGCACGGCAGCAACGTAGCCAACAAGCAGCAGAGCCACGACCTTACCGCCGGCGTATCCGGGCAGCTCGGGACGTTCGTTCGCATCCTTCTCCACGCGACCGTAGCGCAGGCGGGTAGCCTGTGGAGCGGCCCCGTTGGGATCGCGTGTGGGCTTAAAATCATAGCTACTTTGCAATCTTCTTTCCCGCCGGGGTGTCGGGGAAGGGGCACCATTCCCGCACTTGGCATTCGGAACAACGGGGCTTGCGGGCGTCGCAAACGGCACGACCATGGAAGACCATCAGGTGCGAGAAGAGCGTCCATGTCTCACGTGGCCACACCTTCATCAACTGCTGCTCGATCTTCACGGGGTCCTGCCCCTTGGAAAAGCCGAGCCGGTTGGTGAGGCGCGTGCAGTGCGTGTCGACGATGACACCGGGAACACCGAAGCATTCACCCAGCACGACGTTGGCGGTCTTACGGCCCACGCCCGCGAGGGACACGAGGCTCTCCATGTCGCGCGGCACCTCGCCGCCGAAGTCATCCACCAGCCGCTGGCAGGTGATCTGGATGTTTTTCGCCTTGTTCTTGTAGAAGCCGCAGGGCTGCACGTCTCGTTCGAGTTCCTCGATGGGTACCTTCAGGAAGTCGGCCGGCTTCTTGTACTTCTTGAAGAGATCCTTGCAGACGATGTTGACGCGGGCATCGGTGCACTGGGCGGCGAGAATGGTCATCAGGAGCAACTGGAACGGCGACTTGTAGTCAAGCGTGCAACGGATATCGGGGTACGCGGCGCTCAGCTTCTCGTACACGATGAGCGCACGTTCCTTGTTGGCCTTGGGGGTCAGCGCGATTTTCGCCATGCCA
>JBJOID010000064.1:0-8222 GCA_046047315.1 Candidatus Hydrogenedentota bacterium | reverse complement strand
GTCAGCGCGCTGTTGGCCTCGTCCACCGTGCCCAGCGCCGCCCCCGTCGGCGTGCCCTTGAACAGCACCTCGGGGTTCGAGAAGTGCGCCGTGCGAAGCCCCGGCGGATACGCCATGATCGTCCGGTAGAGCAGGCCGTCCTGCTGTGCATTGAAGCGCCACCCGCGCGAGTAATTGAAAAGCCGGTAGCCCTCCGCCGTGATGTTGTCCTCGTCGTGATCGCAGCCCATGTTGTGCCCCAGCTCGTGCGGCAAGGTCAGGCTGCCCAGGTTGCTGTACTTCGTGATGCTGAAACTCTGCGACGCCACCGTGTCGTCCAGCGCATCAAGAATCCACCCCATCCCGCCCGCATCGCCGATGCTGGTGATCAACGCCACCATGTCCGCCTCGTGCGTGTTGCGCAGCGTATGCACCTCGTCCATCACGCCGTCGTTGCGAAAGGTCAGCTTCGCCAGCGCCAGCGCCATCTCCGGGTCTTCCTCATAATCCACCTCCGCCATGTGCGCCAGCGTCACCGTCAGTGCAATCCCGCTGTTCGCATAGGCCAGGTTCCCCTGGTCCACCGCGTTCTGGATCAGCGCCTCCAGCGCGCCCGCGCTGCCCGCCCGCTCCCGCGAGGCCGCCGTGTACACCACCAGCAGCACGATCTCCACCGGGTCCGCCCCCTTCATCGCGCGCGCCGCCTCCGCCGCCAGCCGCCGTTCCCGCGCCTTCGCCCCGGCCCCCCGGAACACCTGCGGCAGATGCTCCGACCCGCAGCCCGGCAAGAGGTCCGCCTCATGCTCCTCCAGCACATAGCCCCCCGGCGTGCCGGTCAGACGGATCATCGCGCCGGTGTCGTCGAGGATGGACAGCGCCGCATCGCCCCCGCGCACCGTCAGCGTGAAGTTTCCCCCGGGTTCCCCCGCCAAGTCACCCGCCACCGAGAAATCATCCGGCGACGTTTCCCGCGTATGCGCAATCACGCCCGTCGCCTCGCCATCAAAAAGGGGAAAGGTGAGCTGCCCGCCCTTGGCGCGCGTGGATAAGGAGAAGAGCGCCGGGTTGAGCGTCGCGGGAGCCGTTCGCCGCAGTGACGCCTCGGACTTGTCCACCGGCACGACAGGCGCGCCCACGGTATACAGCGGCGCGGCGTGTGCCGCCCCCGCGAACAGCGACACCAGCAATAGAGCACCCAGCAAACGGCACGGCATGGAACAAACCCCTTGATGCGAAACGACAATGCCCGCTGGGATTATAGCGTATTTCGCACCCTGCCGGGAGTGCCGCAGTCGGCGGCGAGCCTGGGTGCGACGCCGTTCGCCCTACGCCAGGATGTCCCGCACCACGTTGCCGTGCACGTCCGTCAGGCGGAAATCGCGCCCCTGGAAGCGATAGGTCAGCAGCTCGTGGTTCACACCCAGCTGATGCAGGATCGTCGCGTTGAGGTCGTGAATGTGCACCGGGTTCTCGGTGATGTTGTAACCGAAGTCGTCCGTCGCGCCATAGGTGATGCCCGGCTTCACCCCGCCGCCCGCCATCCACACCGTGAAGGCCCGGCCATGGTGGTCGCGTCCATAGTTCGTCGGGGTCAGGTCGCCCTGGCAATAGATCGTGCGGCCGAACTCCCCGCCCCAGATCACCAGCGTGTCCTCCAGCAGGCCCCGCTGCTTCAGGTCCTTCACCAGCGCGGCCGACGCCCGGTCCGTGTCGCCGCACTGCAGCGCCAGGTCCGTCGGCAGGTTGCCATGCTGATCCCACCCCCGGTGATACAGCTGGATGAAACGCACGTCGCGCTCGGCCAGCCGTCGCGCCAGCAGGCAGTTCGCCGCATAGGTGCCCGGCGTGCGCGCGTCGTCCCCATACAACGCGAAGGTGCTCTCCGGCTCGTTCGAGATGTCCATCAACTCCGGCACCGACGCCTGCATCTTGTACGCCATCTCATACTGCGCGATGCGCGCATTGATCTCCGGGTCGCCGTAGTCCTCATGGTGCATCGCGTTTATCTCGGCCAGGCTGTCCAGCCAGGCGCGCCGCGCCCCCCGGTCCAGCCCCTCCGGATTGTTCAGGTAAAGCACCGGGTCCACCCCCGAACGGAAGTTCACCCCCTGGTGCTCCGAGGGCAGAAAGCCCGATCCCCACAGCCGTTGATACAAGGCCTGCGCATCGCGCTTCGCGCTGCCGTGCGAGATCAACACCACAAAGGCCGGCAGGTCCGCGTTCGCGCTGCCCAGCCCATAGCTCACCCACGCCCCCAGGCTCGGACGACCCGGCTGCTGATGCCCCGTCTGGATATACGTCACCGCCGGGTCGTGGTTGATCGCCTCCGTGAAGACGCTCTTCACATAGCACACGTCGTCCGAGATGCTCGCGATGTTCGGAATCAACTCGCTGCACCACGCCCCCGACTCCCCATACTGCTGGAATTCGAACATGCTCGAGGCCAGCGGAAACCGCGCCTGCCCCGACGTCATCCCCGTCAACCGCTGCCCCATCCGCACGCTGTCCGGCAGGTCGCTGCCATGCAGCTCCTTCATCAACGGCTTGTGCTCAAACAGGTCCAGCTGCGAAGGGGCGCCGTTCTGGAACATGTAGATCACCCGCTTCGCCCGCGGCGCAACATGCCCCCCGCCCGACAGCACATGCGCCGCACCCGCCGCACGCTCCCCCGCCCCCAGCGACGCCAGCGCCGCAAGGCCTATCCCCATCCGCGCACGGCCAAAAAACTGCCGGCGGCTGATCTGCTTCAGATGTTCAAACAGCGGGTCCATCGCATCGCCCTCAATACCACGGCTCCCCCTAGAATACCCCGCCCCGCCCCCTCGTTCCATATCGGACGCCGTGCTTCCGAATCCGAAGTTCACTCGAATAATCGAAGAACATCCCCCTCGGCACCCTCGGGTGCGCCACCCCCTTCAGAAGGGGGACACGATACAACGCCGCTCTTATGTCCCCCTTTGAAGGGGGTGGCATGCGGCGGCGTTCCCGCCGCATGACGGGGGATGTTTCCCCCGCGTCCTCGTTCCATATCGGCCCGGTGGCAACGCGAGCTGTTCCCCGTGGCCAGACCGATAGTGGCGTCGGGGAGATTAGAGGCGATTTGCGATCGAACCCTCCTATGGGGAAGATCAGATGTTGTAGGGAGTAAAGCCACCTATTGGAGTAACCTCAATTTGATCCCCGACTACCAGACGCTCATGCTCCCCGTCTTGCGGGCATGTGCCGATCAAGAAGAACACTCGCTGCGCGAGCTTATCGAATCGTTGGCGGCAGAGTTCAATATCAGCAATGAGGAACGGCGCGAGCTGCTACCTAGTGGACGTCAGCCGGTCTTTGACAATCGCGTCGGCTGGGCTCGTACTTACCTGAAGAAGGCCGGTTTGCTCGATTCCACAAGGCGCGGCTACGTGGCGATCACGCAGCGGGGGCTTGACGCACTGAAACAATATCCGGATCGGATTGACAATAAGGCCCTTGCGCAGTTCCCGGAGTTTGTCGAGTTTCAACGCTTCGGTGAATACCAGAATGCTGCGCGTCCGACGGAAGCAATTCAGGACAAACGCCCGGGAGACATGGAAGCGTCAGGAACACCAGAAGAAGTAATTGAATCGGCTTACCAACAGATGAGAGAAACTTTGGCTGCCGAGATTCTCGATCGAGTCATGAAGTGTAGCCCGAGTTTCTTTGAGCAGTTGGTGGTGGAACTACTCGTGGCCATGGGATACGGAGGCTCTTTGAAGGATGCGGGGCAGCGCGTAGGCAAGAGTGGCGATGGTGGAATCGATGGAATAATCAAGGAAGATCAGCTTGGGCTTGACGTGCTCTATATACAGGCGAAGCGTTGGGAGGGCTCAGTTGGACGTCCTGACGTGCAAAAGTTTGTAGGCGCGCTCCAAGGTCAACGTGCGAGAAAAGGTGTCTTTATAACCACGTCATCGTTCACCCGAGAGGCGATTGACTATGCCCAGAATCTGGAGTCTAAGGTCATCCTGATTGATGGTAAGCAGTTGTCACTCTATATGTTTGACTACGGTCTAGGCGTCTCACCCGTGGCGGAATACAAAGTGAAGCGTCTCGACGGCGACTTCTTTGCCGAGGAGTAAGGCTTAAGCTATCAAAGGCGAGAACATCCCCCGACGCCCCCTCGGCACCCTCGGGCGCGCCACCCCCTTCAGAAGGGGGACACGATACAACGCCGGTCTTATGTCCCCCTTTGAAGGGGGTGGCATGCGGCGGCGTTCCCGCCGCGTGACGGGGGATGTTTCCCCGCGTCATCACAGCCAGCACAATCCCCTCTCCCGCCCCCCACTAGCGAGTCCCCCGCATGGCGGGAGAAAAGAAAACGCCGCCATGCCGCGCTTTGCGGAATGACGGCGGAGAAATGGCCTTGCCTGGTATGCCCTAGAAGAAATACCTTCCGAGGAACTTGCCCACCTTGTGCAGCGCGGTGCCGACGAGGCCGCGCTGTTTTTCGATGCGGCCCGAGCGCATGGCGTCGCGGTATTGGAAGCCGTGCTTGGCGATGCCGACGGCGGAGACCCATTCGGGCGAAGCCACCTGCGGGGGCAGCACGTCGAGCCCGTCGGGCAGGCCCACGCGGGCGGTCGTCTGAAAGAGGGCCGAGGCGAGCAGGTCGAAATTCTTGATGCGGGCCGCGCCGCCCACCAGCACCACGCCCCGGATGAGGTGGTCCATGTGGCCCTTTTGCTCAAGGTGGCGCTGGATGGCGGTGAGCAGTTCCTTGGCGCGCTCGAAGATGATCATCTCGAGCACGGCGCGGTCGGCGATGCTGGGTGCCCCGCGCACCGCGCTCTTCAGCTTGATGTGGGCCGAGCGCTCCACGTTCATCGCGGGGCGGCCGTGGGTGGCCTCCAGCCGGTAGATGTTTGTGTCCTGCAGCTTGGACACCAGCTCCTCGGCGATGCCGTATTCGCTGATCAGTTCGAGCGCCTCCTCGAAGGAGACCTGCAAACCGGCGGCCACGTCGCGTGTGATGTGGAAGCCGCCCCAGTCGAAGGTGTGCGTGGTGATGATCCGGCGGTCGCGATAGATGGCCAGCCCGCAGGTAGTGCGGCCCAGGTCCACCACGCAGACCCCCAGCTCCATGTCTTCGGGGGTGAGGCAGCCCAGCGCGCTGGCCAGCGGCACATACACCACGTCTTCCAGTTCGCGCCCCTGCGACTCAACCACCGTGTGAATGTTGTCTTCAATGACGGAAGGCAGCAGCGCGAAATGCACCCGCGCCTTGAGCACGCTGCCGCGAATCCCCACCGGGTCGCTCACGCGCAGCTCGTCCACGTACCACTCCTGCGCGCTCACCGACGACACCACCTTCTTGCCCGGCGAGAGGATGTTGCGCGCGGCGATCTCGAGCGCCTCGCCCATGCGGTCTAGGTCCACCGTCTCCTTCTCCAGCTTCGCCTTGCCCTCGCGCACGTGGCCCTCCACGCTGACGCCGTTCACGCCGCAGAACAGCGAGCGCACCGATTTGCCCGCTTCCTTCTCCGCCGTGCCCAGGGCCAGCTTGAGCGCGCGCTGCGCGGCGGAAAGATCCTGGATGACGCCGTGCATCACGCAGCCCTTGCTGGGCGCCGCGCCATGCCCGAGCACCCGCACCGCGCCGTCGTGCCCGCGTTCCGCCACCAGCGCCCGCACTTCGCGCGCCCCAAAATCCACCGCTCCGACTATCTCTCCGCGTCTCGCCACGATGCCCTCACGCTTCTATGTCTTTGTGGTTGCCATAAACCCGGGGCGCCGCGCCGGGGCATGCACCGCATGGTCCCACGCTGGCAGCGGCAGGGCCCGTTCGCGCGGCAGTCCCGCGCGCCCGTCCCCTCCTCAGCCTTGCACCGCCTCGAGTGTGCGCTCAATGTTCTCCGCCGATTCCCGCTGGCGGGCCAGCAGTTGCTCGCAGGCCTCCCAGGCCTGCTCGCGCTCCAGCCGCTGCGCCCGCAAGTCCTCCACCCGGCCGCGCGCCAGGTCGAGCGTGTCGCCCGCCGCGCGCTCGGATTCCTGAATCCGGTCCAGGTCTTCCAGCAGAATCTGTTCCTCGCCGCGCTCCGCCTCCAGTTCCGCGTGGGCCTCCGTCAGCTTCTCCTGCTCCGCGTCGCGCTGCGCCATCAGGCGGGCAATCTGTTCATCCAGCTTGGCAATCGACGCCTGCACCGTGGCCGCGCGCTTCTCCAGCCCGGCAATGCCCGAGCGCTTCACGTCGAGATCGTGCTCGCGCGTGGTGCGCAGCTCCATCGTCTCGGCGAGCCGCTGCTCCGCCTGGGACACATCGCCCTCCGCCACCACGATGGCTTCTTCCGTTTCCGTCAGCCGCACCACCGCGTCCTGCACCACCTGCACCGCCTTCTGCGCCTCGATGCGCGCCATGTTGGCAGCCAGTTGCAGGGCCAGCAGCTTCGCGTCGCGCGTGTCGCCGCGCAGCATGGCCGCCTGCGCGTTGCGCAGAATCACCTGCGGCGATTCCTCCACCACCTCCTCCATTTCCACCGCCGGGGCCTCGACCGCTTCGGCTTCCGGTGCGGCGGCCACCTCGGGCTCCGCCACGTCCACTTCCGGCATTATCGCCATCAGGTCTTCGGCGCCGCTCTCCTCCTCCTCCGCCATCCCATCGTTCATTTCCGGCGCTTCGGGCGCGCCGTCCATCATCTCGTCAAAGAGGAATTCCGCCGTCTCCACGGGGCGCGGCGCCTCGGGCGCGGCTTCTTCTTCCTCCGCCTCCTCAAAGAGCGATGATTCCGGCGTGTACTCCTCGTCGGAACCGGCCTCGTCTTCCATGCCGTCGAGCTCGGGCAGCACGGTCATGGGTTCGTCGGCGATAGGCTCCGCTTCCTCGTCCACTTCCTCGATGCTCTCTCCCTCCAACTCCTCCACGAGGGCCTCGATGATCATCTCCACGGCTTCCGCCTCGGCTTCATCCTCGATGCTCTCTTCCGCGATAAGTTCTTCCTCGATGACTTCGTTCTCTTCGGCGGCAGCCTCCTCCACGGGCGCTTCCGCCTCAACCTCCTCCACCAGCTCAATGCGCTCGGCGGCAAGCTCCGCCTCATAGGCGCGCTTCTCCGCCTCGAGCGCGTCGAAGGGATCGTCCTCCATCGAAGCCTCAAAGCGCGGCGCTTCGATCGATTCCTCGATCACGTCCTCCACCTGCACCACCGCCTCGTCGTCAAAGGGGGACTCCGTCTCCGGCTCGGCTTCATACACGTAGGCCGTGCCGTCGGGATACTCGTCCTCTTCCTCGGCCTGCGCGTCGTCGGGCGCATAGGTCACGTCCGGTGCGTCGAGCTCGGCATAGCTTTCCGACAACGGCGCCGCGCCGTCTTCCTCCAGCGCCACTTCCTCCGCCACCGTGCGCGGCACGAAGGGAGTCACGTTGCTCGGGCGCGGCCCAGCGGCGGCAGTGGTGGCCGTCGCGGCGGCCACCGCCTGCGTGGCGCGCGTCGGCGCCGTGGCGTTGCCGTCGTCGTCCAGCAGTACATGGCCCGCCTTCTCAAGATCAGACACCGCGCGCATGTACCGCTCGCGCCACTTGTCCATCACGCCCGACCGCACGTTGTCCACGATCAGGTCGCCCACCATCAGGCAGAGAATTTCATAGGCGTCCTGCAGGAACGCGACCGAGCCGCTCGCGGCGCACGCGTCGTCGTAGCTTTGCAGGATGCGCGCCGTGTCGGTGAGCGCTTCTTTCACGCCCTTCCACCCGCGCACGTGCGCAATCTGGATGCCCGTGATCAGCTGATCCATGCAGTTGTCCACCCAGGCCTCGGCCGGGGCGCCACTGTCCGCCACATTCACCTGCCGCTGAAAGCGGCCCAGCGCCGTGAGCAGTTGCTGCGTGGGATCACCGTTCAGGAGGGAGACCATCTCGCCGGAAGGTTCCGGCGCCGCGGGCGCGGCAGTGGTCACGGTGGAAATCTCGTCGGGCTGGGTGAGCGCGCTCCGTTCCGCGGCTTGAAGGCCGCTCGTGGAAGGATCTTTACGCTCGCCCCAGAGGCGGCGTCCCGCCTCCGCCCAGTTCATGGTCCGGTTTCCAAGTCGCACGATTCCTCTCCTCCATAGCGCAAGTCTAGCAGATTTCACCCGGAAGAGCAATACATCTTGTGGTCAAGTTAAAGAATTGCTGACATTGGGCACAAGATAACAAAACGCTAATTGCGATAATGATCCAGCAGCGCGTCGAGCAGGGCATTGGCGTACCACTGCCGCCACTCGGGGTCGGCCAGCCGCTCGCGGTC
>JBJOID010000063.1:0-22275 GCA_046047315.1 Candidatus Hydrogenedentota bacterium | reverse complement strand
GTTGGGGAAGTAATGCTCAAGCCAGTGGTTGCGGTCCTCGCCGTCCGTCACGAAATCCCCGGCGAGCAACGTGAAATTGGGGCGCTGCGCGTAGGCCAGGTCCGCCAGCTTGGCCACCACCTCCGGGTTGGCCTGGGTGTCGCCAAAGACCGCGAAAGAAAAGGGCGTGTCGCCAGACACCGCCGTTTGGAAGGTGTAGGTCTCGCTCTGGGTTTGCGCGCCGTCGGCCCCCTTGGAACGCACCTGATAGAAGTAGAAGCTGCCGGGGGAGAGGTTCTCGATCTTCACTTCATGGTACGTGGCGGACTCGCTGGAGGTCGTCCACTCGAGGTTTGCGGCGGCGACGCCCACGCCCGTCTCGGAAGTGGCTGGCTCGCTGGTCTCCCAACGGATGTAAATGCTCGTCTCCGTGGGGAAATTCATGTAGGGCCCGGCGATAATTTCCACCGCGCCGGCCTGCGCCGCGAGCGCCATGCCCAAGCCCCATGCAAACGCCAGTTTCCGAATGCCCGTCATCGCGTCCTCCCTCCTGTTCAATTGGCAGCGTGTCTTGGACGTGAGCTTAGCACAAGAAGATTCGCGATGCATTAGCCCCGGCGAGGATTGGGGCTCCCGAATCAGCCGACCTCGTAGCCCACCTTGGCAAAGGCGCGGCGAAGGTCGTCGGGTGTGAAGGGTTTTTGCATCAGGAGGGCTGCGCCCAGATCCTTGACGCGCTCTGCAGCCGCGCCCTCGTAGTAGCCGGTCATCGCGATGATGTGGATGCCTGACGTCTCGGGCTTCTCCTTGATACGGCGACAGACTTCGAAACCATCAAGATGGGGCAGGCGCAGATCGAGAAAGATGATGTTCGGGTTAAAGGTGGCCACCAGTTGACCGGCCTCGAAGCCGTCCATGGCCACCTGCACCTGAAAGGGACGATCAACCCGCTCCAAGAATCGGCGGATCACAGAGATTACGGATTTCTCGTCGTCAACAATCAAGACCTTGGCGCTGGAGGCGTCGAGCTCCTGATGCACGGGAATGTTGTTCTCCCGGAGGAAACGGAGCAATTCATCGCGGCGAATGCGACGATGTCCCCCGGGTGTCTTGAATACCCGAATTTTGCCCGCTTCGGCCCACTTACGAATCGTGTCCGCCGTAACGTGACAATACTTCGCAACCTCGGACGTACTGAAGCTCTGCTTCGACTCCATTATTCTTCCTCAAACAATGGTTATTACGGGATTGCGGGTTTTTCTTCGGGAAATGCCCTCTGCCATGAGTATATCGCCTTATTGCCATCCGCCGCAAACTTTTGCCGACAACTGCGCAAGCGGCGCAAAACCCGCACATAGACAAGAGTTGCTGGGATTTTAGGGGGAGGGCCAGAAACAAAAAAAGCCATCGCTCAAGATGATGGCAACAAAGGGAATCGATGGAGCTGGAACGGGGAATCGAACCCCGGACCTCATCATTACGAGTGATGCGCTCTACCGACTGAGCTATTCCAGCTTAAAAATGGTGCCAGGAGGCAGGGTCGAACTGCCGACACGCGGATTTTCAGTCCGCTGCTCTACCAACTGAGCTATCCCGGCCCATGGAGGACGTGAATCTTAGCGAAGGCAGAAGCTGGATGTCAAGACGATTGCCTGTGTCGCATGGGCCGTCGGCGAAGTGGAAGGTACTGAAACGCAAGACGCGCGCGACCGGTCCCAGAGCGGGTATCTGGCATCGGGATTGGCCAGGATAAGGAGTCCGGCATGTTGCACCCCGATCCGGTGTGCCCTATTCTGTAGTGCTGTCGAGCATGGTACTTTGCGCTGAACCGCGGCGGGGCGGGCGTTCCTGCTGCCGGGGGGTAACCAGCAGATATGAAACCACGTGTGATGCGATTTTCGTTGCGGGTGACGGCGGGCGCGTGCCTGCTGCTTGCGGGGCATGCCTCAGCCGAGCCGTCGGCGGGCGCCGTCGATTTTAACCGCGACATCCGGCCCATTCTTTCCGATCGGTGCTTTGCCTGCCACGGCCCGGACGCGGCCGCCCGCAAAGCCAATCTTCGCCTCGATGTCGAGGCGGACGCGAAACTGGAGGCGATCATCCCGGGGCAGCCGGACTCCAGCCCCTTGATCGCGCGGATCATCTCGACGGATCCCGATGACGTAATGCCACCCCCCGCCGCGCACAAGCCGGCGTTGTCGACGGAGGAGATTGAGGTCTTCCGGCGCTGGATTGCGGAGGGCGCCCCCTGGGCCCAGCATTGGGCCTTCGTGAAGCCGGAACGCCCGGAACTTCCTCCAGTGAGCAATGCGGCCTGGGTGCGCACGCCGGTGGACCAGTTCGTGCTGTCCAAGCTGGAAAGCCAAGGATTGTCGCCCGCGCCCGAAGCGCCGCGCGAGACGCTGATAAGGCGCTTGTCCTTCGACCTTACGGGCCTCCCTCCCACGCCGGCGGAAGTGGACGCATTCGTGGCCGACAATCGCCCGGACGCTTACGAGCGCTTGGTCGAACGGCTGCTGAGTTCACCGCATTATGGCGAGCGGATGGCGATGGAGTGGCTGGACGGCGCGCGCTTTGCCGACACGAACGGCTATCAGAACGACTTCAACCGGGCGATGTGGCCCTGGCGCGATTGGGTCATCCAAGCCTATAACGACAACATGCCCTACGACCAGTTCACCGTGGAGCAGTTGGCGGGGGATCTCCTGCCGAACGCGACGCTCTCGCAGCAGGTTGCTTCGGGGTTTCACCGGAACAACCGAAGCAACACCGAGGGTGGTTCCATTGAGGAGGAGTGGCACGTCGAGAAGGTGGTGGATCGCATTGAGACGACGGGCACCGTCTTCATGGGCCTGACGATGGGCTGTGCCCGCTGTCATGATCATAAGTATGACCCAGTAAGCCAGCGCGAGTTTTACGAGTTCTTCGCGTTCTTCAATGCCAGCGAGGACCGGGGCTTCTATGAGGAGACGCGGGGCAATGCGGGGCCCATTGTTTCGCTGCCAAACTTCGAGCAGCAACGCGCCCTGAGCGAAATGGATGCGGCGATCATCAAGGCACGAGCAGAGCTCGAGGCCGCGCGGGTGGGAACGGAAGACAGCTACGCCGCATGGAAGACGGAAATAGCGTCGGCGGCGCCCGCCAAGCTCGGTGGCTCTCAACTGCTCCGGGCGCGCCTCGGCGGCGATCTGGGCATCGAAACGCCCGGTGGCGGTGGTTCCGGCGTTTATGGCGGAGCAGACACGAAGTGGGTGGAAGGACTTCCCGGCACGGCGCTGGAGCTGGATGGCTCGCCCGAATCCCATGTCGATCTGGGGCAGAGTGTGCAGTTCAGCAAGGACCAGCCCTTCAGCATCGCTCTGTGGCTGCGGGCGGACGGTCCGGGTGCGCCATTAAGCAAGATGCAGGACTCCGCCGCATACCGAGGAGTGGACCTGCTGGTGCTGGATCAAGGCGAGTTCGCCGTGCACTTGGTGAACGAATGGCCCGCGAACGCCCTCAAGGTTACCGCGAACGAGAAACTTCCGCTCGGCAAGTGGACGCATGTGCTGGTCACCTACGATGGCTCCAGCCGCCCCCAGGGCGTTAAGATATTTTTCGCGGGACGGGATGTCGGCACGCGGACGGATGCCGCCACGCTGTCCGGACCCATTGATACGCCGGAGCCCCTGCGGGTGGGGCGGCGTTCCGAAAGCAGTTTCTTCAAAGGGGCGGTGGCGGATCTGATCATCACCGATCGGGTGTTGACGGCGCGCAAGCTGGCCACGATTATTGATGGTGCGCTGGGCCCCGTGGCCGCCCAGACGGACCTGCCCGAAGCGCGTGCTGCCATGCTGCGCGAGTTCTTCACGATGCGGGGCGACCAACGCGTGCTGGAGGCGGAACAGGCGCTGAAGCGCCATGAGGAGGAGAAGGCGAAGTATCTCGCGGAGAAGGTTCCGACGGTGATGGTGATGCGCGAGATGGCGGAGCCGAGACCCACGTACCGCCTGGAACGGGGACAGTATAATTCTCCGGACAAGTCGGAACAGCTTTATCCCGGCCTGCCCGAATTCCTCCCCCCGATGCCGGAGAACGCCCCCCAGAACCGATTGGGGCTGGCCATGTGGCTGGTCAGTCCGGAACACCCGCTCACCGCACGCGTGGCGATGAATCGCGAGTGGCTTCGCCTCTTTGGCCAGGGGCTGGTGAAGACGCCAGACAACTTCGGGACCCAGAGCGAAGCGCCCACCAACCAGCCACTGCTCGATTGGCTGGCCACGGAGTTTATTGCCCGCGGCTGGGACATGAAGGCGATGCAGCGGCTGCTCGTGACCAGCGCAACGTATCGCCAGCATTCTGCCGTGAACCCGGACCTTTTGGCGCGCGACCCCGAGAACCTGCTTTTGGCGCGGGGACCGCGCTTCCGCCTGAAGGCCGAGCTTATCCGGGACAACGCACTGGCGGTGTCCGGCTTGCTCAAACCTCATATCGGGGGGCCCTCGGTGAAACCGTATCAGCCGGAAGGCTTGTGGGCTGAATTGGCGGGAGGCGCAGGCGAGGGTCCGTATGTGCAGGCCACAGATGACGACCTGCACCGTCGAAGCCTTTACACTTACCGCAAGCGCACGGTGCCTCACCCGACGATGAGCACCTTCGACGCACCGAGCTTTGAGGTTTGCACGGTTTACCGGGCCCGCACGAATACTCCGCTTCAGGCGCTAGCCCTGTTGAATGACATGACCTACGTGGAAGCCGCACGCAACCTTGCCATTCGCATGCTGACGGAGGCCGCGCCCGAGTCCGTCGAGCGGCTTACACATGGCTTCCGCCTCGCCACCGGGCGCCGCCCGACACCACGCGAGCTTGAACTGCTGGATACCGGCCTGACGAATTACCTGGAGCAGTACCGCTCCGCACCGGCCGATGCCGAGGCCATGGCGGCCAATGGTTCCGCACCCCTGCCCGAGGGCATGGACCGTGTGCAATTGGCCGCTTACACCGCGGTGGCCAGCGTGGTGCTGAACCTTGACGAAACCATCACGAAAGAGTGATCGCATGGAACACTTAGAATTCGCACAGACCCTGAACCGGCGGCACTTCCTCAAGGCGGCGGGCCTTGGTCTTGGCGGCATGGCGATGCAGATGCTCTCGCCGCGCGCCGAGGCCGCCATCATGCACGAGGCGGCGCGGCTGGCGCCGCGCGCCAAGCGCATCATCTACCTCTTCCAGTCGGGTGCCCCGTCCCAGATCGAGTTGTTCGACTATAAGCCGCAGCTCGAAAAGGTCCATATGAAGGAGCTTCCCGACGAAGTGCGCATGGGGCAGCGCCTGACCGGCATGACGGCGAACCAGTCGCAGTTCCCCATGGTGCGTTCGATGTTCAAGTTTCGCCAGATGGGCGAGAGCGGAGGCTGGTGGAGCGAATTGTTGCCGCACACGTCGCGCATCGCTGACGACGTTTGCGTTATCCGCACCATGCACACTGAGGCCATCAACCACGATCCAGCCATCACCTTTTGCCAGACTGGCTCGCAGTTGGCGGGCCGACCCAGCATGGGCGCCTGGGTGGCCTATGGCTTGGGCGCGATGAACCGCGACCTGCCCGCCTTTATGGTGATGGTGTCGCGCGGCACGGGCCGCTCCGCCGATCAGCCACTGTATGACCGGCTGTGGGGCAGCGGCTTCCTGCCTTCTCAGTATCAGGGGGTGAAGCTGCGCAGCGCGGCCGACCCGGTCCTCTACCTCGGCAATCCCGCGGGATGCAGCTCGCTGCTGCGGCGCGACATGCTGGATCAATTGAACGCGCTCAACCACGAGCGGCACGCGGTCATGGGCGACCCTGAGACGCTGACCCGGATCGAACAATATGAAATGGCTTTCCGGATGCAGACCTCGGTTCCGGACCTGACCGATATTGCCGATGAGCCGCAGCATATTCTCGACATGTATGGCCCGGATGTTTACACGCCCGGGACTTACGCGCGGAACTGCCTGCTGGCGCGGCGCATGGCGGAGCGTGACGTGCGCTTCGTGCAGTTGTACCACATGGGATGGGACCACCATAACGACCTGCCGGACCATTTGAGCAAACAGTGCCGCGACACGGACCAGCCCTCGGCCGCCTTGGTGGCGGACCTGAAGCAGCGGGGCATGCTGGACGACACGCTGGTGGTTTGGGCGGGCGAATTCGGCCGCACGGTGTATTCGCAGGGCGCAGTGACCGAGACCAATTACGGGCGCGACCATCACCCGCGCTGCTTCTCGTTGTGGCTGGCGGGCGGTGGCATCAAGTCCGGCCTGGTCTACGGCACCACGGATGACTTCAGCTACAACATCGTCGAGAACCCGGTGCATGTCAACGAGCTGAACGCGACCTTGCTGCATTGCCTGGGGCTGGACCACCAGCGCCTTTCCGCGCCCTATCAGGGCCTCGACGTGCGACTGACCGGCGTGGAGGAGGTGCATCCTGTTCAGGCGATTCTGGCATAGCGCGACCATCGTCTGGCTGGGCCTCGCCTCGGCGGCGTGGCCACAGCCTCCCGCCATCCTGGATTCGGTGGATGTCGCGCCCGCGTGGTCGACGCATCCGGTCGCCCCGTATCTATACACCCGGCCGCCGCAACAGTTCGTGGTGTTCTTCGACGAGAACCGGCAGCTTACCGTGATGGCCCGGGCCATTGACTCGAAGGACTGGTCCACGATCAGGCTGGGCGAGTATGTGATTTGGGACAGCCACAATTACGGCGTGATTGCGGCGGACCCCAAGGGCTTTCTGCACCTCTCGGGCAACATGCACAACACGCCGCTGGTGTACTTCCGTAGCGCCAGCCCGATGGACATCTCCACCTTCAATCGCGTGGACAACATGACGGGCAGCGAGGAAGACAAGGTCACCTACCCGAAGTTTCTCAAGGATGCCGAGGGGAACTTGATGTTCAATTACCGGCATGGCGCTTCGGGGAAGGGCGACCACATCTTCAATCGCTACTCGCCCGAGGCGGGGTTCTGGTCGCGCGTCCTCTTTCAATCCCTGACCACAGGCGAGGGCGACCGCAGTGCCTACTTCGACGAGTTCCGCACCACGCCCGATGGCATGACGCATGTGTGCTGGATATGGCGGGATACGGCGGACGCGGTGACGAACAACACGCTCTGCTATGCCCGCACCCGGGATTTCCGCGAATGGGAGAACGCGGCGGGAGAGCCCCTGAAACTGCCCTTGCGCCGCCGTGACCCGATTGTGGTTGACCCGGTGCCGCCCGAGGGCGGGCTGGTCAATGGTGGGTATAAGCTGGGCTTCACCGCGGACCGCCGTCCCGTGATTGCGTACACCAAGTACGACGGGAAGGGGCACAACCAGATTTATGCCGCAGGCTGGACCGGGTCCGCTTGGGTATCGACGCAATTGACAGACTACGAATACCGGTGGGAAGTAAGCGGGCGGGGCATATTCAGCGGCGAGATTGGAATTCGCCGCCCCACAACCGCAGGCGGCGCACCGCTATCGGTGCAGTGGACCCACAAGGAATTTGGCACGCGGCGCAGGTTGTTGGACCCGAAGACCTTCGCCCCCGGAGAGATGGCACCCGCGCTTTCGGATGGCATCCCCAAAGAATTACGCACGCCGACATCGACGCATCCGGAGATGCAGGTGCGCTTCAGCTGGGACGCCGGCAGCACGGCGCAGGCGCCCACGCGCTATGTGCTCCGATGGGAATCTCTCCCCCCCAACCGCGACCAGCCGCGGCCCCGCCCCTGGCCGGATGCGGTGACGATGCGGGTATACAAGCTGCCCGCCCCGCAGGTGGAAAACTAAGAAGCACGCCGCTCGTAATTCACTACAATCTAGAACTCAGATAAAGACTCGGAAATCCTGCCAAGCCTCCTGTAGCCGCCGATTGAAATTGCGCACGACATACACATGCGCATTCCGCCACTGATTGAGTTGATACGGTTCATCCACTGAACCGAAGTCAACTCTTGATTCAAAGGCGTCAAGTAGACCATCTCCGGGTTCACAGATAACGATTGCTATCTCACCCGTGGCATCGCCCGGCCCCCATATCCAGTAGTTGTTGTGGCCAGTGATGGACGGCGGCAGTTGCAGCTCGTCGGCGTAATACTCCATGGCGGCGGCCTCGCCATAATCTGTGCTTACAATCACCGCCTTCGCGCGCTCCTCGGGGCTGAGGGTATCGGAAGCCTTCTTCACCAGCTCCGCGCGCTTTTGCCATCCGAAGCGATCCGCGAAGTGCTGTGGCATGTCGCCCACATGTCCAAGCTCTGCGGGCTTGGGTACAATGCCGATGGCCTGCATGTAGTCTAGAGCCATCTTGGGCGGCAACATCGGTATGGCGATCGGAGCCATGAGCAGCCCACCAAAGATGAGCACATAGGAGATGGCGGGCCGCCAGACCTTGGTGCCCTCGGTCAAGCGTTCGATCCAGACACTCCCCAGCGGGAAAGCGATGAGGAAGGCGGGCGCGGCATAGTAGGCCTTGCCGTTGGTCAGGGCGAAGGTGACCAGCACCACGGCAAAGATTATGGCGAGCGGCCGGAATACGGCGGCCTCGGAACGCACGAAAGGATACGCGGCGCCCAGCAGCCACACTGGCAGCAGGAAGGGATGAAACACCTTGATGATTTCGAGCGTGTATTCGAGCGGACCCATCGGGGCGTTCTTGTGCAGCGCGGCGTTGCGCATGAACTCGATCATGGCGTAGTCGTTGGCGAACTGCCAAAGAAGATTGGGCAGGTAGATCAGCAAGGCAAGGGCGCCGCCCGCGTAGAGCCAGGGGCTGGCGAACCATTTGCGCTGCGAGGTGAAGGCCATGGCGACGACAAGCCCCCAGCCAAGGAAGGCCATGCTGGTTTTGTTTTGCAAACCGAGTCCGCAGATGAGCCCGAAGAACAGCCAGAGGCGGGCGTTGCCGGTCTGGATGATTAACACGAACACATAGGCGGCGAGCGCCCAGAAGAAGTGATCGAGCACGTTCATCGAATAGTAGCTGTGGATGCCGAGGAACATGGGGCAGGCCACGACGGCAAGCATGGCGAGGCCCTGGGCGAAGCGCCCCCCGCCAAGGCGGCGGGCCAGCAATCCCACCAGAAGCACGACCAGCCCGGACACGAAGATGCCGGGCAGGCGCGTGGCTAACAGCGAGTCCCCGAAGATGCTGCGTGTCAGGGCGAGCAGGGCGATGGAGAGCGGCGGGTGATCCACATAGCCCCAGTCGAGGCGGCTGGCGCAGGCGAGGTAATAGTACTCATCGCGAAAAATGCCATAGCGGCCCGCCGTGGCGATATGGATCCACATCTTGAATCCGGCCAACACGGCGTAGATGGCGTAGTCCACCCGCTCGAAAGGGCGTATGGGCGCTGTGTTCATGGGCTCGTTCCTCAAACGCTGTCACTGGTTGGATGCCGGAAGCGCGCTTTAGTTTAAAAGGTATTACTTCGTACCCAGACATCCTCGGCCGGGGAACGCCCCCATGTGAAGTTCGCTTCAAGCCGGAGCTTGAAGCGAACCAAGGTCAAGATGCTGAGCCGCGCGGGTTAACGCTGCGTGAACGATTCCCCGGCAGCGGCCATGTCCACAAGCGTCTTCGGAACCGCGAAGCGCGCGCCGTACTTGTCCTCAAGGTCCTTTGCACGCTGCACAAACTTCGACACGCCGTAGTGATTGATGAACTGCAGCGTGCCGCCGGTGAAGGGCGCAAAGCCCCAGCCGAATATGCTGCCGATGTTGGCGTCCGCCACGGAATCGAAGACGCCTTCTTCCATGCAGCGCACCGTCTCGATGGCTTGGATAAAGAGCATCCGGTCGATGAGGTCCTGCTGGGGCAGCGGGCTCGATGACGCGGGGAACTGCTCGGAAAGTCCGGGCCACAATTTCTTCTCGCCGCTGTACTCGTAGAAGCCGGCGCCGTGCGCCTTACCAAGCCGGTTAAGCCCCACCATCTTTTCAAGCACCGTGAATGCAGGGTGCTCGGGCAGTGCCTTGCCTTCGGCTTCGAAGTCCTTACGGGTTTGGTCGCGGATGTGCTTCATCAGCGACAGGCTCACTTCATCGGCCAGTACGAGCGGCCCCACCGGCATGCCGGCCTGGAGGCCTGCGGTCTCGATGGCGCGAGGATGCTCGCCCTCGGTGAGCATGGCCATCCCTTCCTGCACATACGTGGCGAACACGCGCGAGGTGTAGAAGCCGCGGCTGTCGTTCACCACGATGGGCGTCTTCTTGATCTGCAACACGTAATCGAAAGCCTTGGCCAGCGCGTAGTCGGAAGTCTGCTGACCGCGAATGATCTCCACCAGAGGCATCTTGTCCACCGGGGAGAAGAAGTGAATGCCCACGAAATTTTGGGGCCGCGCCACGGGCTGGGCCAGGCCCGTAATGGGAAGGGTCGACGTGTTCGAACCGAACACGGCCGTCTCGTCAATCTGGGCTTCCGCGTCGACGCTGACCTTGGCCTTGAGTTCCCGGTCCTCGAACACCGCCTCGATGATGAGGTCGCAGCCTTTCAGATCAGCGTAGTCGCCTGTGGCGTGGATGCGCCCGAGAACCTCCTCCATCTTCTCCTTGCTCATCTTGCCACGCGCCACGCGCTTCTTCAGCAGCGCCTCACACTTGGCCTTGCCCTCTTCAGACTTCTCGAGGGTCGCATCCTTGAGCACCACGTCGATGCCCGACATGGCGGAAACGAAGGCGATGCCGTGCCCCATCATGCCCGCGCCAAGCACCCCCACCTTTTTTGTCGGGTTCGGAGCCACATCCTTGGGGCGGCTAAGTCCGCCCTTGATCTGGTTCAACTGGAACCAGAACGTGCCAATTATATTGCGCGCAACCTGGCCGGCGGCCAGCTTGGCAAAGTAACGCGACTCGATGCGGCTGGCGGTGTCGAAATCGGTGTGGGCACCCTCGACCGCGGCGGCCATAATGGCCTGCGGCGCGGGATAATTCTTGAAAGTTTTCTTGCGCAATACGGCGGGGGCGATGGCCAGCATCTGCGCCACCATCGGGTGCGTGGGCGCACCGCCGGGCAGCTTGAACTTGTCCTCGTCCCATGGAGCCTTAGACTTCGGGTTGGCCTTGATCCAAGCCTTTGCCTTCGCCAGCATCTCCTCGCGGTCGGCGGCCAGCTCGTGGATGATTCCGGCACTGAGCGCCTTCTCCGGGCTGATTTCGCGGCCTTCCGCCAGATAGGGGAAAGCCTCCTGCAACCCGAGAATGCGCACCAGCCGCGTGACGCCGCCGCCCGCGGGCAGGATGCCCAGCTTCACCTCGGGCAAGCCAAGCTTGGCCTTCGGATTATTGATGCAGATACGGTGGTGGCAAGCCAGTGCGATCTCGAGCCCGCCGCCGAGCGCCGTGCCCGTGATGCCCGCCACGATGGGCTTGCCCCATTTCTCCAGCGCGCGCAGCGCTTTCTTGAATTCCTCGACCGCGTTGAAGGCCTGCTCGGGGGTTTGCAGGCTCCACAGCATTTCGATGTCCGCGCCCGCCACGAAGGTGTCCTTGCCCGACGTGACGATCACCCCGGCCACCTCCGGCTCCGCGAACAGCCGCTCCAGCGCGGCCTTCATCCCGGCGCCGAACGTGTCGTTGATCACGTTCATCGTCCGGTCTTCCATGTCAATCGTCAACGTGACGATCTTGTCGCTATCAATTTCATATTTGATGGCCATGTGCCCGTGTCCCTCTTCTTTATGGTCTTCAGTCGCTCGCTGAGGTGAGTCTTGCTAGACCCGCTCGATGATGGTGGCGATTCCCATCCCCCCGCCCACACACAGGGTGCAGAGGGCGGTAGACTTGTCGGTCCGTTCGAGTTCATCCAGGGCGGTACCCAGAATCATGGCACCGGTCGCGCCCAGCGGGTGGCCGAGGGCGATGGCTCCGCCGTTTACGTTGACCTTGTCGAAGTCGTTCACGCCCAGATCACGCATCAGGCGCAGCACAACGGCGGCAAAGGCTTCGTTAATCTCGATGAGGTCGATGTCGTTCACCGTCATCCCCGCCAGTTTGAGCGCCTTCTTGCTGGCAGGGCCGGGGCCCACGAGCATGATCGTCGGCTCGGTGCCCACCAGGGCGGCCGCTCGTATTCTCGCGCGCGGCTTCAGGCCCAGCTCATCGCCCTTCTCCTTGGTACCCACCAGCACCAGGGCCGCGCCGTCCACGATGCCGGAGGAATTGCCGGCCGTGTGCACGTGGTTGATCTTCTCCACCTGCGGATACTTCTGCATGGCCACCGCGTCGAAGCCCATCTCGCCCATCATGGCGAAGGAAGGCGCCAGGCTGCCGAGGCTTTCGAGCGTGGTGCCCCGGCGGATGTGCTCGTCCCTGTCGAGGATCGGAAGGCCGTTCAAGTCGCGCACCGGCACCCGGCTCTTGAAGCGTCCCTCGTCCTCGGCGCGCGCCGCGCGTTCCTGCGACAGCACCGCGTAGCTGTCGACATCCTCACGGGAGAAGCCTTCGATGGTCGCGATCAGGTCCGCGCTGACACCCTGCGGCACGAAGTCGATTGCGAGATTCACCTTCGGGTCCATCGCCATGGGGCCGCCGTCGGAGCCCATCGGAACACGCGACATGCTCTCGACGCCGCCTGCCACGACCAGTTGTTCCCAGCCCGAGCGCACCTTCATCGCGGCGTTGTTGACCGTTTCCAGGCCGGAGGCGCAGAAGCGATTAATCTGCATGCCCGCGATGTCGGTGTCCCAGCCGGCGTAGAGGGCCGCCGTCTTGGCGATGTTGGCGCCCTGATCGCCCACAGGCGTCACACAGCCCAATACCACGTCATCAATTTGCGAAGTGTCCAGGTGGTGCTTTTCCTGAAGCGTGTGCATCAGCCCCGCCACAAGCTCCACCGGCGCCACTTCATAGAGCCCGCCCGCCCCCTTCTTTCCACGCCCGCGCGGCGTGCGAATCGCATCAAACACATAAGCCTCGGCCATGGCCATTTCCCTCTCTGGCTGTCCCTTGTCGCGCCCTGCGCAAGGGTTACCTAACGGTCGTTAAGAACCGACACGATACAGGAACAATTGCTTTCTGGCAAGTCATTCCGAAAGACGGGGACTGCCATCGCGATATAAATGCAGCTCCCTTTGGAGAACTCTAAAATCGCGTTTCGAATCCCACGCAGAGGTGGGGTTCGAGGGGGTGCTCGGTGAGGACCGCGTATTTCTCCCGGACGAGCGGCCAGTCTTCAGGCAGGCACACGGCGTAGATGTATTCCACCGAAAGGCGGTCCTGCTGGAGAAACTCATCCACGGGCCCGGGAGCGCGCATGCGAAAGCGGTAGTGGCGGCCAATCTCGGTCATGCCGATGCGGCGATAGAATCGCTGGGCCCTGCGGTCTTGCGTCCAATACTCGAGGCGGTGGTAACCGAGCCGCAGAGCATCGGCCTTGGCCGCCTCGATGAGCTTCTCACCGATGCCCAGCCCTGCGTGCTCGGGCAAGCGTCCAAACTCGAGCACGTAGCCGCCGGGGCTGTCCCGCACAAGGCACAGTTCTCCGGGATGGTGCTCGTATTTCACGTCGGTAAGGCCGACGATCTCGCCGTCCAGTTCAGCCACGAGGCGGGTACAGTCGAAGCCGGCATAGTCTGGCCGCTCCTGGATGCAGTAGTTCCAAGCATGCGAGATGGTCATGATCACCGCGTGCACCCGCATCCAGGCCTCGCGGTCCGCCTCGCGATAGGGGCGAATGACGAGCGATGCTGCCCTTAGACGGACTCCTCCGGGTCGCGGCCCAGGACGGCGCAGGCGGCGTGGTAATTGGCGCGTGCGTCGGGAGAGGCCGGGTTCAGCCTGAGCGCACGTACAAACTGCCGCAGCGCGTCATCGTGCGCACCCATGCTCCACAGTATCGCCCCGAGATCATTGTATACCTGGTCAAACACCGGGGCCACGCGCTGGGCCTCGGCACAGCGGGAGAGCGCCACCGTGAAGTCCCGCTCCTCCGCGAGGGCGGCGGCTTCACGCAGGAGTTGGCGCGCCTGTTGCACCGCGTCGTTGCGCTCCTCGGGGCGAAGATCCCACTTGTCCGCAAACACCTGTTCATTTCGGCGCAACAGACTGGTCCAGGTTTCGTCGGTAATTCCCATGCCGAGGAAGGTGCGGCTACCATAGTGAAAGACAAAGGCATCTTCGGCAATGCAAAGGCGATAGCCGGCTCGCAGCGCCCGGAGACAGTAGTCATCGTCCTCGAAATTGCCGATGCCGAAGGCCTCCTCCAAGCCGCCGAGCGCGCGCCACACCGACTCGCGAATCAACATGCAAAAGCCCACCAGCCGGGCGACGTCGCGTGTTCGTCCGGCCTGGGCGATGCGAAGCTCCGCGGCAAAGCGGTTGATGGATTCCATGTCGCTGAACTCGAGCCCGTCGATTTGCTGTGCCCCCGACACGCAATTTGAGCGCGGCCCCACGATGCCGATGGCGTCGTCGCGCTTTAGCGCGTCGAGCATGGGTTCAAGCCATCCGGCCGGCAGCAAGGTGTCGCTGTTGAGCAGCAGCGCATGGCCCTCCGCATGCTCAAGGCCAAGGTTGATCCCCTTGGCGAAGCCCAGATTTTCCGGGGCATGCACCACCGTGGCGCCGGGCACCGCGTCAAACAACGCCGCCACGCCATCGGTCGAGCCATTGTCCACCAGGATGAGCTTGTAGGGCTGCGACGTGTTTGCCAGCAACGTGGTGAGGCACTGGCGGCAGTAGTCCACCTGGTTGAAGGCCGGGATGATGATGGAGACCGGGGCGCTCATTCGGGTACTTCCAGTCGCTCCCCCACGCTGGGGCGACTGAAGGGCGATGGCCATATCCAGGGCACGGGCCTTTTGCAGAAGGCCACGCGAATCTCCAGCGCGCCGTCAGCGGTGGCGATGCGGGCGGGCTGGTGATCACGCAACACCGTGCCGGGCACGGCGCCGGGTTCGCCGGCGTGAGGCTGCGCCTTGGCCACATACACCACGTCGCCGCGAAACCGGAAGCGCGGCATGACGGTGGGCGGATAGCCCCGCACCATGCGATCGATTTTTGCGGTGCTCCATCGCCAGTCAATCCAGGCGTCGGCCTCGGTCAACTTGCGGTCATAGGTCGCGAGGGCGGGGTCTTGCGCATCGCCACGCAAACCCTCGCGGGCGATGCGATCCATCAGCGGCACCACGCGCTCGCCGGCAATCTGACAGGCGCGATGGTAGATGTGGATCATCTCGTCGCGTGGTCCAATTTCAAAAGGACTCTGGTCCAGAATATCCCCGGTGTCGATTCCCTCGTCGATCCGGTGAAAGGTCACGCCGGTTTCCGTGTCGCCCTGCACGATGACTGCCGAGAAGGGGTTCGGCCCGCGATGACGGGGCAGGAGCGAGGAGTGCATGTTTACGCAGCCAATGCGCGGCAGGCCGAGCAAGGCAGGCTTGAGAATGATCGCGAAGCCGCTCACCAGCAGCAGGTCGATATTGAGGGAACGCAAAGGCGCCAGTTCCGGCTCGTCCATCTTGTCGATGTAGTGCACGGGAAGCTTGTGGCGTGCGGCCAGCTTGAGGAAATTGTCGCGGCCTCCAAAGAGACGCGCCAGCCAGCGGCTGGTCATGCGGCGATGGCCCCGCACCTGCCGCCCATCCTGCAACACCGCAACGACCTCGTGGCTGGACTCCAGCAAGGGCCGCAACACGGAGGTGCCCAACTTTCCGCCTGCGGCAACGGCGATGCGCATTAGAAGGATTTCTCCGAATCGATCAGCAGGGTGACTGGCCCGTCGTTGATGAGGTGAACCTGCATCATGGCGCCAAAGCGGCCGGCCGCCGTCTCCAGGCCACGGGCGCGAAAAGACTGCAAGACATGCTCATAAAGAGGAATCGCCACCTCGGGGCGGGCCGCCTTGATGAATGAGGGACGTCGACCCTTCCGCGCGTCGCCATGCAGGGTAAACTGCGAGACCACCAGCACGGCGCCGCCCGTCTCTTCCAGGGAGAGATTGAACTTGCCCTCGTCGTCGTTGAAGATGCGGAGGGTTGCGATTTTGTCCACCAGATAATCGGCATCGCGAATCGAGTCCGCCTCTCCCACGCCAAGCAGGACGAGCAGCCCCGGGCCGATGGCCCCGGCAATGGCCTCATCTATCTCTACGCGCGCCTCGCGCACGCGCTGCACAACCGCCCGCAATGTTTCGCTCTCCGCAATCGATGATGTATCCCGACGATGCGCGGCATTATACTCAAGCCACTAACCGCAGCCGCATATCGCCAAGCCCATGCAAAGCCCCCTGCCCGACAACACCGAGCCTTTCGAGCCGCACCTGCGGCGCAAGGAGGCACATGCCCAGGCGCACACGGACCTCATGTACCTCGCGGCGCGCCTGCTACACCGGGGCGCGCAAACAGAAGAAGAGGCCCAGGCCGCCAGCTACATCTTCCGGCGCTTTCGCGAGCGCACCCCGGATGTTTTCCGCGACAGCTTTCACGCCATAGACAACCCGCTGTACCTCTTCGCTTCATACTATGCGGAATTCTTCTTTGTGGCGATCATCGCTTTCTGGCTGCCGGGCGCGGCGGCGGTTTACGGGGCCGCCATCTTCGGTTGCTACATGGCGGAGTTTCTCGGCTTCAATCTGCTGTCACGTTTCCTGGTGCACTACGAATCGCAGAACGTCGTGGCGCGCTTTCTTGCGCCGCGCCCCAAGCGGCTGTTCATCGTGACGGCGCATTACGACAGCGGCTACGTGAGCCCGCTCACCCAAGGAGGACGGCTTCGCTGGCTGCGGCCCGCCCATTTCGTGGTGCTGGCCTGCATGGCCGTGGTTATCGCCAGTTGCGCGGCGGAAGCCTACGCGAGTTACGCGGGCTTTAACGCGCCGCTGATTCCCTACGCGCGGGGCGCCGCCTTGATGCTCTTGCTGGGCGCCGCCGCGGCGCTTTACTACGCATCGGCCAACACGGAAGAAATTCGCGGCGCGAACAACAATGCCTCCGGCGTGTGCGCGCTGCTGCGTGTGGCCGATGAACTGGCGCGGGAACCACTCGATGACGCGGACGTATGGCTCGTCGCCACGGGCAGCCAGGAGGCGTGGATGGCGGGAATGCGCCACGTCCTGGCCAGCAGCACGCTGGACAAAGCCAACACCTTCGTCATTTCGCTGGAATCGGTGGGCGCGGGAAAGCTTTGCTACACGCGCGGCGAAGGCATGGTGCTGGAGATGCCTTGCTCCCCCACGCTGGTGAAAGCCGCCGCCGGAGTTAGCGAGCCGCCGCTGGAGGCGACGGTGCTGAGCACGGTGCCAAGCGCGACGCAGGTGGCGCTGGCGCGGGGGTATCACGCCTTGAGCATTGTCGGCGTGGATGAACACGGTTGCCCGCCGCGCTGGTATGACGACGCCGACCTCATCACGGGCGTGGACCGGGAACAAATCGTGCTTGCCGCCGATTTCGCCGGGCAACTGATGCGGCACCTGGCCGACGCTTGATCATTGGGCCAGGGCGCGGGAGTTTCGGTTTACTTCACGCCGCTGTCGAACAAGTAGTTTGAATCGCCTCCGACCCAGCCCACCCCCCAAAGCCGGTTATTGCCGCCATAGGCGTTGGCGTCCGTGGTCCACCCGAACTCTTCACTGGTGATATGGCCGTCACACCAGAGCACGTTGACACGTCCATAGTGGCGGAAGTGCATGGAGGGCGCGAGCGTGTATCCCGCCTCCTTGTCGCCATGGGGGTGTTGCGCATCCACCGGATACGGTGGCTCGATAAAGCTGTACTCGATGAGGTAGCCATCCTGCGGCATCGCGGCCTCGGCGAACATGATGGTCTCGGCCGGCTTGAAAATGTCCACGTCGCGCATGCCCTTGCGCACCGCGCGCACCGGGTCTGCCACAACGCTCAACTGCGAGCCCACATAGGCCATGTTGTAGCCATAACCGCCGGTGCCCGCCTCAAAGGCGTTCGAGACTTCACCATGCTTGCGGAATTCCGTGAACACGGGACACTCCTTCACGCGGCCATCGGGCAGGTATTCCGCCAGCGGCCCCTTGCCGGGGTCGAAGCTCGAACTGGGGTTGGGCGTGGCGCGCGCGCCGTGCCAGCGGACCCGTCCCCCGAAATGATCCGGCGGGGCACCTGGCAGCAGGAAGTCGTACAGGTCGGGGGCGGCGGGGGCATAGTGCCCACCGTGCTCGCTTGCATACATGGTGTTGGCGAGGAAAAGCTGGCGAAGGTTGTTCTTGCCCGTAGACTGCTTCGCGGCGGCACGTGCGCGGCTCAATGCGGGCAGAAGTAAAGCAGCCAGCAGCCCGATGATGGCGATGGTCACCAGCAATTCAACCAACGTGAATCCCCCCCGGCGGCATGGGGAAGCCGGGCGGCCACGCCGCAGGGCGAGGATCCCCAAGCCTCCAAGAAACAAGGCCATCACCGCCAGAGCTGTGGGACCCGCCAGAGGCATGCCCGGCCCGGGACCACCCGAACTGGAGCTCAGTCCTGCCAGCACGAATACTCCGGGATAACGGGTGCTGAAGGTGACGGTGTTCAACACCGTGTCCACAACAACATCCTCAACGCCATCCTGGGTCCACGCTCCATTGGAATAACGCCACGGCCGCAAGAGCGAAGCGGCCAGGCCCGCGATCTGGTTCGTGCCGTAGACCATCACCACCTCGGCGGGGGCGATCTGCGCCGCGCTGAAATCAGCCACGTCGCATTGGAAGTCCAAAAACACGCTGCTCTTGGTGCGGTTGGGAACAACGCCGCCGGGGTCGGTCGCGGGCAGGAGGTCCACATTGGCGTTGAAAGCGCGGTTTCCGCTGCGGCTTCCCGCCGAGCGAAACAGCACCGCGTTTCCGTTCAGGTCCTGCGCGACACCCAGCAGGTTTCCCGGCGTTGTGCTGCCGCCTTGACTTGGTGGAATCTCTAGCGGCAAGACGGTGCTCTCCGCGCGCAGGGGATCGGTTCCCGCCACGCGGGTTTCGTATTCGTCGAGCACGCCGTCGCCGTCGCTGTCCACGTCGGGCGGAACGTCGGCCACGGCGTCTATCTCAGTGGTGATGGGGCCAACGGCGTTTCCGGTCACGAGTGTGCGGACGCGGATGAAGGAGAACGCGCTGAGGTTAGCGGGCTGTCCCGAGGCATCCACGGCCCAGGCGATATCGAAAGCGTCGCCGCCACCCGAGCCGGAGCTGAGTCCCACGGAGAAGGGGTCGTCCGGCCGAAGGTAGTTGTCGCGATACGGGAAGTCCACGGGTCCAAGGTCAGCGTAGCCCCAATCGAACTCGGCGCCATCGTTGAGCGGGTTGCCATCGGTGGCGTTAGGATTCACCACCCCCGCCGCATCGACCAGAGGAGGGACGGGATTCGCTATTCCTGTGGTGGCCTGCGCGGCGGAGATGGCGCGGCTGCCGGGGATGCGGTACCAAGTTTCATCCGGCAGACCGTTTTCATTGTTGTCCGGCATGATCTCCACCACGCCCGGCTCGCTCCAACGGCGCAGGGGATCGCCCCCCACCCAGTAGCCATTGCCGAATACGATGAAGTCCAGCCCCATGGGATTCTGCGGATCGTCGGCGACGGCGGTGTCGAAACGGAGCACCACATGGGAATCGCCCGCTGTGCCCACGCTCAGGATGCTGGACAAGCCCGGGAAAAAGGTGCCCGCCCCTGCCGGCGGACCGAGCGCCAAACCGGGGTCACAGAATCCCGTGTTGCATCCCGTGGTGTTTGCGTCCGCCACGGCATCGGCCCAGGGGTCGTCGGCCAAAGCCACCGCGCCCCAAAGCGATGCGCACGCCAGGGCCAAAGCCCTGCCTCGCCAGCCTCTCATCCTGCCGTCCTCCACTCGCCGTCCCTCGGGCAATACGCCACGACACCCGGCACGGATGGAGGTTGGGCAAAGGCGAATACCCAAGGAAGGCAGACCGTCCTAAGACGGCTGGCTCATGGGTCCCGCCCGCGAAGACCTCTCGTTCCGGCACGCATGGTCGCGCGCACGCTGGCAGGTCTTCGGGCTTGCGGGCAGTTGCGACGGACATGCCGACGCGCGTTCCTACCGGGCTCCGCTTCCCAGGGCGCGCATGCGCTCCAGTGCGTTGGTGAGCCTTTCGTTCCCGCTTACCGCTGCGGGGCAGCTCCGGATTCCCACCGGATTCCCTCTTAGCGCCCCGTAAACAACACGGGGCGACCAGCGACCAGGCGAGTATACGCCTTCCCCCCCGGTGTGGCAAGCCATGCGGGCGCGAGGGCGGAAAATATGCTATTCTCGGGCGACTTCTGGGGATGACAACGACCTCTTGGGACGGGAGCAGACCGGGTGAAACTGGAAAAAGTGCAATCGGCGCTGGCCGGTTCTTTCGGTGTTGGGGCCAATCTTGGTGCCCACCTCTATCAACTGGCCTTGAAGGAGCGGACCGGGGAGATTCTGGCGACCGGTTGGCGCACGCCGAACACCCTGTGTTATTTCGCGGCGGCGTTGCAGGAGCTGGGAACGGGAAGGGTCATCGCGCTGGACGACGGTCTGAATCCGCGCGACACGGCAAACGCGAAGAAGATCATCGACTCATTGGAGCTGGGCAGCTTCGTGGAGTGGCGGCGTTCCGACGGCGGACGTGCTTGGCTTCTGCAGGAACTTGCGGCTTCGGTCGGGGAGCATCATGCCTTCGACCTCGTGTTTATGGAAAACACGCGCGACCTTGCGATAGACGGCTGGACGCTTTCCATGGCAGAGCGCTGGCTGCGCCCCGAGGGCCTGTTGCTCATTCATGGCATTGGGTGGACATACCGGGGCAGCCGTGCCCTCAAGGACAGCAAGCTGGTGCGGGAGATGCCCGAGCTGCTGAAGAACACCCCCGCCGCCGACACGCTGGTCAAGCAGGTGGCGGTGGCAGGCGGCCGCTTTCAGCGGCTCGGCCAGGAAGAGAACTGCGCCATCCTGCGCAAGCGTGAGACCACCGTGGAGCGCTGGCGGAAGCGGCTTGGTCTGGATGCGGGCGGAGTAACGCCCGCCCCCAAGGCGAAGTCGGCCAGCGTGACTCCAGCGTCGCCTGCGGCGGCCGTCCCGACCGATCCGAGCCGACCGCTGCAGCGCTGCCCGTTGTGCGGCTGCGAAGCGCCCGAATTCGAACGGCACATGCGCAAGGGACATCCGGGCCGGAAGAATGCGAAATGCCCGAATTGCGGTTCGTTGGAACGCCACCGGTTGATATGGCTCTATTTCCAGCGGCGCACCAACCTGTTGGAAATGCCGCGCAAGCGGCTGCTGCACATCGCGCCGGAGGCCTGCCTTGAAACGCTGCTGCGCGAGAATCCGGCAATCGATTATCTCAGCGGCGACCTCGAATCTCCGTGGCATCCGGCGATGGTCATCATGGACATCACAGACATTAAGGACTACAAGGAAGGCGACTTCGACGTGGTCTACTGTAGCCACGTGCTCGAGCATGTGCCGGAGGATCAGAAGGCCATCAACGAGCTTTACCGCGTGCTCGCCCCCGGCGGTTGGGCAATCATCCAGGTGCCCATCGTCTTCCAGAAGACCTTCGAGGACCCCTCCATCACGAGCGAGGAGGACCGCGAGCGTTTCTATCGGCACCGGCTTCACGTGCGCGCCTATGGCATGGACTTCAAGGATCAGCTTGAGGCGGCAGGCTTTGAGGTGGACGTGGTTCCGTTTTACGACCAGCTTGATCCGGAGGAACGCCGTCTCTACGGGCTGAAGCCACAAGAACCGGTGTTTCACTGCCGCAAGCCAACACGAGCCTGAGTAGGCGCATTACTCCCCGTTGGGATTGGGCGAGGGAAACCGCGCTCCAGTTTCCGCCTGAATCTCGGTGAGTCGTTGCTTCATGTTGGCGACGCGCGTGGTTTCGGCGGGAGCGAGGTCGCGGGTCTCACCCGGGTCGTCCGCGAGGTTGTATAGCTCGGCCGCGCCATTTTCAAAGTACGTGATCAGCTTCCAATCGCCTTGCCGTAACGCGGCTGAGGGGCTGCCGCCCTGATTCCCATAGTGCGGGTAATGCCAGTAAAGGGTATCGCGTATGCCCGCCTGCTCTCCCCGAAGCACTGGACCAATGCTTGCGCCATCAAGATGTTGGCTGGGCCGGGCGGGCTGCCCCGCCGCTTCGAGGGCGGTAGGGTAGAAATCGGCGCTGTTGACCGGGGCATCCACCACGCTGCCCGGCTTTGCGACGCCGGGCCAGCGCACGATGAGCGGCACGCGCACGCCGCCCTCGTAGAGCCAGCCCTTGCCACAGCGCAGGGGTAGATTGCTGGTGGGATGCCCCTCCGCCGTGGAGAGACCGCCGTTGTCGGAGGTGAACAGCACAAGCGTCTTCTCCGACAGGCCAGCGC
>JBJOID010000062.1:0-114478 GCA_046047315.1 Candidatus Hydrogenedentota bacterium | reverse complement strand
TGCTGCGCGAGGACGGCGTGCCCCCGGAGCAGACGCGCAGGCTCATCAAGGACGCCGAGGCGCGGGTGCAGCGGGCGCGGGCGCGGGTCGAGTTCGAGCGCGGGCGCGTCGAGCAGTTCATCCAGGATTGCGAGAGCGACATCCGCGCGATACGCGCGCACCTGGAAGAGGCACAGTCGGGCGTGGGCAGCGGCGCTGTCAGCGCCCAAGCCTATGCCGAGATTGAACGGCAGATGCTCCAGGCCCAGGGCGACCTGAACGAAAGCCGCGCCCTCGCGCGAAAGGCCCTGCGTGCCGAGAGGCCTGCCGAGGTGCCCGGTCCCAAGAGCACCTTCATCCGGCGCATGAAGAAGCGCGACAACGAACCAGTCCTCGCCGAGAATCTGACCGCGTGGATATCCGCCGCGGGGCTTGGCCTGGCCGCGCTGTTGCCGCTGGCCGCCGGGCAGGTGGGCAGCAACCTGGTAAACTTCCCCGCCATGGTGACCATCCTGCTGGCGGGCGGGGTTGCTTTCGCCGCCACAACCATGCTGCCCAACACGCCCTTTCGTGGCATCTCCATGCTCACGCTGTGGGTGCTGGTGACCGTGCTGGCGGTGCTGGGCTTGCGCATGGCGCAGCTCGGGCTCACCCCGGTGGGCGGGGTTATGCGCACTAATCCCCAGTGGATGTTCACGCCCGGCATGCTGCTGCTGGCCGCCTCGCTCTGTGGCCTCGGGCTGGCCGCCTCGGTCACCCTCGCCAAGTTCGAACGCTGGCGTTCGGTGCCCATCTTCGGTGCGCTCTTTGCGGTGGCCTGCATCAGCCTCATTGTGACCGATGGCGCGCGCCTGATGGTTGGCAGGCCGGAATTGGGCGACCCCAAGGTGACCCCCGCGCCCGGCGATCCCGCGTTGAAGCAGGTGAGCATTCCTGTTTCGAACACCGGCTGGAGGCCCTTCTGGATTGGGGGCAGCCTCGAACGCGTGCCCGACCCGGTGCGCTTCGTCCTCGAGAAGAAGGTGGGCGAGCAACTTTCGTGGGAAGACTACACCCCGCGCAATGAAGCCGCCCGGGGCGCCGGAAGCCTCGCCGCCAACTGGCTTGACCAACAGCAAACCCCGGTCACCCGCGTGCTGCCGGGCGAAACCCGAAACATGTCCTACACGCTCGAGCCCGGCGTCTACCGCGTGAGCCTCATCGCCATGGCCAATGGCCCCACGCTGGCGCGCCTCAAGGAATTCATCATCGAACCTCCTGCCGCGCCGGCGGAAACTTCGGCGTCGGCGTCGCCTCCCGCAGGAAGCGCCCCGTCCGAAGAAGCGCCGGCGGGCGCGGCCCCGTCTGAAGCGCCCGCAGCACCGGCACGGCAGGCCACGGTGAAGTTGCAGGGCGTGCTCGACAGCCAAGGCAACGACCCGCAGTTCAGCATCGTCATCGAGACCGCCGACGGCCGCATCGTGAATGAGCGCGTGGGGCTGGGCGCTCCGGTCGCGGGGGACTGGTTCGCCAGCGAATACAGCCCCGCCACTCAGACCCTCACCATCTCCAACGGCGAGCGCCTGCTGATTCTCGAACGCGCCGTGGCCGTGCCGATCGAATACACCGAATAGTGCCCCGGGGCTTTGCATCCCTTCCGGCGGCGCGGCTATCATCGCGTTTCGCGTTTTTGGGGCTTGACTTGCGGAGAGGATCGGCATGGATATCCATGACTTGTTTGACTTGGTTGCCCGGGAGAAGGCCTCCGACCTGTTGATCAGCGCGGGCGCACCACCCATTCTGCGCATCAACGGCGACCTCTACCGCAGCCGCACCGACGCGCTGGCGCCCGAGGACACCGAGCGTCTCATCTTTGATTTCCTCAGCGAGGGCCAGAGGGCGCGCTTCGAGAAGGACAAGGAACTGGACTTCAGCCTCGCGGTGGGACGCAAGCACCGCTTCCGTGTGAATGTGTACCTGCAAAAGGGCGCGGTGACCGCGGCGTTCCGGCCCATTCCCGAGAAGATACCGGTGCTTGAGGAACTGGGCCTGCCGTCCGGCGTGGTGGGACTGACCAGCCGCCGTCAAGGGCTGGTGCTGGTGACAGGCCCGACCGGCCACGGCAAGACCACCACGCTCGCCGCCTTGATCGACCGGATCAACAACGAGCGCGCCTGCCACATCATCACCGTGGAGGACCCGATCGAGTATGTACATTCGCACAAGCGGTCCATCGTGGACCAGCGCGAGTTGGGCGGAGACACGCACGCTTTCAAGAACGCGCTGAAGTATGTGCTGCGTCAGGACCCCGACGTGATCCTCGTGGGCGAAATGCGCGACCTTGAGACCATTCAAGCCGCGCTGACGGCGGCGGAAACCGGCCACCTGGTCTTCGCCACGCTGCACACAAACGACGCCATCCAGACGGTGGACCGCATCATCGACGTCTTCCCCGGCGACCAGCAACAGCAGATACGCTTCCAGTTGTCCATGGTGCTGCTGGCGATCGTGTCGCAGCGGCTGCTGCCGCGCGCCGACCAGCCGGGCCGCGTGCTCGCGGCGGAACTACTGCTCAACAATCCCGCCATCGCCAACCTCATCCGCGACGGCAAGACCCATCAGGTCTACAGCGTGGTGGAGACCAGCCACAAGGACGGCATGGTCACGATGGACCGCTCGCTCAAGGCGCTCTACAAGGCGGGCCGCATCACGCAGGAAGACGCGCTCGCGCACATGCGCAATCCCAAGGACCTCAAGGACGGCAAGGGCGCGTGAACGGCCGCTACGGCTTTCGGGAATTGTGCGTTCGTGCCTAGAGCGCGAGCTTGACGGTGCCGGTGCGAATAACGAGCTGACAGCAGAGGCGTTCGTCGCGGCCAAGGTTCATCGAGACTTCGGCGTCGTTCTTGGGCTCCAGGTTTTCCATGCCGTCCTCGACATAGACGCAGCAGGTGCCGCATTCCCCGGCGGTGCAGCCGAAGGGCACGCCCATTTCCTCGCAGGCTTCCATGATTGCGCTGTGGTCGTCCACCTCGCGCGTTTGTCCTTCAAATTCAACAACGGCCATGACGCGAATTCGCCTCCTTGTTTGGCGGAATTTTAGCGGCAGACCCCGCGTCCTGTGCAAGCTTGTGCACACGCGATTGCTTGCACGGCGCTTGTGGGCCTAGGATACCGGGGTGAACCCCGATTCCCCCGAGCGCCCAAAGCATGCCCCGTCATCCGGGGAGGAGCGCACCCGCCGTGCGCTTTCGGGCGCGGGCGTGGCGGCGGCGGCGGGCATCGCGCTGGGCGCGGTGGCGGGACCCTGGGTGGCGGCACGGCAGGCTTCCCCCGGGGCGGGCGCGGTGGTGCTCTTGGCGGGCGTGTTTGGCGGGCTGGGCGTGGCGGCCTGGATCATCTGGAGGACAGCAAATTGGAAACCTTAGTGCGATTCCGGCTGATGACGGTGCGGCTGTCGTTGATGCTGCTGGCCGTCATGGCGCTGGGCGCGGCCGCCTGGGAACGCGACATCGCCATTGGGCTGATGATGGGGGGACTGTCCGGCGTCATCGCCTTCTGGATTTTGGCGCGCCGCGTCGAAAAATTTGCCGGAGCCAGCGCGGCTGAGATACAATCCGCCGCCATTAAGGGAATGCTCCTCCGGATGGGCGTCTATGGGCTAGCGCTCTGGCGGGCATACGACCTTGATCCGCAGTCCAAGCTTCCCCTCTTTGCAGCGGTCTGCGGGATTCTTGTACCCCGCGTTGTCATGTACTTCCTGGCTTTCACCAGCCTGGATCTCAAACAGAAGCAACCCTAATGGAAAACATCGGAAACAGGCTGGTCTGGTACTACATCCCGTTCACGGACATCGAGATTCCGATGGGCGGCCTGAACGTAATGACCGTCTTCAACACGCTCGTGGTGATGGCCGTGCTTTTCGGCCTCAGCTACTGGGCGTCGCGCCGTTTCGCCATGGCGCCCTCGCGCGCGCAATACGCGGTGGAACTCTTCGCCGGCGTCTTCGACAAGCTGGTGGTGGATTCGCTTGAGCTGGAGACCCGCCAGCAGAACCGCCGCTTCTTCTTCCTTATCGCCTCGCTCTTCATCTTCCTACTGCTGTCGAACTTCATGAGCTTCCTGCCCACGCACTATTTCGAAGAGCCCACGGCGGACATCAACTGCACGCTCGGCCTGGGCCTGATGGGCATGACCATCGCCACGTGGTGCGCCATCAAGACCAAGGGCATCAAGGGCTACTTCGAGGAACTGCTCGGGCCGCTCTGGCACCAGGAAGACGCCACCGGCGGCGCTGCCATCGCCGGCAAGCTCTCTTCGCTCTTCTTTTTCCCGCTCAATATCATTGGCGAAATCGCCAAGGTGATCTCGATCTCCTTCCGTCTCTTCGGCAATATCACCGGCGGCGGCATCATCATCATCGTGATTTCCCACCTCGTGTGGAATTTCAGCGTCCTGTCCATCGGCATGGACCTCTTCTTCATCTTCTTCGTCGGCACCGTGCAAGCCTTCGTGTTCACGATGCTGACCCTGACCTACATCTCGGTGGCCATTAAGTAGGCCTCCCGGGGGGAACCGTGCTCGACTTCGAACCACATCACTGGGAGTATCTCGGCCGCTACCTTGGCGCGGGCATCGCGCTCGGCCTTGGCGGGCTGGGCTCGGCCCTTGGCATGGGCAAGGCCGCAGGCGCGGCCTCGTCTGCCATGATGCGCCAGCCCAAGCTGCAGGGCGAATTGCGCCGCACCATGCTGATTGGCCAGGCCATCACCGGCGACGCCTCCATCTTCTCCCTCGTGGTGGGCCTGTTCATCCTGTTCTTTCCGGCCCTGCAGCCCGAGGAAGTGGGCGGCAACTATTTCGCCGCCATGCTGGGCGCGGGCCTGGCCATTGGCTGCGGCGCCTTTGGCAGCGGGCTGGGCTGCGGCTGGCCCGCGGGCAACGCCTGCGAGGGCGTGGCGCGCAATCCCCGGCGCCTCGGGCAAACCACCCAGTCGATGATCATCGGCCAGGCCGTGGCGCAATCCCCCAGCATTTTCGCGCTGGTGGTGGCGCTCATCCTCATCATCCGCCAGCAGCCCGGCACCGACCTCGCCACCATGGGCGTGTGCATTGGCGCGGGCCTGGCCATGGGCGTGAGCGCCATTGGCTCGGGCCTCGGTTCCGGGCAGACCGCGGGGGGCGCCGTGCTGGGCCTGAGCCGCTGGCCCAAGTCCTACGGCGTGACGCTTCGCACCATGCTGATTGGACAGGCTGTCTGCGAGACGCCCGCCATCTTTGGCATGCTGGTCTCTTTCATCATGATGTTCGCCATGCAGGATATCCCCCCGGGGATCCTGGGCTTCGCGCACATGATTGGCGCGGCCATCGCGGTGGGCTTTGGCGGCATCGGGCCGGGCATCGGCTCGGGCATGACCTCCGGCCCCGCCTGCGCCATGGCGGCCGCCTATCCTCAGCGGGACACCCTCATCCTGCGGACCATGCTGATTGGACAGGCCGTGGCGCAGTCCACGGCGATCTACGCGCTCATTATCGCCCTCGCCATTCTCTACGTGGTCTAGGCGGGCGGCTTTCGGGAAACGGGTTGTTTGGCGCGCTTCGGCGCAGAAGGAAATATTGAGATGGACGCAGCGACAATTTCGATGGTGTTGGAACACGCGATGAGCCAGGTTCCGCAGACTACCGCCGCGGCCGGTATCTCCGGCGCGGACCTGGTGAAAGCCGGCGCCCTGATCGGCGCGGGCATCTGCATGGGCTTCGGCGCGATTGGACCGGGCGTGGGCGAAGGCTACGCCGCCGGCAAGGCTTGCGAAGCCGTGGGCCGCGCCCCGCAGGAAGCGGGCCTGCTGACCCGCACCATGCTCATCGGCCAGGCCGTGGCGGAATCCACCGGCATTTACTCGCTGGTGATCGCCCTGCTGATGCTCTTTGTCGTGGGCTCCTGATTTACGCTCTTCGGCGCGCATTGCGCAAGGACACTGAGTACACCCCTTGGTAACCGTTAACTTCACGATAATCGTCGAGACCGGGCTGTTTCTGTTATTCACCGGCCTGATGTACGCGTACGTGCTTCGCCCGCTGATGCGGACGATGGACGAGCGCGAGCTTCGCATGCGTGAAGACGGCGAGGCGGCGCAGGCGCTGAAAGCGAAGGCCGAGGCCGCGCAGGACGATTACTTGCGCAGTCTCGCCGATGCCCACCGTGAGGCGGCCCAGCTGTTCACCGATGGCAAGCGCCAGGCCAAGCTGAAGCATGACGAGGAGATCGCCGCGCTCAAGGCGGAGGGCGCGGTCCAACTGGCCGCCCTCCTTAAGGACCTCCGCGCCCAGGCCCGTCAGCAGCGCGAGGTCTCCGGCGAGGTCGTGCGCGACATCAAGGTTGCCCTTGCCGAGAAATTCGGCGTGAAGAACGGGGGCGCCGCATGAACCGCCTAACCACCAAGCAATTCCTGATGGCCCTCTTCGGCACCGCCTTTGTGGGCTGGATTCTGGGCAACCTGCTCTTTGGCTCTCCCGGCCTTTCCTCCGAATACCTCGCCAAGTACAAGCACGAGCACGAGCACTACCTCGAGGTCGTGAAGAGCGACAGTTACAAGCGCTACATCCAGCGGCCGCACCTCTTCGACATGACCACCGCGCATGATCCCCACTTCGAGGAAAACCTCCGCTTTGTCGAGGGATACGAGCACAATCCCGATTTGGCCGCCGAGGAACACCGCATCGAGCGCCGTTCGCTGTTCTTCGACTTCTTCAATGCGGGCCTTGTTGTGGTGCTGATTGCGCGCCTTGCCTGGCCGGCCCTGCGCCGCTTCCTCGACGACGGCGCCAAGTCCATCGCCCAGAAGATCGAGGACCTCAAGGCCGCGCGTGAGGAATCACAGGCGCGCCTGCGGGAGGCCGAGGCCAAGATGGCCGCGCTGGCCCAGACCCGCGATCAGCTGCAGACCGACACCGAGGCGGCACTCATCCGCGAACTGGAAGAGCAGCGGGAACGCCACCATGCGCGTTGCGAAGAAGTGCGCCGCGAGAACGAGGACCAGTTGCGTGACGCGGTGAACGCCGCGAACCGCCGCCTGCGCCGCGAGCTTTTCGACAAGGCCCTGCGGGAAATCGAGGAAGAGCTACGCGAGCAACAGCTTGACCATGCGCGCGACGGCCTGGTTCATGTCTTCTGCGCGGCCCTGAAGGATCGCCCCGCATGAAGCATTACATTGTTGCCGAACGATACGCCCGCGCCCTGGCCCGTGCCCTGCCTGACACCGAGCGCATGAAGCAGGCGCTCGAAGGCCTCGAGACCCTGGCGGAGTTGCACGAGACCCACCACGACTTTCGCAACGTGCTCGACAACCCCGCCATTCCGCTCCCCCAGCGCACCACGCTTGTGGGCGAGGTCCTGCACCATGTCCACATTGAGGTGGACGAGGTAAAGCGCCTGTTCCGCGAGATGCTTTACCGCCGACGCATCTCGCAAATCGGCGACGTGGCCGTGATCTTCAGCAAGCTGCTGGACGAACGGCTTAACCAGACGCAAGCCCGGGTGGTCTCTGCGACGCCCCTGACGCCCGAACAACGGGCCGAGGTGGACGCCGCACTCGAGGCTTACACCGGAAAAAAGATACACAGCGTGTATGCCACCAATCCCCGGCTGCTCGGCGGCGTCAAGGCCGAAGTAGGCGGCGTGGTCATCGACGGCACCGTGCGCTCTCAATTACGCAGGCTTCGCGACGCCATCCTCGCGGAGTAAGGACGACCCATCATGAAGATCAGCGCGACAGAAATCACCGAGATCATCAAGCAGCAGATATCGGACTACCAGGCCACCGTTGAGGTGGCCGAGGTCGGCACGGTCATCCAGGCGGGCGACGGCATCGCCCGCGTGTTTGGCCTCGAGAACGCCATGGCCGGCGAGCTGCTCGACTTCGCCCACGGCGTGCGCGGCATGGTGCTCAACCTCGAGGAAGACAACGTCGGTGCCGTGCTCTTCGGCGAATACGAGAAGGTCGCCGAGGGCGACACCGTGAAGCGCACCGGCCAGATCACCTCGGTGCCCGCGGGCGAGGCCCTCATCGGCCGTGTGGTGGACGCGCTCGGAACGCCAATCGACGGACGCGGCCCCGTCACCGGCACGGAGCTCTACCCGGTGGAGCGCATCGCGCCCGGCATCATCCAGCGCCAGCCCGTGCACGAGCCCCTGCAGACCGGCATCAAGGCCATCGACTCGATGGTGCCCATTGGCCGGGGACAGCGCGAGCTCATCATCGGCGACCGCCAGACCGGCAAGACCGCCATCGCGCTCGACACCATCATTAACCAGAAGGGCAACGGCGTCATTTGTATTTACGTCGCCGTGGGCCAGAAGCGCTCCACCGTGGCGCGCGTGGTGGAGGATCTCAAGGAGCACGGCGCGATGGAGTACACCATCGTCGTGGCCGCCACCGCATCCGACCCCGCGCCCATGCAGTACATCGCCCCGTATGCGGGCTGCGCCATGGGTGAATACTTCCGCGATCGCGGCAAGCATGTGCTCTGCATTTACGATGACCTCTCAAAGCACGCCGTGGCGTACCGCCAGCTCTCGCTGTTGCTGCGCCGCCCGCCCGGCCGCGAGGCCTACCCCGGCGACGTGTTCTACCTGCATTCCCGCCTGCTCGAGCGCGCCGCCAAGCTGAGCGACGCCGAGGGCGCCGGCAGCCTCACCGCCCTGCCCATCATCGAGACGCAGGCGGGCGACGTGTCGGCCTACATCCCGACCAACGTGATCTCCATCACCGACGGGCAGATTTTCCTCGAGACCAACCTCTTCTATTCGGGCGTGCGCCCGGCCATCAACGCCGGCCTTTCGGTGTCGCGCGTGGGCGGCGCCGCGCAGTTGAAGCCCATGAAGAAAGTCTCCGGCTCCCTTCGTCTCGACCTTGCCCAGTACCGCGAACTCGAAGCCTTCGCCCAGTTCGGCTCCGACCTCGACAAGGCCACGCTGTCGCAGTTGAATCGCGGCAAGCGCCTCGTCGAGATTTTGAAGCAGCCGCAGTACCAGCCGCTGCAAGTCGAATACCAGGTGGCCATCATCTTCGCCGCCACGCAGGGCATGCTCGACGACATCCCGCTCAACCTGCTGTCGCAGTACGAGACCGAGCTTTACCCCGCCCTCGAGACTTCCGCGCAGGACACCTTGCGCTCGCTGCGCGAGGGCGCCGCCCTCGACGACGCGCTGGCCGCCAAGCTGCGCGAGGCGTTGCAGGTGTTCACCAGCGAATTCGCCATGCGCAACGGCCTTAAGCAGGGATAAGCCAACTTGTCGAACCTTCGCGACATCAAGCGCCGCATCGGCAGCGTCAAGAGCACGCAGAAGATCACCCGCGCCATGAAGATGGTGGCGGCGTCGAAGCTGCGCAAGGCGCAGGCTTCCATCGTGCAGGCGCGCCCCTATGCCGAGCACATGCAGAAGCTGGCCCACCGCCTGGCCGAGCGCTCCTCGGGCAGCCCGCATCCGCTTCTTCAGACGCACGAGGAAGGCGCCGTCGCGGTGCTGGTGGTCACTTCCGACCGAGGCCTTTGCGGCGGCTTCAACGCTTCCATCGTGGGACGCGTGATGCAGTTGATCCACGAGGATTTCGCGGGCCGCGAGGTGGAGCTGCACATCATAGGCCGCAAGGGCGTCGAGGCGCTCCGCCGCCGCGGCTGCCACATTGCCGCAACCTACCAGGGCCGCAGCGAGGCCGAGGCGCTCGAACTCGCGCGCGAGGTGGCGGACACGCTCATCAGCCGATATCGCGAGCGGCAGATCTGCGCGGTGCATGCGGTGTTCAATTTGTTCCGTAGCGCCGTCACGCAGGAAGTGACCGTGAACCGCCTGCTCCCGCTGGCCGCTGCCGCCAGCGAGGGCGCGGAGACTGCCGCCAGCGTGGACTATATTTACGAGCCCTCGCAGGAGTTGCTGGTGGATTCGTTGCTGAACCGCCAGATCTCGGTGCAGGTGCACCGCCTGCTCTTTGAATCCGCCGCCAGCGAATACGGCGCGCGCATGACCGCGATGGACGCGGCAACCCGCAACGCCGGGGAAGTCATCAAGAGCCTGACGCTCGCCTACAACCGGGCGCGCCAGGATGCCATTACGACGGAACTTATTGAAGTGGTCAGCGGGGCGGAAGCGCTCTAGCACGAACGGCCCTTTTTGGGAGACGACGATGAATCAGGGAACCATCGCACAGATTATCGGCCCGGTGGTGGACGTGCGCTTCGAGCCCGGCCAGTTGCCGCCGGTCTACAACGCCCTCGAGATTGAGCGCCCCGGCGGACGGCTGGTTCTCGAAGTGGCGCAGCACCTGGGCGAGAACACCGTGCGCGCCATCGCCATGGACAGCACCGACGGCCTGGTGCGCGGCGCAGCCGTGAAGGACACCGGCGCCTACATCAGCACGCCCGTGGGCGAGGCGGTGCTCGGCCGCATCCTTAACGTGATTGGCGAGCCCGTGGACGGCCTGGGCGCGCTGGCCGACGCCGAACGCCGCCCGATTCACCGCGAGGCCCCCCGCTTCGATGAACTCGAAACCAGCACCCAGATGTTCGAGACCGGCATCAAGGTCATCGATCTGCTCGCCCCGTATTCGAAGGGCGGCAAGACCGGCCTCTTCGGCGGCGCCGGCGTGGGCAAGACCGTGCTCATCATGGAGCTGATCAACAACGTGGCCAAGCAGCACGGCGGCTATTCCGTGTTCGCCGGCGTGGGCGAGCGCACGCGCGAAGGCAACGACCTCTGGCTCGAGATGAAGGAGTCGGGTGTTATCGACAAGGCCGCGCTCATCTATGGCCAGATGACCGAGCCCCCCGGCGCACGCGCCCGCGTGGCTCTCACCGGCCTCACCTGCGCCGAGTACTTCCGCGACGAGCAGGGCCAGGACGTGCTGCTCTTCATCGACAACATCTTCCGCTTCACGCAGGCGGGCTCCGAGGTGTCGGCGCTGCTGGGCCGCATGCCCAGCGCCGTGGGCTACCAGCCCACCCTCGCCACCGAAATGGGCGAATTGCAGGAGCGCATCACCACCACCAAGAAGGGCTCGATCACCTCGGTGCAGGCCGTGTATGTGCCGGCGGACGACCTGACCGACCCCGCCCCCGCCACCACCTTCGCGCACCTCGATGCGACCACGGTGCTGTCGCGCCAGATTTCCGAGCTGGGCATCTATCCCGCCGTGGACCCGCTCGACTCGACCAGCCGCATCCTCGACCCGCGCATCCTCGGCGAGGAGCACTACAACACCGCGCGCGGCGTGCAGGAAATCCTCCAGCGCTTCAAGGACCTGCAGGACATCATCGCCATCCTCGGCATGGACGAACTCTCCGAGGAAGACAAGCAGACCGTGCGCCGGGCGCGCCGCATTCAGCGCTTCCTGTCGCAGCCCTTCTTCGTGGCCGAGGCCTTCACCGGCATGCAGGGCAAATACGTGCCCATCGAAGAGACCATCCGCAGCTTCAAGGCCATTCTCAACGGCGACTACGACACCCTGCCCGAGCAGGCCTTCCTGTACTGCGGCTCCATCGAGGAAGTCGTGGCGAAGGCCGAGAAGATGGGGGCAAAAGTCTGACCGTGTCCAACACGCTCGCCATCACCTTCCTCGCGCCGGAACGCGCCCCCCTGGCGATCACGGCCAGCGAAGTCATCCTTCCGGGCACGGAAGGGCTCTTCACCGTGATGCCCGGGCACACCCCTTTCCTCACCACGCTGGGTCCCGGGCTGGTGCAGATTGCGAAGGAGAGCGGCGAGGACGACTTCTACGCCGTGTCGGGCGGCATCTGCGAAGTGGCCGACAGCGCCGTCGTCATCCTGGCCGATGGTTTCGAGCACGGCAGCGAGATCGATCTCGAACGCGCCGAGCAGGCCCACAAGCGGGCACTGGCCGCCATCCACGCCAAGCCCGAACAGAACGAGCTGCTTCTGGCCGAGGCCGCCATCGCCCGCGCCCTCGCCCGCATTCAGGCCCACAAGCGCGACGGCCTCTGATTCCGGCCCCAACATCATTCAAACAGAAGCGCCGCCAGGACTAGCTGGCGGCGCTTCTTGCTGATATTCGGGATCGCTCAGTTCGCCTTGGTCGTGGCGGCCTTCTTCACCGGCGACTTCTTCTTGCGGGTCTTTCCCGCGGTGCCACGATGAATCTTGCCGCGCTTCGTGCGCAGATCGCCCTTGCCCATGTTAATGCTCCTTGCTCAGAAAAGCGGTTGATAGACCCCGTATTAAACGCCTCACGGGCCATCGCTGTCAACAGGGGCAACCAGCCGTCAAGGCGCCGGGCTCACCGGCTCGGCCTTCTCTCCCCGCAGGTAGAGGATCGTGTCGCGGCCGCTCGCCTTGTGGCGGGAGATGCTCGCCACGCGGTGCGCGGGGTCCGAGACCTGCCGCTGGGCGTAGCTCTCGGCGGCGGCAAGGTCGTCGTAAATCTCGATGTTGATGTTGTCATAGTCGGTGTATTCGCTGCGCAACTCGCGCGCCAGGCGCTCCACGTCCTCGCGCAGGCTGCCCGGCGGCACCACGATGACCATCCCCTTGAGGGAGCTCACATCGCTACCCAGGCGCGCGGCGGTCTCGGGATCACGGCCCCACTCCGCCACCACGTCCCACGAAAACGCCTCCGGCAGCACGGGCGGGGCGGCCTCTGGGGCCGGGGGCATGGCGACGCCGTCGTCGAAAAGCAGCGCCTCGGGCCGGGGCACGAATCCTCCACCAGAGCCGGCTTCCTCGCCGGGGGCCAAGGCTTGGGCATCGCGCAGCGCCTCGCGCAGCTGGGCGTTCTCCTTCTCGAGGTCCGCCATCATCCGGTTCACAATCAGGTCCAGCGTCTCCTGAAGCAGCTGAATGTCCTGCTTGATGGCCGAGATGTCCCGCCGGATCTCCGCCACGTCGTCGGGCACGGGGGGCTGGGGGGCGGTGACTTCCCCCTCCACCGGCTCGAAGCGGTCCGCCTCGACCAGCGGCGGCGGCGTTTCCTGGGCTGCGAGGAACGCGTGCGGCAGCAGGCAGCAAACCGCCAGCAAGGCCCGCCAGCAGGCGCTAGGCATGCGCATCCATCCAGGCGTCGAATACCCGCAGCAATTCCTGGTGCGTTGCGAAGGGCACCTCCGGGCGTTCATGCCGGGAGAAGAAGCGCAGCTCCGACGCGTCGGTGTCCGGTCGCATCGCCTCCTCGCCGCTCCAGTCCTCGATGTGGTAGCCAAGCACCATCACCGCGCCCGAGGCCGGGCTCTGCTTCGTGCTCACCCCCACCAGCCGCGCGCGCGTGGCGCGCACGTTGGTCTCCTCGGTGAGCTCGCGCAGCGCGGCCTCCTCGGTGGTTTCGTTGAGCTCAATAAAGCCGCCCGGCAGGGTCCACATGCCCAGGCAGGGCTGCACCGCGCGCCGTGCGAAGAGCAAGGCCCCATCGTCACGCATCACGAAACAGCAGGCGGCGGGAATGGGATTGCGGTAGTAGAACCGCCGGCACGGGGCGCAGTGCGGCCGCTCGTCCTGCCCATCGTGGCGGGCCTCCAGCGGCTGCCCGCAGGTCGGGCAGTAGTTGTATTCCATGGGCCGGGGCGGCGTGAAGCCGGGACTCTCTTTCCACTCGGCGCCCATGGCTCAGAACAAGTCCAGCACCGGGTCGGGATTCTGGTCCTCACCCGCGGGCACGGGTATCTGGCCGCGGTGCCACGCGGTTTTGTAAACCTCGTGCAGGCCCTTCTCCGCTTCCGGCTTAACCCGCTCGCGCAGCGCCGCCAGTTCCTCGTCGCTCATCGGCGTGAAGCCCTTCGCGATGGCCAGGTTCTTCTCCAGCACCGCCATCGAATCCATGCCGGAACACACGGTAGACACGGGCAGGCTCATCGCGTAGCGCAGGCATTCCTCGGGCGTAATCGCGCCGGTCTTGGGCAACTCGCCAGGCGTGCCGCCCATGGTCTTCATCGCAATCACGCCCAGGTTCTTCTGTCGCGCCAGCGGCAGCACATGCTGCTGGAAGCTGCGGAAATGATAATCGAAGGCGTTGAGGGGCATCTGCACCGTGTCCCAGGGGAAACCACGCTCCATCATCTCGATGTGCGTCGCGTTCACATGGTGTCCCGTGAAACCCAGGTATCGCACCTTGCCCTCGTCGCGCGCCTTGATGGCAAAGTCGAGCGCGCCTTCCTCGTAAACGCGCCGGGGCTGGTCCGGGTGGACCATCTCGTGAAACTGCCACAAATCGATCACGTCCACGCGCATGCGGCGCAGGCTCGCCTCGAGGTGCTCCTGCGCCTCCTTCGCATCGCGGCCCTTGTGCTTGGTCATCAGGAAGACCTTGTCGCGGTAGCCCTCCTGCAAGGCCAGGCCCATGCGCTCCTCGCTGCGGCCGTCATGGTATTGCCACGCGTTGTCGAAGAAGTTGACGCCTTCGTCCACGGCGCGCCGCATCAGGGCCACGGCCTCGTCGTCGCTCAGCTCCGGCACGCCGATGTGGAAGCCGCCAAGGCAGAGCAGGGAGACCTCCACCCCCGTGGCGCCCAGCTTGCGGTAGGGCATTCCCTCGCGGCTGGCTGCCTGCTCCGCGCCCGCCGCCCCCGCGAGCGCAAGCCCGCAGGCGGCCGAAGACTTGACGAATTCACGACGGGAGAGTTTCATCGGGTGGGCCTCGCTCGACTTGTACGCAAAGTCTAGCACACCTCGGCGGGATAAAGAGGCGGCCCGGCAGGACTGCCGGGCCGCTGGCTCGATGAGAAGGCACGCAGGGGCGCGCGCCGACTGGATATCGATCGGATTACTTGGTGCCGATGGCGTCCTTGGCCGCCTTCGCGATGCGGAACTTGAGCACCTTCTTCGCGGGGATCTTGATCTGCTCGCCGGTCGCCGGGTTGCGGCCCATGCGCGCCTGGCGCTGCACCACCGCCAGCTTGCCCAGGCCCGGGATCGTGATGCCCGGCAGCGCCTGCGCGTAGGCCAGCTCCGCCAGCTTGCCCAGCAGACCACCCACGTCCTTCTTCGACAGGCCGGTCTCGGTCGCCAGCGCGTCGATGATGCCCGACTTGGTCAGGGGTTTGTCCGTAGCCTTGGCCTTCTTGAATGCCATGTCCCATTCCTCCACTATGTTGGTAGCCGCCGCCCACCGGCGGGCTCGTTTCTCCCGGGGCGCGCACCATGCGCGCCGACCGCTCATCCGCCGCTTTTCAGTCACAGCGAGTGCTATATGGCTAACCTTTGCGCATGCGTTTGTCAAGCCTTATTTTTAAGGCGATTTTTTAATGTGCGCCCGGAAAGCCCTTTATTTGCAAGGCGAATCGCGGGGTGGCCCCAAGATGCGCTGGCGCTGAAACGCGCAAGTGGCGCATTCGCAACAGGTTAGCTATTCTTTACACCACCGCCGCGCCCCGCCGGGTTGCGGGCAACGAAATGGAAAACGACATGCAACTGGCCGTCATCGGTGACATCGCGGGAGCGGCGCAAGCGCTTCGCGCCGCGCTGGATTGGATCGAATCCGAAGGCATTTTGACCATTCTCCAGACCGGCAACCTTGCCGGACCGGAGGGCGGAGATGTCGTGGTTGCGCTGCTTCAAGGCGCGGGTGTGCAGGTGGCGCAGGGAGAAACCGACCGCTTGCACTTGCGCTACGAGCAGAAATCGGAGCAGTTGCGGCGCAAGATGGAACCGGCGGATTTCGACGCGCTCGGCCGCGCCCATCATCACCTGTCGAGCGCGAGCCTCGAATACCTGCGCGACCTGCACAAGAAGCTGCGTCTGAAGGTCGAGGAAGTCTCGATCCTCGTCTGCCACGGGTCGCTTTCCAGCCAGGGAGAAATCCTCGACCAGCACACGCCGCCGTCGCGATTCCAACGATTGCGCGAAGAAGCCGGCGCGCAACTCGTCCTCTGCGGCGGCAGCGAAGAAGCTTTCCATGTGCGCGTGGAAGACACGCTCTTCGTTGGGCCGGGTTGCCTTGCGCCACAACCCGACCACGCGCGTTTCACCGTTATCGACACGGACGCGTCGCCCTGGACGGTTACCGTAAAGACGGTAACCTTCTAGCGTTCAGCGCGTCAGTCGACAAAGATGTCGTCGATGGGAACTTCCTTGACGGGCGCGACGCCGCCTAGGGCTCCGAGGTCGATCTTTTCCTTGTCACCGACCACCGAGATGAGCTTGGTCTTTCCGGCGATGTGGGCCGCGTAGAAGTCGGTCATCAGGGAAAGCCCGGCCTGGCCGATGGCTTCGTAGCGCGCCTTGCGCGGATCAGGCTCAAGGCCCAGGCGTTCCCATGAACGAACCGCGCCGATCACGTCGCGGAATCCAATCTTGGCGGTGCGATAGCTGTTGATGATGGACTCGCGGGCCAGGTCGAATCGTTCCTGCGAAACGGGCATCTGGTCGAGCAATTCGATGAAGGCCTTGGTCGCGTCCACCGTCTTGTCGGCCTGGGTGGCCACCGCGCCGATCATCAGGTTTTGATCGCCCTTCCGGTATCCGGTGGCGTATTGCGCACCGGCGGAGTAGGCGAGGGCACGCGCCTCGCGAAGTTCCTGGAATACGAGGCCCGCCATGCCTCCAGCGAAATAGCTGTTGAAAAGCTGAATCGCCGGGCTGAAGGCATCGTCGTAGTCCATGCTGCCGAACTCAAGCCGGATGGTCGCCTGTGCGACGTCCTTGTCGATAAAGTAGATTTCCTGCTGTTGCGGAGCACGCGCGCGGAGATAGCGGTACGCGGGCGGGTCGAGCAGCGCGTCGTTCACGGGCAGGTGCTTGTCGAGAATCTTCTTGACCTCTTCAAGCGGCAGCGAGCCGGTGTAGCTGATGGCGTGCTTGTAGTCGAGCAGGCGGGTGATGATCCCGGCGAGCTCTTCGGTGGTGAGCGCCATCAGCTGTTCGGAAGGCAGCATGCGCAGGAAGGGCGAATCGGCGCCGAAGCGGTTGTAGTTGACCAGCGCGCTGGCCAGGCTTTCCGCCTGCTTCTTGGCGTCGTCGCGCTCCTTGAGAATGATGGCCTTCATCTGCTCCAGCGTTTCGGCGCTGGCCACAGGCTCCCTCAACAGCGACACCAGCAGCGCAACGGATTTCTCGAGGTTCTCGTCCAGACCGCTGATGCTGATGTTCGTCTCGTTGTCGCCCGCGGATATGCTGAAGTCCGTGGCGAGCTTGTACCACTCCTTCTTCAATGCCTCGGGGCTGAGGTCCTTGGTGCCGGACTTGTCGAGCAGCGGCACGGCCACCCCGATTTTGTTGTCCTCATGCTTGCCAAAGTCCACCGTGAGGGTGAGGGTGAACACGTCGTTGATGGGATTCGGGGCGTAGTAGAGCACCCGCCCGCGCGCGTCTTCCTCCTTGCGATAATCCTTCGCCGGGTCCACGAACACGGGCTCGATGGGCTCGACCGGCATCGCGAGAATCTCTGCCCCGAACTTGGACTGGCGCGTGGGATCGATGTCAATCTTTGCCAGCTCGGGTTTCTGGATATCCGGCACCTTGTGCTGCTGATCCCGGCGGAATCCGGCCACATAGTTCTCGCCGAAATAGGCGTTCGCCACGCGCACGATGTCTTTTTTCTTGATCTTCTCGAGGCGCTTGATCTGCCCGACGGCGTCGTCCCAGTCGATGAAGTGGATCCACGAATCCCGCATGCCGTTCACGCGGGCCACGTTGTCCTCAAGCGCGGTCTTCTCGCGCTTCTTGAAGTCGTTTACGATGGCGTCGAGAATCCAGTCGTCGAATTCGCCGTTCTTCAACAGGGCCACCTGCTCAAGCAGAAGCTGCTCCACTTCCTCGAGCGTCTGGCCTTCCTTGGGGATGCCCCAGAAGTATTGCGTTCCGTAGTCGTTGTTGAACATCGGGAAGGAACCCGCCGCGCGCACGCGCTGCTGCTGGTTCAGGTTGAGGTTAATCAGCCCCGCCGTGGCGTTGTCGAGGATCATGTCGAAGAGCATCAGGGCCTCGCGGTCCTCATGCCCGATGGGCGCGGTGCGGAAGCCAAGCATCACGTACTCTTCGCCCTGGTAATACACCTCGACGAACTCGCGGCCCTTCAGCGGCTCTTCCTCGATCGGCTCAAAGGTCGGCACGGGCTTGGGCTTCCAAGGGGAGAAGTACTGGTCGATCACCTTGATCGCCTCGTCGGCGTTGAAGGAGCCGCTGATAAACACCGCCATGTTGTTGGGAACATAATAGGTGTCGAAATACTTGCCGATGTTCTCGAGCGACGGGTTCTTGAGGTGCTCCACCTTGCCGAGCGTGGGCTGCTGGCCGTAGGGATGCTTCTTGTAGAGCAGCTTGTCCACGGCTTCCATGATGATGCGCTGCTTGTTGTCGAGCGCCCGGTTCATCTCCTCGTACACCGCCTCCAGCTCGGGTGTGAAGAGCCGGAAGACAGGCCGCTGGAAACGCTCGGTCTCGATTGCGGCCCACTGCTCCAGCCGGTTGCTGGGCAGGTCCACCTTGTAGACGGTCTCCTCGTGCCATGTGTGCGCGTTCACCATCGCGCCGCCGATGGTCTTGTAGATGCGGTCCAGCTCGTTCGGCACGGCGTACTGCGAGGACGCCACCGTGGCCTCGTTGATTTGGCGGTAAAGCTCCCGGCGCTTCTCCTCGTCCGTCTCGGTGAAGTGCTCCTGGTACAAGGCCTGAATCTTGTGAAGGTAGGGCTTCTCCTTCTCGTAATCCAGCGTGCCGAGATTCTCCGTGCCCTTGAAGAGCATGTGCTCGAGGTAGTGCGCGAGGCCGGTCGACTCGGCGGGATCCTGCTTGCTGCCCGCACGCACGGCAATCTCGGTATAGATGCGCGGCGACTCGTGATTCTCGGTCAGGTAGACCAGCAGGCCATTGTCCAGCTGATAGATCCGCACGGCCATGGGGTCGTCCGGGTTGGGCTGGTTGACGCGTTCGTATCCAGCGTGGGCCATCGGGGCGAAGAGGGCAAGGCAAGCCAGCGCGATGCCTATGGAGCGCTTCATCATTCAGGATCTCCCAACCGGTGAATGGACTGGTTCTTTCATATGCTTCCAAAAATCCAAGAGAACAGGGCGGCCAGCAGGCCCGACACCACCAGCACCCCCCACCCGAGGATGCCTCCCCAGGGGAACACTTCATGGAACTGCCGCACGCCGATAATGGTCTGCGGCAGGGTCAGGATGTCGTCCAGCCCGAAGACCTCGGCGCGTCCGGCCGCGGTCCAGAACTTGCCATCGCCGCCCTCCGGCAGCAAGGTGACAAGATAGTAGGTGCCAGTCTCGGGGAGCACGGGTTCCCAGGGGCCGAAGATCCATGACTGGGTGCCGGTGAATTCCTCGTCGAACACCTCCGGCTCGGTCACATCGCCGGTATCGAACAGAATCGCACCGGTGCCGGGCGGCAACGCGATGGGCGCGTCCACCTCGGGCAAACCCGGGCCCACCAACAAGGTTAGTGGACGCAGCCCCGTGAGCCGCTCAATGAAAGGGACGCCGGTCTCGAAATAGATCGGCTGGCCCGCCGTGCCCTGAAAGGTCATCCACAGCTGCGGGGCGCTATTCGATGCCGTATGGTAGCCCACCTGGCTCACGGTGACATCGTCGATGACCAGCGCGTTGTCCGGCCCGAGGGGGGTGTCGGTGATGGCGAGCAGGCGATGCGCCGACGCCTCGGCGGAAACCAGCGCGAAGATGGCGAGAAGCAGGACCATGACCGGCCAGTGCCGGGACAGGGCTGAATTCATGGCGTGGTCTCCTTCATGCGGTATGAGGAACGGGCGCGGATTCCCGTTTATGCCCGTGATCCCTGCCTGGCTTTGCTTTGCCCAAGCATATTCGGGAAAACACATTTGACAAGTCACCAGCCTAACGGCAAGCGGAGCGTGCTTTCCAGCGCGGCGGCCTCGCGGTTCCCGGGATGAACAGCCAGCGCCTGCCGCACGGCCTCCAGCGCTTCGCCGCGTCGTCCCGTGGCGTCGAGACTCAAGGCAAGGTAGCGCAGGGTTTCCGAATCGCGCGGGCTTGCGGCGAGCGACTGGCGCAGCAGGGGCTCGGCCTCGGCGGGCGCTCCATCCTGCAGCAGCAGCACCGCGCGGTTTCGCAGGGCAAGGGCATGGCCGGGGTCGAGCCGAATGGCGAGATCGAGTGCCTGCGCGGCAGCCTCGCGCTGGCCCGCCAGGGCAAGCGCGGCGCCCAGCCCGGCCACCAGCCGCGCCTCGCGGGGCGCGAGCTCGACCGCCCGGCGATAGGCGCGCAGCGCATCGGCGTGCCGTTCCAGCTCCAGGTATTGCTCCGCGAGCTCCTCCCAGGCCTTGGGGTTCTGCGGCTCCCGCAGGGCCTTCGCCTCGCCCAGCGCGCAATACAACTGCCGCTTCGAGGCGACGCGTTCCGGGGATCGCTCCATCGGGTAATGGTGAACCGGCACGGGGCTGTCGGCTATGTCGAGACCCGCCGCGGCGAGGCTCGCATTCACCAGTTCGTGCACGGCCCCGCTGAACGTGATGCGCGGATCGCGCGGGAAGAGCCGCACTTTGACGCTGGGAAACCAGCCAGGGAAACCATGCGCCAGGGAATCGTCCGGTGTCGCCGGGACGAATTCCGCGAGGTGGGTTGCGCTGGTGTAGTTTCTTGTCACCATGCGGTAGCCGCGCGGGGGACCAGCAAGGTGCGCGATGAGTTCGGGAAGGTCCGAGGGATCAAGGCGCTCATCGGCATCCATCACCAGGATCCACGCGCCCCGGCAATGCCGAAGGGATTCGTTCCGCGCCGCCGCGAAATCCCCCGGCCAGTCAAGGAAATGCACTTCCGCGCCAGCCGTGCGGGCCAGATCAGGGGTGGCGTCCGCCGAGCCCGTATCCACGACGACCACCTGAGCGCCCAGCGGCGCGAGCGAAGTGAGACACGGGGTGATGTGCTCTGCCTCGTCCCGCACGATCATGGCGACCGACAAGCGGGGCGGGGTGTCGCTCATGCGGCAGCTACTCGGCGGCGGGCGCTGGCGTTGGCTCGGCGCTGAGCGTCGTGGTCACGCTGCTCACGCCGCCGGGCCCCACCTCGAAGTGTTCGACCTTCTGACCTGCGTCCATGCGTGTCTTCATGGCGGCGGCCGCCATCTTCGCAAACTCGCTCAGCTCGTGATCGGGCAGCCGCTCGGAAGCCTTGATGAGCGCGTCATAGGCCTTCTGATCGGTCTGGAAGCCCAGCGTGCCGATGCAGCGGCGCACCACGTCGCGGTCCCAGTCGGCCCGGGTTACCGCCTCGCAGAGGAAATCCAGCGCGACATTCGCGTGGGCTTCGGGCAGACGGCGCAGCATCTCCTGGCGGGAGGCGTCGTGCACCTTGGGATCTTCCCAGTACTTCCGCATCCGCGCCACGTAGTCCGCGTCGCCAAGGTGCAGGCGCGCCAGAAAGGCCGCCACCACCATCAGCAGGTCTTCATCCTGCTCCAGCTCGTTGATGCGCGCAATGGCCTTGTCCGTCTCGATGCCGCCCAGCAGATCGATGGCGACGCGCCGGGTGCGCGAGGAGTGGGTGTCCCGTGTCAGTTCGATGAGCGCGTCCTGGTGGGACTCGTTCACGATGGAGCGCAGGGCCGCCGAGGTCAACACGATGACTTGGGGCGTCGGCTCCGGCACGTCCAGCCGGTCCAGAATCGGCTTGATACCCTCTTCACCCCGGTTGTTCATGTCCGTCGCCACGGCCAGCGCCAGCTCAAAGTCCACCTGGTCCGTCGGCTTCGTGATCATCTGGTCCCACAGTTCGACCAGCTGATCCGGAGTCGCGGGCTTTTCCTCCGTGGCGGCGGGCTGGGCCGGCTTGCCGCCGCAGGCAGACAGCAGCGCGCCCAAGGCAAGCACGGAAAGGGAGACAAAGAAACGGAGCTTCATGGGGAATTTCCTTTTTTCACAGGATAAGCCCCGCATGGTACCACACGCGCCGCCGGAAGCGCGACTGATTTCGCCGCTACCAGAGGCCGCGCACGAAGAGGAGCAGGCCAATCAGGAAGAGGGGCGCACCAAGGGGAAAGCCGATGATGGTGCTGGCGAGCAGGGAGCCCACGAGCATGAGGGCCGCGCCCAGCAGCAGGGTGAGCAGGATGCCCAGCGCGTTGGCCAGCAGCGTCGCAGCGCGCCAGAACAGCACGAGCGGTCCGACTATCAGATACCAGGCGAGGCCGCGCCGCCGGGGTGGTTCAGCCCTCGCCGACATGGATGTTTCCATTGCCGGAGCTCAGGGCAATCATGGCGCCGCCGCCGCGCAGGAAGCCGCGCAAGGCGTTGCCTTGGCGTTCGAAGGGCTGATCGAGGGAGAGGGCACAGTCCACGCCGCCCTGCTCCGTCCGCAGGTCGAGATTGCAGGGGGCGGCGTTGTCCACGGCCACGCGGATGCCGCCGTTCGCGGTATGGCACCGCAGTGAATGCGCGCCCGCCCCGGTGGCGACGATGGCGCCATTGGTGGACTTGAGGTCGGCCACCCCTTCCAGCGCCTCGGTCTCGATGGCGCCGTTCTCCGTGCGCGCATGGGCGGACCCACTGATGCGCGCCAGCAGGATGCGTCCATTGCCGGATGCGGCGCGCACATCGCCGGCAATGTCTTCCGCCACGATGGCGCCGTTCCCGGTGCGCAACTCCACCCCGGATCGCACGCCCTCCACGCGTAGTGCCCCGTCCCCGGATTCTAGACGCAGCGCGGTCTCGCGCGGCGCCTTAAAGGCGATGTGAACGCTCAAGTCGGGCGCGGCGTGGAGTTCATCCTCCAACACACGCACGCGCAGCGCGTTGTCCACGGCGTCGGCATGTACCGCCACGCTGTCCAGCAGCTTGCGGGTTTCGGCGCGGCTGGTCCACGTGCCCTCGCCCACGCAGGGGAAAACGCCGCCGCCTACACGGCGGGTCACCACCATCTCGATGGTGTCACGGTCCCAGCCTTCAACACTCACGGCCGCCCTGCCGGCGGTAACATCGAGCACCGCCGGACCCGCGATGGGATAGGCCTGCACATCGCGCTGCTCGGCGCCGGCGGGCGTGGCGGCCTGCCGTCCGGGCTGGGTGTCCAGTGCGGCCAGCGCGCCATCGGCGGCGAACCACGCGCCACCGAGCACGGCGGCCGCAAGCAGTAACAGGGCTTGGGAGCGTTTCATCGTGGGCTCTCCTCAGGAATCGCCGTGCAGCCGGCGGTCCCAGTCGTAGTCGCGCGCGGTCACGATGCCCTCGATGCGCTGAATGCGCCGGTCGAGGTTTTCATACGTGCGCTTCAATCGGTGCAGCGCCATCTTCCTGGAGCCAGTGAAGGAGTTGTAGAACTCCGCGTCCTCCTCCGTTTCGAGCGGCACCACGGGCTCGAGCTTCATGAGGAGGGCCGACACCACGTAGGCGATGATGCCCGCCCAGAATCCGGTCATGACGGTGAGCACCACCGCAATCACGCGCAGCACGGTCACGTTCATTTCCAGATAGTTCGCCAGTCCGCGGCACACGCCGAAGACCATGCCATCGCGAGAGCGGTAGAGCCGCGCCCCGCCGCTCACCCGCAGCCGCAACCGCAGTTCCGCTTCGCGGTCTGCGTGCTCATACTTTCGGTCGTTTGGGCTCATGGCGTCAGCGTCCTTTCGTCTCGCGTTCCAGCAGCAGGGTTTCCAGGGTTTCCACCCGCCGCTCCATTTTCAGCATGCCCTGGTGCAGTTCCTGCATCAGGCGCGACTCGTCGTCGCTCAACAGGTTCCGCCGCCGCCCATTCACCAGCACCACCAGCGAGGCGGCAATGATGCCCACCGTCAGCACGAAGGCCCCGGCGACAATGCCCACAATGGCAACCGGATCAAACATGGCCAGGTCCCTCCTTGTGGTTACGGCGCTTAGCGCGCCACGCCCTGCAAGCGGCTGAGGCGTTCATCCAGCGAGCCGCTGCGCGGGGTGGGTGTGGCGTGCAGCCGGTCGTCCCACGAGGGCACATAGCTGCTCGGCATCAGGGGCGCCTTCTTCATCAGCAGGCCCGCCATCAGGTAGACCACGCCCACGGGGAAGATGCCCGTGCACCAGAAGGCAATGAAAGTGAAGACCCGCGTCCAGAACACCGACAGGTCAAAGTGTTCCGCGATGCCCGCGCACACCCCCAGCAGGAGACCGTTGCGCGAGCGGTAGGGGCCGCGGTGCGCTGTAGATTCATAGTTCGACATCGTCTCATCCTCCATGCGGTGCCCGCCCTAGCGGTCCGCGTCGTTCCGTTGCCGCATCACTTCGCCGTAGGTGGGCGGCCGCTTCGCGTCGCCCTTTTCCACCAGCAGCGTCTCGAGCGCCTCGATGCGCTGCTCCATCTTCACCAGACTCCGGTTCAGTTCCTGTATCAGCTCGGTCTCTTCCTGGTTGTACTGCAGGTCCTTGCGCTGTATGCCCAGCCGCGCGAACCGGTAGCCAAACAGAAGAAGCATCCCGACCAGACAAAGGACGAACAGATATCCGCTCATGCGATTCACTCCAGGGCGCGCCGCCGCGCCCGTTCACCTTAGCCGTGGTGGGCCGTTTCCTGCGAACCCGAGCGGCGCGCCTTGAGCGCGGCCAGCTCCTGCTCGATCTCATCGTCCGATTCCAGCGCGGCGAACTGTTCCGCCAGCGAGCCGGGCTGCTTGCGCCCGTAGTTCACCAGGTCGGCCTCAGCCTCCATCCGGTCGATGCGCTCCTGGAAGGCGTCGAAGCGCTGCAGCGCGCCCGCCGTCTCGAAGCGGCGCACCTGCTCTTCGGTGGTCTTCTTATGCACCGCGTGGCGATGGCGCTGCACCAGCATGCGCTGCTTCTCGCGCGCTGCGCCCAGCTTGTCCTCCAGCTGCATGATGTCGCTCTGGTACTGCGTCACCAGCTGCTTCGCCTGCTCCAGTTCGTTCTCCAGCGTCTCGGCGCGCTCCACAAAGCGGCGCTTCTCCTGCAGCGCTTCGCGCGCCAGGTCCTCGCGGCCCTTGTCCACGGCCAGCGCGGCCTTGCCGTCCCACGTCTTGGCGTGCTCCAGCATCTCTTCAATCTCGCGCTGAATCCGTTTCTTGGTCGCCATCGACCCCGCGCAATTCGCCTTCACCTCGATCAGCGTGTCTTCCATCTCGCGGATCATCAGCTTCACCAGCTTCTCCGGATCCTCCGCCTTGTCGAGCATCGCGTTGATGTTGGCGCTGATGATGTCGCGCACCCGAGTAAAGATTCCCATCGTTCGTCTCCTTGGTTACACGGCCTTCGCGTGCGCGAGGCCAGCCTGTTCCATCGATTCCGTGCATGGCGGATACAACCGCCAGACCGGCTTATTCACCAAACCCGACTTCGCCCCGCGCGCCTTGTGCGCCAGCGTGGCGAATTCCAGCGCCGCCTCGGGGCTGTCCCGGTAGACCAGCAGGCCCGCCGTGAAACGCCCCACCGCTTCCGATGGCGCGCACCACATCACCCGTGCCCGCAGCCGCAGGGCGCGGCCGGGATAGAGCGGCGAGGGCGCGCTCAAAACCAGTTCGCGGCCCGGCCGCAAAAAACGGCCCAGACTGATCGAAGCCCCGCAGCGGCTCACGTCGCGCCACTCCGCCACACCCGATTCCTCCGGTGCGCCGTGTAGATACTCCACCGCCCCGCCTATCCGTGAGCGCGTTTCCCGCGCGAGCAACCCTGTACCGTGCATGACCTCAATCTCCTCTCGTGCGGCTTTCGCCGCAGCCGATATCCAAGACAACGCAACCCGCGTGCCATGGTCTACGATGATTCCTAAATGCCGGTGGTTTAAGGAGTTGAAACTTTTCTTCGGCCTAGGCCCCGAGAAACGTGCTGGCTGAAAATGCGATATGTGGTGCAGTTAGCCATTATGTGGTAAAAAAAGCCATTGCTCCTGATTCAGGTAGAGACCGAAGGACGAGTTCGTGGCTGGAATTGGAAAGTTCAGGGGCGACGCTTTAGAGTCTGGCGGTGTGGAACGTTCGGGAAAACCACGAGGGAGCGGAGCCATGAACAGAGTTGTGCTGGTGGCCGGTGTGTTGTTGTGCCTGGCGGGATTGGCCATTGCGGCGCAGGGACGAATGGACACGCCGAATCCCTACCTGGGGAAGGTACGCCATGTGGTGCTTTATTCGTACAAGGCGGACACACCCGCGGAGACGCAGGCTGATATTGCCCGCCGCTCCCGAGCGCTGATCGGGCAGATCGATCTCATCCGCGACCTTGAGTGGGGCCCGGCCCTGGGGCAAGGCCCCGCCACGCAGGGCTACACGCACTGCATCATCATGACCTTTGATTCGATGGAGGACGTCAAGGCGTACGCCGCGCACCCGGCTCATCAGGAATTCCTGGGACTGGCCCGCCCCCATCTCGAGCAGTTGCTGGTGATGGACTATATCGCGCAGGAATAACGCGCCGGGCGGAGGCCCAGAGCAGACCCATCAGCGCCAGCCCGATGAACAGGTCGCCCATCCAGGAGGCGGGCGCTCCCGGGGTGGCCACGCAGCCCGCGCACCCTTTCGTGGGGGGAGGCGGTTCGACGCCGGCCTTGGACAGGCGGATGACCGCCTGCTCGATGCTGTTGTTCACCGAGATCGTTTCGGTCTTGTCCGCGTAGCCTTCCTTGCGCAGGGTGACGCTGTAGGCGCCGTAGTCCGGCACGACGACCTGCGCCACGCCGACGCTACTGGTGCGTCCGGCATTCGCGCCGTTGAACTGGACCGTGGCGTCCGGCACGGCGGCACCGGTCTCGTCATCAACCGCGGTCACGAAAAGCGCGGTGGATAGCAGGCCCCCGGTGCCCACCGCGCCCAGCAGCAGGTATGAGGTGGCGCGCCCGAAGACCGAGGGCGTGGCATTGCGAATGCGGAGCAGGTACTGTTCCGCCGCCGTGAAGGTCTGGTCGAAGACCACTTCCTCGCCAGGCCCGACGGCGCGCTCCACCCGCAGCGGCGTCTGCTTGCCTTCCTTGAAGTCGGACTCGCGGTAGAGCTCGACAATGGCCTCACAGTGCGGGCGGGGCGCAAGCACGGCGAAGGTGGCCGCGCCCGCGGGCGAGGTGAAACGCACCCAGTCCTCGTCTCCAGCTTGGTGGAAATTGTGCCCCTGCACTTGGTTGACCGTCAGCCACGGGGCATTGCCGGGGGTATTGTCGGGCTCCCAGGCGTCGGGCAGGTTGATCCGGTCGACGAAGCCGATGCGGGGCGAGGCGTAATACTGGCCGCCGGTCTTCACGAAGTACTGCACCTGGTAGAGCCCACCCTCGGTGAAGCCATTGAAGTTGCCCTCCCAACGGTCGAGCGCGGCGTTGTAGTTGAAGAGGATCGACGGCAGGTTGCTTACGGGTTGTTCGTCGTTGTTGTCGGCGCTCAGGCGCTCGAAGTTCGGCGGCACGATGATGGCCTTCGCGCCCTCGACCGGGAAGGGCGTGACGATGTCGCCCAGCCAGAGGGTGGCGCTGTTCGAGGTGAGCGCCTGGTTCGGCGCGACTTCGCCAATGAACACCGAGGGCCCGCGCGCCTTGAAGTTCGCGCCGGGACGAATCCCATCGGCAATCAGGCCGTCGTTGCCCTCATTGGGAATCCCGTCGCCGTCGTCGTCGATCTGTGGGCGCTGCAGGGGATTGATGGCTTCCATCGAGGCCTTGGCCTCGTCGAAGGCCTGGCCGTAAGTCTTGCCATTGAAGAGCTGAATCCAGAATTGCAGCGAGAAGCTGATGCCCACGTTCTTGTCGAAAAGCGCCACGCCCTCGATGGGACCCAGCCCCGCGCTGGTCATGGTCACGCGGTTGCGTCCCTTGAGGTTGTCGTGGAAGCTGCCCGATTCGCAGGTGTCGATGAGGGTGGTCACGTGGGTGCTGGGGCTGGCGGCCTGAAGCGCATCGATCCAGCCATCAAGCGCGCTGGACTCGATGAACTCGGTGGCGTTCAGGCGGAAGCGCTCGCGCTGGCCGTGGTCGATCAGGTAGACCAGCACGCGCTCCGCGCCCCGCGCCCAGTTGCGCACGCTGTCCTCGATGGCGGTCAGCGTGGGCTTGCCGAGCACGTCGTTCTGTCCGTCAATGTCGCCGTCGATGGGGGCGTCCGCATAGAGCCGGATGTTGTCCTTGCCGAGCCCTTCGCTCAGGAGCACGAGGTAGGCGATGGAGCCCAGCGTCGCGAAGGTGGGGTAGAGGTCTCCGGACTGCACATCGCCGATGACGACGATGGCCTTCGACGCGCCGGCCTGGACTTCGGGCAGCACGTCCACAAGGGCGCGCACCTCGCCGGGGAAGCCGTAACCCTGTTGGAGATCGGTGGTGTCGAGTATATCAACCGTCGGCGCGTTGGGTCCGGCCAGCCAGCGCGCGCCGGAGAAAAGCGAGCCACCGCTGCTGTTCAGGATTACATCGTACTGCGGGGCGACGATCTGGTTGTTCGCGCCGCCGCCTGTGGTCAGTTGCAGGGTGAGCGGCTTTTGCTGTCCCGCCACGGAGCGGAAGCGCACGTAGAACAGCCCAGTGTCGGCGGTGTTGCGGTAGTAGCGCAGGTATTGCCGAAGGTTGAGCGGGCTGTTCGGCGGATAGCGGTGCGCCACGAAAAGGTCGTCGTCGCCGTCCGCGTCAATATCCATCGCGGCCGTGGTGCGCGCATAAGCGGGATCCGTGTCGAAGGGCGTCGTCAATTCATAAGCGGGCACGAGTTCGAAAAACGGAAAGTCGTCGAGGGGTTGGTTCTCGTAGACCCAATGGCGGCACTCGCGATAGCCGGCGAAGTCCGACATCGTGACGATAAGATCAGGCGCGTCGTCGCCGTTGACATGGGTCACGGCGAGCCCTTCGATCAGATCGGGGTCCAAGGGGCCGCCGGTCGGAGCCTCGAGCAGATCGGGAAGGTCATAGATCTCGCCCAGGAAATTGTCCACCAACACGATGTTGGCTCCGCCGTCGTAGCTGTAACAGGCGATGATCTCGCTCCAGCCGTCCTCGAAGCCGTCGAAGTCGGCGAAGGCGAAGCCGCGCGGCTGCACATTGCGGCCCGCGTGCAGGGGGCTCACCACGTCGCCAAAGTTGTCCTCGGCGAAAGTGAATACGGGCGCGCCCTCGCGCGTGGACGCAGGCACCACCGTGTAGCGGGTGATCGTGGCGTCCTGATTTTGCGCGAAGAAGTCGGGCTCGAGCCCGGCGTTCCACCAGTCGTCGAAGAGGAACAGGTCGCCGCGCCAGGCGTTCGCCTCGCTGCCTTCGTTCAGGGGCACCGAGGTCAGGCTTTCGAAGGCGCCCCACGCGGGGTTGTAAACCGTGCCTTCATTTCGCAGCATCACCAGGTTGGTGATGGCGCCGCCGCTGATGCCCATGCGGAAGAGGTCGAGGTCGCCGTCCGCGTCGGCGTCCCAGAAGGCGGGCGAGCCCTGACCCGCCGGGTAGGCCACCGGGTTTTCCTGCACGATGCGGTAGGTGTTCTCCTCGGTGAAGAAGCGATAGGTCTTGAGGCGGCTGTTGACCGACAGGAAGACATCGCGCAGGAATTCGCTGCCCGGCTTTGAGGCTTCCGGGTTCGGCACGATGTTGAAGGTGCCTTCGACGTAATCAAGCTCATCGACCTCGCGGTGGTCATAGCGGGGCACGCCCTCGCTGCCAAGGGTGGGACTCCATCCGGTTGCTAGGTTTGGAATCCACATCATGCCCTTGGTCACGTCGTAGAACATGAAGTCCAGCCGTCCGTCCAAATCCCAGTCGGCGAGGTGAATGTCGCCCAGGCTGTAGTCGAAAGTCTGGCCCTTGTCGCGATAGGAGACCCGCTGACGGAGCGGCTCGGCCAGCACGGTCTCGTTGCCGGCGGCCTTGTCGAAGACCCGGCGGTCGGGCATCAGGTTGCTTAGCACGTTGATGGGCAAGGGGTCTGCCCATTGCGCCGTCGCGACCGTGCCCACGTTCTCGACGAAGAAGACCCGGTGATAGGGCGGGGCGTCGTTCACAAAGTCCTCGGCAACGTAGAGATCGAGGTCGCCGTCGGCGTTGATGTCGCCGAGGGTCATCCAGATACCCGCCCAGAAGCCGGTGCGCGGGCTGCTGTATACGTAGCCCTGAAAGGTGAAGCGGGGCAATGCCGCGCCCGCAGGCGTCCCTTCGTTCTTGAACCAGGCCAGTCGCTTCAAAAAGGGATTGCTCTCGCGGGTGACCGCCACGAGGTCTTCCAAGCCGTCCCCGTTCAGGTCACCGAATTCCAGCCCCAGGTCGTAGTCCACGCCATTCGGCAGGGCGCTCACGTCCAGCACCTTCGATCCGCCGGGATAGAATGCGGTGTTGGAGCCGAGGTTGAGCATCACCTGCGGATTCGTGCCCGTACCCGGGAAGACAAAGTCGTTGTCGCCATCCCGGTCGATGTCCACCACCGTCATGCCCGAGCGGCGGTTCGTGGGTCCGTAGATGTACCCCTCGCCAAAATCGGTCTGCCCCCAGATCTCATGGCGGAGCGCGTCTTCCGAATCGCCCTTGCCAGGCAACGTGACGCTTGATGCCGGGCGCACGCCCTTGGACTGCGTGCTCGCGCCCGGTTCAAGGCGCTGGTAGGTCCGCTCCGACGCGGCATCGGTTGGGAAGGACAAGATAGCTATCGCGGAAAAGGCCATCGCCATGGGCACAAGGCTTTGGACAGCGGGCAATCCATGTATCCGGAACATCGTTGGCACTCCAGTGGACGGCACAGCTTAACCCAGCCCCGCCGCGAGAATCCCGCTTTTGCGGCGGGCCCGAGAACGAGTTCCTTACCCCGGCCGCATCCCCGGCGCACTCGAATAAGGCCCCGGGATGCTTGGCGCATTCGGGCGGCGTGTGCTAACATTAACGGAAATACCTTTCCAGAAAGGGGGTTTCCATGAGGCGTTTGCGTTGCGCATGGGTAGGTGCCGCCGTGGCTGCGGCGGCTTGGGCGGCGTCCGCGGGGGCGGCGGTGGTCGATGAGATCGTGGCGACGGTGGACACGGAGGTGATTCTCCGCAGCGACCTCGAGGTGGAACTGGCGCCGCTGGCGGACGACCTGCGGGTGAATGCGGCGTCGCAGGAAGACCTGTCGCAGGAACTGGACGCGGCCACGCGCGAGGTGCTGGACCAGGCCATCGAGCAGAAGATCCTTTACCGCGAGGCGATTCTTGCAGGGGCGCAACTGGATGAGGACGTGCTGAACGACCGCATCCAGAAGATCCAGTCGCAGTACCCGTCGAATGATGAATTCCTGAAGATGCTGGAAGAGGCGGGCGAGACGATGGCGGACTTCCGCGAGCGGATTCGCAAGCAGACGATTGCGCTGTCTTTCGGGTTCCAGAAGCGCAAGGCCTTCGAGAACGAGGCAGTGATTACGGAAACCCAGGCGCGGGAGTTCTACGAGCAGAACCGAGGCGCGTTTGGCAGTGGCACGCGGGTGCAGGTGCGGCGCATGTTCCTCGGCGCGGGCAGCGACGACGCCGAGCGCGCGGCGGTCCGGGAGCGTCTGGAAGGACTGCGCGCGCAGATTGAGGGCGGGGCCGACTTCGACGCGCTGGCCAAGGAAAATTCCGAGGGACCCGAGGCGGATGGCGGCGGCATGGTGGGCTGGGTTGGACCGGGCGACTTGGTGCCGGTGCTCGAGGAAGCCGTTATCAACCTGCAACAGGGCCAGTTGACGCCCGTGATCGAGACGGACTTTGGTTTCCAGTTCATGCGCGTTGAAGCGCGCGAGGAAGCCGGCGACCAGACCTTCGAGTCCGCGCGGACGGCCATCGAGCCGAAGCTGCGGGAACAGTACGCGTTCGAGCGCTACCGCGCCTGGATGGACGAGCTGAAGAAGCGCAGCCGGGTGCGCGTGTTCCTGTAAACCTTGAGCATTGTCGTTGGATGGCGGGCCTTGTGCCCGCCATTTTTTTGCCCGCCGTGCCGGGGCGGGGTTATGCTACGCGCGAATCGTGCAGGAAAGCCCGCGCCTCGGGCTTTTATTACTTACCCACGTCTCCCGCATTCCGGGGGCCTTTCAATCCAAAGGAGCGCTTAGACCGATGACTCGGATTACCGCCGTACAAGCCCGCGAGATTCTGGATTCCCGTGGCAACCCCACGATCGAAGTCGATGTTTACCTTGACTCCGGAGTGATGGGCCGGGCGGCGGTGCCGTCGGGCGCGTCGACCGGGGAGCACGAGGCGGTGGAGCTGCGCGACGGCGACGCCAAGCGTTACCTGGGCAAGGGCGTGCAGCAGGCCGTGCGCAATGTGGACGCCGTGATTGCGCAGGAGCTGATGGGCATGGACGCGCTGGATCAGCGCGCCATCGACCGCACGATGCTGTTGTTGGACGGCACGCGGAACAAGAGCAAGCTGGGCGCGAACGCGATCCTGGGGGTTTCGCTGGCGGTGGCCAAGGCCGCGGCCGAGGCGCTGGAGATCCCGCTTTACCGCTACATCGGCGGGGTGAACGCCCACACGCTGCCGGTGCCGATGATGAACATCCTGAACGGCGGGCAGCATGCCGACAACAACGTGGACATCCAGGAATTCATGGTGATGCCGGCCGGGGCGCGCAGCTTCGGCGAGGCGCTGCGCATGGGCACCGAGGTCTTCCATGCCCTGAAGAAGGTGCTGAAGAACAAGGGCCTCAACACGGCCGTGGGTGACGAGGGCGGTTTCGCGCCCAATTTGCAGTCCAACACGGAGGCCGTGGAGGTGATTCTCCAGAGCATCAAGGACGCGGGCTACGAGGCGGGCAAGGACATCTGGATCGCGGTGGACGCGGCGGCCAGCGAGTTCCACAAGGAAGGCCGCTACGTGATGGGGGCGGAGGCCCAGCCGGAGAAATCGCCCGCCGCGATGATCGAATTCTGGGCGGAGCTTGTGGCGAAGTATCCGATCATCTCGATTGAGGACGGCCTCGACGAGAACGACTGGGACAACTGGGGCACGTTAACCTCGCGCCTGGGAGAAAAGGTACAATTGGTGGGCGACGACCTGTTCGTCACGAACACCGAGTACCTCGGCCGGGGCATCGCGGAGAACGTGGGCAACAGCATCCTGGTGAAAGTGAACCAGATCGGCACGCTGACCGAGACGCTGGAGGCGTGCCAGATGGCGCACCGCGCCGGGTACACCACCGTGATTTCTCACCGCAGCGGCGAGACCGAAGACAGCACCATCGCCGACATCGCCGTGGCCACGAATGCCGGGCAGATCAAGACAGGCTCGGCGTCGCGCAGCGATCGCATTGCCAAGTACAACCAGCTGCTTCGCATCGAGGAGCAGCTCGGCGAGGACGCGTATTTCCCGGGCCTGGCGGCCTTTAACAATATCCGAATGAAGGGCTAACCCTCCGCATGCGGAATCGGCGCATACTGTATTTTGTTGTGCTTGCGGTGAGCGTGGCGCTTGCTGCAACATATCTGGAGCGTCGGCAGCTTCAGGAAAGGCACGAAGCATTTCTACAGAGCGAGCGCGAGATCGAGGCGGCGCAAAGCCAAATCGCCGAACTGGAACGGGCATTGGCCGAGGAGCAGGCCCGGGCGCAGGACATGGCGAACGACCCCGTGGAAGCCGAGCGGGTGGTGCGCCGTATCAAGCACGCAGTGCGCGATGGCGAGAAGATCTTTCGCGTGGATGCGCCCACGGCGGAGTCGGCGGCCCCGCCGCCACCGGCAACAGCGGGTGCCACGCCCTGAGTCACGAACTCCTGCTCGATAGCCAGGAAGAAGCGGTCAAGCTTCTGGGCCACAATGGTGAACTGCGACGGCGCATCCAGGATGAAACCCGGGTGCGCATTGTCGATCGGGGCGCGAAGGTGGTCATCATCGGTGAGGAATCAGAGGCGCAGCGCGCGGGCTGGGTCCTGCGTGAGCTGCTCGAGGTGGTCCGCAAGGGCCATGCCCCCAGCATCGACGACGTGGACTACGCGTTGAGGGAGAGCACCGGCATGTATGCTTCCGGCCCAAATAGCGCCCCCGCTTTCGACCAGCCCGGTTATGTGCCCATGTCGGGCTTTATGGGCGAGAAGGCGCCAGCGCTGCGCAAGGAATTCAGCATCCACCCGCGCACGCACGGCCAGAAGACCTATCTCGACACCCTGCACGAGTGCGAGATGACGCTGGTGATTGGCCCGGCGGGCAGCGGCAAGACCTATCTGGCGATGGCGGCGGCGGTGTCTGCGCTGCTCAGCAAGCGCGTGCAGCGCATCATCCTCACACGGCCGGCAGTCGAGGCGGGCGAGCGGCTGGGCTTCCTGCCGGGCGACCTCATCGCCAAGGTGGACCCCTACCTGCGGCCGTTGTACGACGCGCTCTACACCATGGTCGACGTGGACCGCGCCCAGCGGCTGATGGACGAAGGACGCATCGAGGTGGCGCCGCTGGCCTTCATGCGCGGCCGCACGCTCGACAACGCCTTCACCATTCTGGACGAGGCCCAGAACACCACGCGCGAGCAGATGATGATGTTCCTGACGCGCCTGGGCCAGAACTCGCTGGCGGCGGTGACCGGCGACATCACGCAGATTGACCTGCCGCGCGGCACGGTGTCGGGCCTGGTGGAGGCTGAGCGCATCCTGCAGAACGTGCCCGGCGTGGGTATTGTGCGGCTGCACAAGCGCGACATCGTGCGCAACCCGCTGGTGCAGCGCATCATCGACGCGTATGACCGGGACGCCGAGGCCCGCGAGCAGCAGTCGTCCCCGAATCCCAGAACTCACCCCTTCCCCGGGGTGGCGGACGACCAGGCCAAGTCATGATGGCGCAGCGCAAAAGCGGGCCTGCCAGCGGCTTGGCGCCGCGCGGGCACGAGCCGAAGGCCGATCGCGCCGTTTGGATATACCGGGGCGCCTTCTTCCTGGGCTTCGTCGTGCTTGTGGCGATGCTCACGCGGGAACCCGCGCGCCGGGCGCTCCCCCTGGGCGACATCAACACCGACGTGCTGTCGCGCGAGGAACTGCGCGCGGAATTTTATTTTCAGGCGGTGGACCTGCAGAAAACCAAGGAAGCGCGCAACGAGGCGGTAGCCAAGGTGCCGGACAATTACCGCGTGGACGCCGCTCGGGTGGATGACCAGCTGGCCCGGGTGGGAGAGCGGATCGACCGCATCCGAAGCCTGCACGGCGCGGTTTCGACCGAGGTGCTGGCCGCTCTGCGGGCGAGCGACAGCAGTCAGGCGCCCGCCGATATCGTGCGGCAAACGGTGTCGGATTTCGTGGCGCGGCTGAAGTCCGAGCCGGACTGGCAGGCGGCGCCGGAGACCGCCGCGCTTTCGCTATGGCTGACGCCCGATGCGGCCTCGCTGCCGCAACGCATCTTTGAACCGGCGCCGGAAAGCGAGGAAACCGAGGAGGCCGTGGCTTCCGGAGAATCCGCGCCCGCGCTAAAGACGGTGGGACTCGAACCGGACCCCGCTCCCCCGCTCACCTTCGCCACCGCGACGCGTCTTGAATCACTGGCGACGGAGAGCCTCGAGTACGTGCTGAGCCGGGGCATTCGCGCGGCGGCCCTGCCGCCGGACGCCGAAACCAAGACCATCGTGATTCTGCGCGACGAGCCGCGCGCTGACCTCGCGCTCACCAGCGGCGAGGTGTTGCTGAAGGATGTGCCCGATCCGGTGACGGCGGGGCAGGCCCTGGCCGAACGGCTGCGCGACACCGCGCGCCGGGCATCGGGCGCGGGCACGGAGGAATCCGCCGAGTGGGCGCGGCTGCACGAGGCCGCGCTGGCGGTGGCGTCGCCCGGCCTTGCGGAGACCATCCAGCAGGATCGCGTGGCTACGGCGGGCGCGGTGCAGGCCGCTCGCGACGCCGTGCCGCCCGTGATGCGCGAGATCGAGGCGGGCGAGATCATCCAGGAAGGCGGCCGCCGCTGGACGGAGCAGTCGCGTTCGGACGCGAAAACCTATCTAGAAATCCTCGCCAAGGAGAGCGACTCGCCGCAGCGCTTGCTCACGTCGCTTTTGTCCAATGTGCTCATCATCGCGATGGTGCTGACGACGCTCCGTAAAGTGCTGCCAATGTTCTTCCCCGAGAACGAGACGGAAGAGTCGCGGCGCCGGTTGCTGGTCCTGGCGGTGCTGCTGATGGCGTCCGCCGCGGTGATTGGCCGCATCGCTTCGTACTTCGAACCTTCCGGTTTCCTGCTGCCCGTCGCGGCGGCGGGCATCCTCTACGCGATCCTGGTCAACGGGCGGGCGGCGGCGCTGTTCAGCCTGCTCACGGTCTTCGTGGTGGCCACGCAATACAGCTACGACTGGCGCCTGCTCTTCGTGGGCGCGGCCATGTCGCTGGCGGGGGTGCTGAGCATCTCGAAGGTGCGCAAGCGCTCGGACATGACCAAGGCCAGCCTGAAGGCCACAGCCGCCGGGCTCGCCGCCATGGCGGGTGTGCTGCTGGCTTCCGACTCGCTCTGGAGCGACATCGCCCTGCAGCGCATGACGATGATCCTGCTGAACGGCGGGGTCTGCCTGATGGTGGTGCCCGCGTTGCAGTCCCCGCTGGAGCGCCTCTTCTCCATCACGACGGACATCCAGTTGCTGGAGTATTCGGACTTGAACAACGAGGTGCTCAGCCGCCTGGCGCTGGAAATCCCGGGCACCTTCTCGCACAGCCTCATGCTGGGCCAGCTGGCCGAGGCCGCGGCGGACGCCATTGGCGCGAACGGCCTGAAGGCCCGCGTGATGGCGTATTACCACGACATCGGCAAGATGTGGCGTCCGGAATATTTCTGTGAGAACCAGACCGACCGCAACGTGCATGACGAACTGGCGCCGCGCCTGAGCGCGCGGGCCATCGCGGCGCACGTGTCGCAGGGGGCGGAAATGGCGCGCCGGATGTACCGTCTGCCGAAACCGATCATCGACGGCATCCTTGAACACCATGGCACGGCGCGCATTGGGTACTTCTATGAAGAGGCCCTGAAGCAGAAGCGCCACGGCGATGTGAACGAGCGCGACTTCCGCTATCCGGGGCCGCGCCCGCAAAGCCCGGAGACCGCCATCCTGATGATCTGCGACGGCGCGGAATCCGCCAGCCGCACCCTGAAGAATCCCAACGAGGAGCGGGTGCGGGAACTGGTGGACAAAATCATCAGCGCGCGCGCGGCGGACCGGCAGTTCGACGACTGCAACCTGACCATGAAGCAGCTCGACACCATCGCGGAGGTGATTACGGCGCGTCTTTGCTCGAACCTGCACAAGCGCGTGGCCTATCCCTCCACCAAGCGCGACGAAGACAACATCATCCCGATGTCGGGGGCCTCGGCCTGATGGTGCGGTTGGGCATGCGCTCGGAGTCCACCCGCAAGCAGTTGTATCGCCGCGACGATCTGCAACGGCTGGCCGACCGCATCGCGGAGGGCGAGAGCGTGCGGGAGGCCTGCGAGGTGAGCGTGCTCTTCGTGGACGACGAACAGATGCGCGCGATCAACCGGGCCTACCGAAAGGTCAACAAGCCGACCGACGTGCTGTCTTTCGAGCAGCCCGAAGGGCCGGCGGGGGAGACGCGCCTGCTGGGGGACATCGTGATGTCACTGGAAACCGTGGAGCAGCGCTGGCCGGGGGAACCGGCAAAAATGCGCGATGAAGTTCGTTTGCTCCTATGCCACGGTATGCTACACTTGTTGGGTTACGACCACGATACGGCGCAGGCGCGCAAGCAGATGATTGCGCTCCAGGCGCGGTATCTTGGCCGTACTCTTGACGCCGCATGGTTCGCGCCTCCCCACGCCCGCAAGGGCCGGACGGGGAAATTGAGCGCGCCATGAGGTGGAGGTGAAAGAGTCTTTGGAAGGCGACAGTAGCGAATCGCTGCAGCGATCGCGTTTTCCGCGACACAGGCCCCGCCGCCGGCGGGGCGCCCATACGCCCGCAAACCATGAGCCGGGCGGCGGCCAATTCACACGGGGAATCTGGGGAAGCGCCGGAGCATGCCTGCTGTGGGCCGCGCTGGCCCTGGCAATGGCCGGAGCCAACCAGGACCTTGCCGCGCAGTCGGCCGTCGTCGAGGCTGAAGCCCCTGCCGCCGCCACGCCGTGGCACCTGATTTTTACCCCGGGCATCATTAGCCTCACGCTGGTATTGCTGGGCATCAGTGCTTTTTGCTCGGCCAGTGAAGTGGCCTATTTCTCGCTGCACAAGCTCAAGATACGCAGCATGAATGAGATGGGCGGCATGACCGGCAAGCTGGTCTATACGCTGATGGAGCATCCCGGCAACCTGCTCACCACGGTGCTGATGACGAACAGCATCGTGAACGTGTTGCTGTCGGTCGTGCTTTCCGGCCCGGTCGAGCAGTATTTCAGCGCCGGACTCCTCATGCCCGCCACAGTCTCCTATCCGCTGGCCTTGGGGGTGACCACCGCGGTGCTGGTGTTCTTCGGCGAGATTCTGCCGAAGGTGACCGTGGTGCGCTCCGCCGCGCCCTTCGCGCAGTTTGCCGCACCCTTTCTCTGGGTATTCGACCGTGTGCTGTTTCCCTTGCGCAGTGCGCTCATCGGCTTTACTGCGCTCATCTTCCGGATTACCGGCATCAGCCGCATGACGCCCGCGCCCTTCATCACCGACGAGGAGCTCTTCTCGCTACTGTCCGAGGGCGAGGCCTCGGGTGCCATCGAGCAGGACGAGCGCAAGATGATCCAGGGCATCCTCGAATTCAGCGAGGTGCAGGTGCGCGAGGTGCGCGTGCCGCGCCGCGACATGATCACCCTGCCCTTCGGGGCCACGGTGGCCGAGGCGCTCGACCTGATTCGCGAGCGACCCGTGTCGCGCATCCCCGTAATTGGCGAGAGCCTCGACCAGATTCGCGGCATTCTGTTCGCGAAGGACCTGCTGCCGCTGGTGGAGGAGGGTCGCCTGCAGGACCGGATTCGCCCGCTCATTCGCAAGGCGCACTACGTGCCCGAGTCGATGACCGTGGCGCAGTTCGTGCGCACCGCGCAGCAGTTGCGCACGCACATCGCGATCGTGGTGGACGAGTACGGCGGCACCGAGGGACTGGTGACGCTGGAAGACGCGCTGCGCGAGGTGGTGGGGGCGATTGATGAAAAGAGCGGCCACGAGGAAACCCATGTGCCGGTGCGGATCAGCGACACCGAATTCGAGGTGGACGGCGGCTTCCCGCTGTGGGACCTCGAGCCGTTGACCGGGCTTCAACTCGAGACGCCGGAACACACCACCGTGGCGGGCTTCCTGATGGAGCGTATCGAGCGGCTGCCCGAGATGGGCGACGAAGTGGACTACGAGGGCGTGCATTTCCGCGTGGCGGAGATGGATGGCCGGTGGGTGAAGCGCGTGCACATCACTACGCCGGCGGGGGTGTTGGCGGCGGCGGAAGCGCCCCATGAAAACGAGGAGGCCACCGCATGAGCCTCTTCGCCATCCTGCTGTTTCTCTTCATCGCCGGGGTGCTGCTGAACGCCTTCTTCGCGGGCTATGAGACGGGCTTCATCGCGTCGAACGCGCTGCGCGTGCGGACGATGGCGGAGAAGGAAAACAGCCCGGCAGCGCAGCGGCTGCTGGCCTACATCGACAAGCCCGACCACATGATTACGGTGGTGCTGGTAGGCACCAACCTTGCGCTGGTGATGGGCACGCTGGCGCTCACGCGACAGGTGGGGCCGCTCTGGGCCACCATCATCGCCACGCCCATGTTCCTTATCTTTGGCGAGGTGGTGCCCAAGAGCATCTTCCGCGCACATCCCACGCGCCTTGCCCTGCTGTTCCTCCCCGCCATTCGCGCCTTCGACGTGCTGCTGGCGCCGCTCACCTATCCCATCATGTGGCTCTCGCGCGGCTTCATTGCCATCGTGAACCGCGAGCAGCAGGAGATCCGGTCGCTGCTCAACACCAGCGACGACGTGCGGGTGCTGGTGAACGAGACGGCGGACCACGGCGCCATCGACGACGACGAGAAGGAAATGATCCATTCGGTCATGGACCTGCACACGCGGCATGCCAAGGAAGTGATGGTGCCGCGCATCCGCATCAAGGCGGTCTCCGAGACCTTCTCGCGGCGCGACCTGGTGGCCGTGTTCCGGGAGACCGGCTTCACCCGCATCCCCGTGTATCGCGACAATATCGACCAGATCATCGGCGTGGCCAGCGCCTTCTCGGTGCTCACCGACACCGGGAAGAATGACAGCGACATTGCGCGCTTCATTCAGCCCGTGATGCACGTGCCGGACACGATGCGCCTCGACGACCTGCTCGAGCAGATGCGCGCCACGCGCAAGCGCATCGCGATTGTCACCGACGAGTTCGGGGGCACCGATGGCCTGATTACCGTGGAAGACATCCTCGAGGAAATCTTCGGCGAGATTCACGACGAGCACGACAAGGCCGAGGAGCCCATCCGCAAGGTGGGGCTCAACGCGTGGAGCATCGACGCGCGCATGGCGCTGGTTGACGCCGAGTACGAGCTCGAGCTGGGTATCGAGGATGACGAGGTGGAAACCGTGGCGGGCTGGGTCATGCGGCTCGCGGGCCGCATCCCGGACAAGGGCGAGGTCTTCACGGCGGGCGGCTACAAAATCGAAGTGCTCGATGGCGGCCCGAACTACATCGCGCGCATCCGGCTTGAACTGATGGACAAGGCTCCGGCTAACGCGCCCCGGAATGGCAAGCCTGGTTGATGCTTCGGGTTTTTTCGAAGTTATCGCAGTTCATGTCGTGAAACTACCGCGTGCCAGCGGAAGTCTCAGAAAAGGTGGGCGAGTGTCGCCCGGCTGAGACTGAGGTATCCGGCAGATGAATTGGAGCCGCAAAGGCAGCGCAAGCAGTATGGCGTTGGCGACAGCGCTCGCGATGACCGCCATGCCGGGATTTGCGGAACCGCCCGCGTTTGACGTGGTGCGGCCCATCCTTGAGACCCACTGCTACGGCTGCCACAACGAGAAGCGCCCCAAGGGCGACCTGAACCTCGAACGCTTCCAGGACCGCAACCAGATTGTGATGGAGCTGGCCTTGTGGAACCGGGTGGAGTCGCGGGTGGCGAACCTGGAAATGCCGCCCAAGACGCGCGATCCGCTGAGCGAGGAAGAACGCACGACGCTGCTGGAGTGGATTAGCCAGGCCAAGGACACGCGCGCGGACTGCAACGTGCTCATCAGCGAAGCCAGCACGGACTGGTACCCCGGCTATGTGATGAGCCGCCGCCTCAATCGGCAGGAGTACGAGAACACCCTGCGCGATTTGTTGTACCTCAAGCTCGACCTTGCCGAGCTGTTCCCCGCGGATGGCGCGGGTGGCGAAGGCTTCGACACTGACGGCAGCGCCTTGTTCCTGTCCGCCATCCAGGCCGAGAAATATCTCGACGCTGCAGACTACGCCATCGAAATGGCGCTCCCGCCCTCGTCACCGAAAGAGGGCGACGTGGTTGCCGCCAGCGCCCCGGCGCGGAGGCACGAGCCGGGCGCGGCCGACGCGGTCTTCCGGCGGCGCGTGCTCATCCCCGTGTGGCCGGACGAGAACCGGGACGCGCTGGGTGCGGCGCGCGCCTCGTTGACACAGTTTCTGGCGCGTGCCTGGCGCCGTCCGGTGCGGCCCGTCGAGACGGGGCACCTGCTTTCGCTGACGGCGCGGGCCCTGGAACGTGGCGATGATTTCGAGAGCGCGCTCAAGATTGCCTACAAGGCGGCGCTGGTGTCGCCCAACTTCCTCTTCCTGGCGGAGCCCAAGCCCGACGAGCATGGGGTATACCGCTTGCAGGATTATCCCCTGGCCTCGCGCCTGTCGTATTTCCTGTGGTCCTCGATGCCGGACGACGCCCTCTTTGCGGCGGCCGAGGCGGGACTCCTGCAGGACGACGAGGAGCTGCTCCGTCAGGTATACCGCATGCTGGCGGATCCCAAGTCGCGGGCGCTCGGTGAGCAGTTCGCCACCCAGTGGCTGGGCATATCGCAACTGGGCGAGACCATCCGGCTGGACACGGAGCGTTTCCCGGAGTTCACGCCCGCGCTGACGGAGGCCATGCGCGCCGAGGCGGCCCTGTTCTTCCACGGGGTGATGGCGGAAAACCGCAGCCTGCTGGAATTGATCGACGCGGACTACACCTTCGCCAACGCGGAGCTGGCCCGGATTTACGGCATCGAGGGGGTGGAGGGGGAGAAGCTGCAACGGGTGCAACTGGCGGATGCCCGGCGCGGTGGCGTGTTGGGCATGCCGGCGGTGCTGGCCGCCACTTCGCAGCCGCTGCGCACCAGCCCCGTGTTGCGCGGCAAGTGGGTGCTGGAACAACTGCTGGGCGACCACATGCCGCCACCGCCGCCGGGCGCGGGCGCGCTGCCGGCGGACGACCGCCAGACCGACGGGATGACCCTGCGGCAACGGCTGGAAGCGCACCGCGTGAATCCGGACTGCGCTTCCTGCCATGCGCGCATGGACCCCCTCGGCTTCGGGCTGGAGAACTTCGACCCGCTGGGACGCTGGCGTGACGAGAGCGCCGGCCACCCCGTGGACGCGCAAGGCGAACTGCCGACCGGCGAGACCTTCAATGGCCCTGCCGAGTTGAAGCAGCTGTTGCTGAGCCGGCGCGGCGAGTTCGCGCGGAACCTTTCGCGCAAGCTGCTCGGCTATGCCCTCGGGCGCACGCTTACGCACTACGACGAGTGCGTGATCGACAAGTGCGTGGAGCAGCTCGACGCCAATGGCTATCAGTCACATGCGCTGGTGCGCGAGATTGTAATGAGTTATCCTTTCCGGCACCGTTTCAGCGCCGAGGGATCCTGAGGAGCAGTAACCCATGAGTGAACCGAGCTGGCTGATTTCGAGGCGCACGATGCTGCGCGGCATGGGGGCCGCCATGGCGCTGCCCCTGCTCGACGCAATGATTGCCCCCAAGCGGGCCGCCGCCGCGGTGGCCGGGCCCAAGCCGCCCGTGCGCATGGCCTGCATCTACTTCCCGAACGGAGTCTGGCAGGACGCGTGGATTCCAAAGGAGACGGGGCTCGGCTACCGGACGCCCTACGCGCTCGAACCGATCAACCGCCACCGCGCCTATGTGAACGTGCTGTCGCAGCTGGACAAGGCCGCCAGCCGCATGGGCGACGGCCACTACGCGAAGACCGCCAACTTCCTGACGGGCGAGCCGGTGATGAAAACCACGGGCAAGAACATCAGCGCGGGCGGCATTTCGATGGACCAGCTCGCCGCTGAGCGCCTGGGCCACATGACGCCCATCCCTTCGCTGGAGCTGGGCATCGACCCGGTGATCTCGGGCATCGACAGCAACGTGGGCTATACGCGGCTGTATGGCTCGTACATCTCCTGGCGCACGCCCACGCTGCCGGTGGCCAAGGAAATCAATCCACGCTTCGTCTACGAGCGGCTCTTCGGCTACAAGGACGCCACGGGCCGCGAGATGCGCAAGGCGCTGCGTGGCGACGACAAGCAGAGCATCCTCGACCTGGTGCTGGACGACTCGAAGCGGCTGCGCCGCAAGCTGGGCCGCGACGACCAGGTGAAGATCGACGAGTACCTGGAATCCATCCACGCGGTCGAACGGCGCATCGCCTTCGCGCAGAATCCCGACCCGCGCGACTGGCGGCCCGAGACCAACCCCGAGTTGCCGCCGCCCCCGGCGGGCGTGCCGGCGGATTTCCGCGAGCACATCCAAATCATGATGGACCTGATGGTGCTGGCCTTCCAGACCGACTCGACGCGGGTGACCTCCTTCATGTTTGCCAACGACGTCTCTGGGCGCAATTTCTCCTTCCTGCCCGGGGTATCGGGCGGACACCACGACATGTCGCACCATGAGGACAAGGAAGAGAAAATCCGCCAGTACATGGAGATCAACCGCTGGCACACGGAACAGTTCGCGTATCTGCTGGACCGGCTGCGCGCCATCCCCGAGGGGGAGGGCAACCTGCTGGACAACAGCATGATTCTCTTTGGTTCCAGCATGTCCGACGGCAACCTGCACAACCCGAACAACCTGCCGATCCTGCTGGCGGGCCGGGGCGGCGGCAGCCTGCGCACCGGATACCACGTGGCCAGCGAGAAGGAGACGCCGCTCTGCAATCTCTACCTGACCATGCTTGACGCGATGGGGGTGGAGGTGGAGCAGTTTGGCGACAGCACCGGGATGATCGACGAGATACGCGCCGTGTGAGAGATAGCGCGCGGCCGCGACGCTGGATTATGCTGCGCTCTCCTGCGGAGGGATGAATCCTCCGCGCCAAAAAGGGAGCACGGGATACCATGAGCAATCTCGCGAACGCGGCGGCGGCGGGGGCCGCCAAAAGGGCCCGGGGCCTGGTGGACGAATTCAAGGCCTTCGCCCTCAAGGGCAACGCCATCGAGCTGGCGGTGGGCGTGGTCATCGGGGGCGCCTTCGGGAAGATCGTCGATTCCCTGGTGAAGCACCTCATCATGCCGACCGTGGGTCTCCTGACGCCCAGCGAGCAGGGTTACCTCGGCTGGAAACTGATGGTGGGCGAAAAGGAAATCCCCTACGGCCTGTTCCTCGGCGAAATCGTCAACTTCCTGATCGTGTCGCTGGCCCTCTTCTTCTTCACCGTGAAGTTTCTGGGTTTCGTGCTGCGCACGAAACAGGCTGCGGCAGCGGACCCGGAACCGCCCGCTCCTACGCGCGAAGAAGAATTGCTGGCGGAGATTCGCGACCTGCTGAAGTCGCGGCAGGGCGCGGCCTGAAGCCCGCATGACGGAATCCATGCCGCCGATTATCGAAGTCTCGGGACTCGCCAAGTCCTTCGCCGGACACAGGGTGCTGGCGGGGGTGGACCTGCGCGTGGCGCGCGGCGAGCTGCTCTCAATCATCGGTCCCTCGGGCTGCGGCAAGAGCACCCTGTTGCGCTGCATCAACGGGCTTGAGGCCGCGGATGCGGGAACGGTGCGGGTGGACGACGCCACGCTGCACGCGGAACCGGGACGCGGCGCCTTCCACCAGGCGGCCCACCGGCTGCGGGAGCGGGTGGGGCTGCTGTTCCAGTCGCTGAATCTCTTCCCCCACCTGAGCGCCTTGGACAACGTGGCGCTTGCGCCCACGGTGGTGCGGGGTCGGCCACGCGGGGAAGCGCGCCGGCATGCGGCGGCGCTTTTGGAAAAGGTGGGCCTCGCGGCGCATCGGGACAAATATCCGCACCAGCTTTCGGGGGGACAGCAGCAGCGCGCCGCGATTGCCCGGGCGCTGGCGATGGATCCCGAGGTGATGCTGTATGACGAGCCGACCTCGGCGCTGGATCCCGAATTGGTGGACGAGGTGCTTGAAGTGATGCGCGCGCTCCATGCCGAAGGGATGACCCAGGTGGTGGTGACCCACGAGATGCGCTTCGCGCGCGAGGCTTCCGACCGCATCATCTACATGGAAGGGGGCCACTTCATCGAGGAGGCCCCGGGCGACGGGTTGTTCGTCTCGCCGAGGGATGAGCGCACCCGCCGCTATCTTCGCCGGTTCTGGAGCGGACAGCCATGAGATGCGCGATGGCCCTGGCAGGGCTGTTACTTTGCCTCACGGCGCAGGCGAATCCGCTGCCGGCGCTGCGCTACGGCGCGGACCTCGAGGGCGGCGTGCCCTATGTGTTCCAGGACAGCGAGGACGGCGATCGCCTGGCGGGATTCGAGATCGAGATCATCGAGGCGATTGCCGCCCGCCTCGGACGCGAACCTGTGCTGGTGCAGAACGAGTGGGACAAGCTCATCCCGGGGCTGCGGCGGGACCTCTACGACGTGGCCATCCAGGGGCAGGAGATCACGCCCGAGCACGAGGAATCGGTAGCCTTCTCCATCCCGTATTACGTGACCAGCCTTCAGCTCTGCGTGCGCCGGGGCGAGTTTTTGCTGGATGGCATCGAGGACTGCCAGGGGCGGGTGGTGGCGACGCTCAAGGAATCCGGCGCGTACTACGTGCTTGAATCACTGGGTGGGGTGGACATCCGCGCCTATCCCACCGAGGTGAACGGCCTGGACGATCTGGCGCGCGGCCGGGTGGATGCGGCGCTTTTCGACGCCCCCGTGGCGCTGTATTACGCGGGCCCCCGGCGCGACGTGAAGCTGGCGGGAGAGCCCATTGGCCGCATCGTGTATGGCTTTGCCTTTGCGCCGGAGAACGAGGTCCTGCGCCGGGAGTTCAACGAGGCGCTGACGGCGATGCGGGAAAGCGGCGAGCTGCGGGAAATACTCCAGCGGTGGAATCTCTGGAACGACCTCACGGCAAATGAGTTCGGCGACTTCGCCACAGCCACCGTCGCGCCCTCGGCCTACGAGGCCTGGGTGGCGCGGCATGAACAGCCAGTCACCTGGCGCGACCGGGTAGACCGCTACCTCGGCTATCTGCCCGTGTTCGGGCGGGCAGCGCTGGTCACCATCCAGATATCGGTGCTCTCGATGGCGCTGGCGATGTTGCTGGGTTTCGCGATTGCGCTGGCGCGCCTCTACGGGGCACGCCCCCTTTCGCTGCTGGCGGTCGCCTACATCGAGGTGGTTCGCGGCACGCCGCTGCTCATTCAATTGCTGCTGGTCTTCTATGGCCTGCCCAGCCTTGGCATCAGCCTGTCGCCCTTTGCGGCGGGGGTGGCCGCGCTGGCCTTGAACTACGCGGCCTACGAGGCCGAGAACTACCGCGCGGGTTTCCTGAGCGTGCCGCACGCGCAAACCGAGGCGGCGCTCGCCCTGGGCATGACGCGCTGGCAAACCATCCGGCATGTGGTCGCTCCACAGGCATTGCGCCTTGTGCTGCCGCCGGTGACGAATGATTTCATCTCGCTGCTCAAGGACTCCTCGCTGGTGTCGGTCATCACCCTGGTTGAACTGACCAAGGCCTATGGCCAAATATCGACCACCTACTACGACTACCTGGGCGCCGGGATCGTGGTCGCCATCATCTATCTGCTGCTGGGCCTGCCCTTTGTGCGGCTTTCCCGCTGGCTGGAACGGCGGCTGCATCTGCCGCACCTGCCCGCGCGCCGCTAACCTTCGACGGGAGTATCGCCATGAACCTGCTATGCCCGGCCCTGCTGGCCCTGTCCCTCGCCGCGCAGGCGGCCCCGCCATCCTTCGAGATGGTCGAGCTGAACGCCAATGCGGGCGTGGTGCCGGCCGTGGCCCTGGCCGACATCGACGGCGACGGCGACCTCGACGTGGTGGCCATGAGCAACGACGACATAGCCTGGCATGAGAACCCCGGCTGGCAGCGCCACGTGATTACGCCGCGCCTGAAGAATCTCAACGTCTGCATGGCGCTGGCCGACATCGATGGCGACGGGCTTCCCGAGGTGGCCGCCGGGGCGGACTGGCAATTCGAGAACACCCTGTCCGGCGGCTCGCTCCACCTGCTCGCGCGAAACGGCGACCCACGTGCGCCGTGGCAACGGGTGGACCTGCTTGAGGAGCCTTCGCTGCACCGCATCCGCTGGGCGGACAGCAACGGCGACAGCAAGCCCGAGCTCTACGTGGCGCCCCTGAAGGGGCGCGGCAGCAGCGACCCAGATTTCCGCGAGGCGGGCGTGCGGTTGCTGCGCCTGGCGCCGCCGTCCAGTCCCCTCACGGAGCCCTGGCCGGTCGAGGTGATCACGCAGGACTTCCACGTGATGCACAACCTGATCCCCTTTCGCGCGTCTAATGGGCGCGACGCGCTGCTGACGGTTTCCTTCGAAGGGATCGCGCTGGTGCGGCAAACCGATTCGGACTGGGATTCGCGCGTCATATCGCCGGGCAGTCCGCTGCCCTGGCCGCGCAGCGGGGCCAGTGAGATCAAGACGGGCGCCCTGGCCGAGGGCGTGCCGGCCCTCGCCACCATCGAGCCGTGGCACGGCAACATCGTGGCGGTCTACACGCCCAACAAGCCCGGCCCCATCGAGGAGGCCGGGTCGTGGCGGCGACATGTGCTCGACGAGTCCTACAATCAGGGACACGCCATCGCGTGGGCGGACTTCGACGGCGACGGGCGCGATGAACTCGTGGCGGGCTATCGCGAACCCAGCCCCCGCAACGACCGGGTTGGGCTCTATTGCTACACCTTCGAAGCCTTCGCCCCGGGCGGGGAACTGCGCTTCGAGCGCCATGCCGTGGACGACGGCGGCATCGCCACTGAGGACGTGGCCGTGGGCGATCTCAACGGCGACGGCAAACCCGATATCCTCGCCTCCGGCCGCAGCACGCACAACATCCGGATCTACCTGAGCCGGTAAGGAACGACGCGCGAGGGCTACTTTGGCCGCTACAGTTCGATGAGGGTGATGGCGATGTCGCCACCGAGGCAGGTGGCCACGTCGGAACCTTCGTCGTAAACGCGCGCGTGGTAGTGGCCGCGCTCATACTTGTGGCCGGCGTCGGTCACCGTGTAGCGGTTGGGCAGTGGGCTGCGGCAGCGGTCGCAGCGCGTGAGGCGGGGCTCGGGAGCCGCGGGCGCGGTGTCGGGAAAGTTCACATTCCAGAAGGCGCGCGGCGGCAGGGGTTCTTCCAGCAGCCGGGCCAGCACCGCATGGGCGCGCCGGGCCAGTCCTTCGCAATCGAGGTGTTGCGCCGGGCTGATGTATTGCGAAAGCGCGATGGAGGCAAGGCCATTGAAGGCCGCCTCGCGCGCCGCCGCCACCGTGCCGGAAAGATACACGTCGTGGCCCATGTTTCCGCCGGCGTTGATGCCGGACAACACCAGCTGCGTCCTTGGCGCGAAGGTGTGCAGGGCCACGCGCACGCAATCGGCCGGGGAACCGTGCACGGCGAATTCGCGCTCGCCCCGCTGTTCGACGGGAAAGGGGGTGTACAGGTTGATGTGGTGGCTGCAACCGCTCTGGGCGTCGACGGGCGCCACCAGCACGGGCTTCGCCCCGGCCGCTTCGACCACCCGCTGCAGCAGGCGGATGCCCGGCGCGTCGATGCCGTCGTCGTTGGTAATCAGGATGTGTTCGGGAAGTTTCATAAGGCGCATAGCCTAGCATTTGCGGGCCTGTCGGCGCGACGAAAGAACGGCGGAGGTGCGCGCTTTGCTATCATGCGGCCCTGTTCCCGGAGACATGACATGACGGAAGACTGGCTGGACCGGCGCCTGCGCGAGGCGCTGGAAGAAGATATTGGCCCCGGCGACCTGACCGGGAACGCCACGGTCCCCGAGGGGGCGCGCTGCCGCGTACGGCTGGTGGCGAAACAGGCGGGGGTGTTGAGCGGGATGCGGGTATTCCGGCGGGCGCTGGAGCTGGCCCGTGCCCGGGCAACCGGATGGGAGGCCATGGCCGACGGAAGCCGCTTCGCCCCGGGCGACGCGCTGGCCACCTTTGAGGGAGAGACGCGCGGCGTGCTGGCGGGCGAGCGCGTGGCGCTGAATTTCCTTCAGCGTCTCAGCGGCATCGCCACGCTCACGGCGCGTTATGCCGAGGCGGTGGCGCCACTGCCGGTCAAGATTACCGACACGCGCAAGACGACCCCCTTGCTGCGCCCGATGGAGCGCGAGGCCGTGCGCCATGGCGGCGGGCATAACCACCGCTACAACCTGGCCTCCGGCGTGCTCATCAAGGAGAACCACATCCGGGCGGCGGGCGGCGTGGGCGCCGCACTCCGGGCGGCGCGCGAGGCAGCCCCGCATCTCGTGCGCGTCGAGATTGAGGTGACGACCCTTGAAGAACTGCGCGAGGCGCTCGACGCGGGAGCCGGCGCGGTGCTGCTGGACAACATGCCGCTGGACGTGATGGCCGAGGCTGTGCGCATCACGCGCGCCAGTCGCGACGGCGTGCTGCTGGAAGCCAGCGGCAACATGAGCCTGGACCGCGTGCGCGCCGTCGCCGAGACCGGCGTTGACCTCATTTCCGTCGGTGCCCTCACCCACTCCGCGCCCGCCGCCGATGTGTCGCTGCTGATCGAGGCCTGAACCTTGCGCATTGAATGGCTGGAAGAGACCAGCTCCACCAATACGGTCGCGCTGGAATCGCAGGAGGAGGGGCTGGTGGTGGTGGCGGACCGACAGACGGCGGGGCGGGGACAACACGGGCGCCGCTGGGAAAGCGCGCCGGGGCTGGGCTTGTGGTTCAGCATTGCGCTGCGGGGCACGCCGCAGGGGCTTAACTTCGCCGCGCCGCTGGCCCTGCGCGAAGCGCTCGCCCCTCTGGTGCCCGTGCGCATCAAGTGGCCCAATGATTTGCTGGTGGATGGCCGCAAGCTATGCGGCATCCTTGTCGAGCACCGTGCCGGATGGAACGCACTCGGAATTGGCCTCAACGTGAACCATGCCCCCGGGGACTTCCCGGAGGAATTGCGCGCCATCGCCACCTCGCTGCGCATGGTCACCGGGAAAGAGCAGGACCGCCGGGCGCTGCTGGATGCGATCCTCGCCGCGCTCGCTCCACACCTCGAGCACTGGCGCTCGGGGCGGATCGACGCAATCTATCGCGCATGGTCGGAAGCCTGCGGTATCATAGGGCAGCCTATCCGGCGCGACGGCATCGAGGGCGTGGCCGAGGGCATCCGGGAAGACGGCGCCCTGCTGGTACGCACCGGGGCCGGGCAGGTGGCCGTGACGGGATGGGAAGGCTGGGAGCAAGGGAGTTGACCGCATGCTGCTGGTGATGGACGTAGGAAATACCAACACGGTGCTGGGCCTGTACGACGGCGATAAGCTCGCCGGGCACTGGCGCATCGTGACGACGACGTATCGCACCGCGGACGAGCTGGGCATCCTGTTCAACATGCTCATGACCACCATCCACGTGGATCCCCGCAGCATCACGGGCGCGTGCATATCGAGCGTGGTGCCCCAGTTGAACCTCAACCTGCAGCAGGTCTGCCGCAGCTTTTTCCACCTCGAACCGTTGATGGTCGGCCCCGGCATCAAGACCGGGCTGGTGCTCCAGTGCGACAACCCCAAGGAAGTCGGCGCGGACCGCATCGTGAACAGCGTTGCGGCCATCGAGGAGTACGGAGGCCCGCTCATCATTGTGGACTTCGGCACCGCCACCAACTTCGACGTGGTCACGGCGAAGGGCGAGTGGCGCGGCGGCATCATCTGCCCCGGCATCAACCTTTCGGCAAACGCGCTCTTCGAGAATTGCGCCAAGCTGCCGCGCGTGGAACTGATCGCCCCTGAGACGGCCATCGGCAAGAACACGGTGGCCAACATCCGCTCGGGGATCATCTTTGGCTATGCCGACATGGTGGACGGGCTGGTGGCCCGCATCAAGGCGGAGATGGAAGGCGAGCCCAAGGTCATCGCCACGGGCGGCCTCGCGGGCGTCATCGCCGGCGTGGGCAAGAGCATCGACATCGTGGACGACTGGCTCACGCTCAAGGGCCTGCGTCTCGTCTACCGGAAGAACGCCGAGTGAAGCGAGGCCTACTCCCAATGGGCGCCGCGATGCTGTTGGCGGCCTGCACGCCGGCCACGCCACCCGCCGCGCCGCCCGAACCCGCGCAGGAGGCGCCCAAGCCCGAAGCGGCAGCCGACGCCCTGGAAATGAAAGGCATCCAGCTGCACCTCTATGCCGATGCCGCCGTGCCGGGGCAGGAACGCAGCCCGGCCTTCAGCGTGGAGGCGGAGGGCTTCTCACAGGATGAAACCCGAACCTGGCGATTCACCGGGGCGCGGGCCACCGTGCATCCCCGCCAGCAGGGCGACGCGCCCGTGGTCTTCGTGGCGGCCACCGGACGCCTGCGCGAGGAGGAGAGCGCCCTGTTGGAGGGCGGCGTCACAACGCAGATCGGCCCGATGACCGTGGCCATGGAGCGCGTGGAGTGGTTGCAGGGGGAACCCGGCTCGGGCGGGCTCGCCGCGAGCGACACGCCCGTCACCGTCACCGATCCCGCCATGCACCTGTTCGCGCAGCAATTCAAAATGTACCCCGACGACGGCAGCTTCACGCTCTATGACGTGCAGGGCGAGGTGGCCTTCACGCCGCCCGCCGAGACTGTCGAGACCGCCGTCCCGACCGAAGGAGAGGTTTCCCCATCATGAAGCAAACAATCCTGGCTACGGCCCTGCTGTTGGCGGGCCTGCCCGTGTTCGCACAAGCGGGCAGCATGGGCGGCTACAGCAAGATGAAGATCGAGCAGGCGGGCGCCATTGTGGGCAACTTCAACGGCGCCATCGAGGAGATGTCGGGCGGCGTGCGCATCGTGCTGCTGTCCGGCGACGAGGCCAAGGGGGACCTGCCCATCGCCGCGGACAAGATCACCTTCGAGTGGGCGGAGGGCGGCGGCCAGCCGAGACTCATCGTGCTCACGGGCAACGTGCGCATCAAGCATCCGGAGGCGGACATTACGGCGGGCAAGGCCGAGTGGAATTTCGAAACCGGCGAACTGGTGTTCACGGGCAACCCCGTGATGAACAGCCCTCGCGCGCAGAACATGCAGGGCGAGAAGATGGCCCTCAACATGGAGACCGGCACATTTTCCGTTATCGGCGGGGTGAAGATTCCCGAGATCGACCTTGGCTCGATGGGGGGCGGCGCGGCGGGCGGTGGTGGCGGCGGACTGAGCGAGGGCGACATCGCCGATTGGCCGGGGCTGGTGAACGCCCTCAAGCAGGGAGGCGGCGCAGCGGGACACATCACCGGCCTGATCGATCCCCAGAATCGCCAGATGCTGATGGACAACCCGACCGACCTGGTGGTGCAGAACAAGGGCATGCTGCTCAAGCAACTGAACGCGCTGCTGGCGCGGCCCGACTTCTACAATGCGGCGGCATGGTCGGGCACGCCCGTGGACGCCGAGACCGCCGCCAAGCTGGGCGATGCGGGCCTTGATGACGCGGGCCGCAAGGCCGCGAACAAGGCTGCCTTCAAGACCGCCTTCGCGCCCTACGCGCGGTAGTCGGAGCGACGGTTACTCCGCATGTTCCTCCAGCGTGCCGGTGGCAGGGTCGTAGCGCCACTGCTTGCCCGGCCAGGGGTGCATGGGTACTTTCGAAAACATGTCTGGTCCCACCAGGTCCTCCAGCTTTTCCGGGTTCACCCCGCGCATTTCGCGGTAGCGCTTGATGGCGTTCTCGATGTGCCCCCGCTGCTCGCGCGCGGCATTGTGCAGCAAGGTCTCGTTCATGGCCTGGCCATCCGGCCCGAGGAAATAGCGCCCCCCTTGCGGGTCCGGTGAAATGGCGGGGATGTATCCCGCTTCCACCAGCTGTTCGATCCGCCCAGGCATGGAACCGTGCTGCACACGGTAGCGCTCGACGAGATCGTTGAGCACCTGCACGTTGCTCCGGATGCCCACCTCTTCAAGTTTCGTGCGCGCGAGCCCGCTCAGGAAGGGGTCTTCGCTGTCCTTCACCTTCTCCCACATTTCCTTCTCAAGGCCAATAAGGTTGTACTGGCCCTGCAGTGATGCGGCGGTATCGGCCACGTATCCGGGCGCCTTGCCGGTCTCGACGGCCAGCTTCAGGTAGAAGGCCGCGTTGTATTTGGAGTCCGCCTCCTCACGGCGGTTGAGCAGGTGCACCATGGCGGCCTCGTAGGGGAGCTCCCATGAATCCGGGTTGATGATCATTCCCCGGTGCAACAGGTCCAGCGCGGCTTCGTCCTCCGCCTTGAGCGTCGCGAGGAACATCGCGCCATACCGGTAGGCCGGCACGAAATAGGGATCGAGCCGCACGACGGTCTCGACCATCTGGCGCAGCCACTCGAAATTCCAGCTCGACTTCACCTGCCGGCCCACGTAGGTGCAGCATTGCACCCAGATGTAGTCCGCCATGACGTTGCTCAGGCCCCCGGTGAAATGGGTAAGCAGGCGCTCGTTTGGCAGGTAGGCCATGTCGTCCGGGTCGCGCGCGGGGCGCACGGCGTCGATGCGCATCTGCACCGCAATCACGGCGGCCGCCAAGAGCAGCGCTGCCCCGGCGCGAATCGCGCGGCCCGTTCGCGGGGAGGCGTTCATAGATCTTTGCCGTCAAAAGCCACGGTGGCGAAGAGCAACACCACCGCGCTGTATAGGATTCCATAGGCCAGTACATAGGCCACATAGGCCGGGGACACGGGCACGCCGTTGGCGGCCTCCGCCGCGATGTCGAAATTGGCCAGGTTTGGGAAGGCGTGGTAAAAGCCCTCGAGCGCGGTCTTGGCGAGGGTGCCGTCAAACTGCGGCGGCAGATCAAGGAACACGCCCGTGGCATGCCCGAAAACGTAGAGGCAGAAAAGGATGACGGCGCCGAGGATGGGCGAGGTGATCGACGAGAGCAGCACGGCGAATGCGGTGACCAGCAGCAGCTTCCAGAAGATCAGCAGGGCGGCCAGAAAATAAAGCCCGTCGAGCGCGCCGCCCAACACGACGACGTAAGCCGCTGAGACCGCCGTCATGATCAGCACCACCATGCCCAGCAGTTGCATGAGGCCGAGGTATTTCCCGAGCACGAACTCCCAGCGGTGCATGGGCTGGCTGAGGATGGTGTAGAGCGTGCGCTTGTCGATCTCCTTATAGAGCAGGCTGGTGCCGCTGAAGATGGCGATGAGCGCGCCGAACACGCTGATGGAAGCCAGCGTGATGTCCTTGACGATCTTGATGTCCTGCCCAATGCTGATCCAGCCCAGCGCCTTCGAGCCGAGGATTGCGGCGGCGGCGAAGAACAGCAGCACATACAGCACCTTGTCGCGGACGGCCTCGCGGAAGGTGTTCTGCGCAATCGTGAAGACCCTCATGCCGTGTCCTCCCGGCGGGCGGCGTCATGCTCGCGCATGAACAGGGCCTCCAGCGAATCCTTGAGCGGGTTGTAGTCCACCAGCTCCGCGTTCCGGTCCAGCGCCAGGCGCACCAGCCCGTTGCCGGCGGCCTTGTCGCCGGTGGTGAATATGTCGAGGTCGTCCACCTGCCGGTGGCTGTCGGCGCGTTCCCGCGCAAGGGCGCGGCCCTCGGCGTCGAGCCCGCGTAGGATGATCTCCACGCCGTAGGATTCACGCCCCACCAGCTGATCGATGCGGCCCTCGCGGACCAGCCTCCCCTTCGCCAGGATGCTTACCCGGTCGCAGATTTGCTCCACGTCGCCCAGCACATGCGAACTGAAAAACAAGGTCTTGCCTTCGTCGCGACAACGAAGAATCAATTCCCGGATGCTTCGGCGGCCCACCGGGTCGAGCCCGCTCATGGGCTCGTCGAGAATCAGCAGCGGGGGATTCCCCACGAGCGCCACCGCGAAGCCGATGCGCTGGCGCATGCCTTTCGAGAAACTCTTGATGCGCTGGTCGGCGATGCCGCGCAGGTCGAGTAGCTTGGACAGGTACTCCCAGTCCTGCGTGCGTTCCGCCGTGCTTCTTCCCCGCAGGCGGCCGTAGAAGTCGATCGTCTCGCGGGGCGTCAGGTACTCGTAGAAGTAGGGCTGCTCGGGCAGATAGCCCAAGTGGCGCCGCGCTTTCCGTTCCCGCACGCTTTCGCCAAAGAGGGTGGCCTCCCCCGCCGTCGGTTTCACCAGCCCGCAGAGGATCTTGATGGTCGTCGTCTTGCCCGCGCCATTGTGACCCAGAAAGCCAAAGACTTCCCCCGGCTGGATGCGGATGCTCAGGTTGTCCAGACTGCGCCGCGTCTGCCGGCCAAGCTGCCGGTACTCCTTGGTCAGCCCGTGGGTCGCTATCGCGTCCATAGGACAAATCTCCTTCGGCAGCCCATCAACGTATTCTCCCAAAAAAATTCTGACAGGTCCGCCGCTGTATGTCGAACCCCTGCCAACCAGCCCCCGCGCCCTGTTCATCGGCCTGCGCAGCTTTCACCGCTTGACGGGGATACCGAAGCCGGGTAGAATTCAAGATGGCTACGATGCGTCTTATTCGTAGCTTGTGTCAAGAAACTTCCTTGGTTTCTGCGTTGCGGTCGCGTTTGCTTTGGAGTACGGGTCACGGCTGGTTCATCCACCGATAGCCTCCTTGGAGGCACCACCTTCGAGCCCCAGAAAACCCTGGGGCAGTTGCTGTTGGAAGAAGGGCTGATCAGCCAGGAGCAGCTCGACGCGGCACTCGCCATGCAGGCGGCGGAGGGCGGCTTTCTCGGGCGCATCCTCGTGCGCCAGGGGTTCGTGTCTCAGGAGGCGGTGGCGAGCGCGCTGGTGAAGCAGTGCAAGATACCTCACTTGAGCCTGTTGGACTACAACATCGGGCCCGATGTGCTGCAGTTGATTCCGGCGGAAGTTTGCCGCCAGCACCACGTGCTGCCGATTGACAAGCTGGGCCGCATCCTCACGGTGGCGATGGTGGATCCACTCGATCTCGAAGCGCTGCAAGCTATCCGGGAATCCTGCCCGGAGCTGCGCATCAAGCCGATTCTCTGCAACTGGGAACATTACGCCATCGTTTCCGAGAAGGTCTTTGGCGAGCAGGCGAGCAAGCAGCAGAACGGGGGCCAGCATTCCCTTACCGCGGAAAGCCTGGGCCTGCGGGCCGCGGCGCCCGCCCCCAAGCCAGAACCCCCCAGGCCCCAGCCCGCCACGGCCGCGCCGGCCCCGACGCACTCCGCGCCAGCGGCGCCGGCTACTCCCGCACAGTCGTCGGGTGCGGAGGCGGCGGCGATTGCGCAGGCCTTGCAATCCACGCAGGCCGCCCTGCTGAACGCGGTGCGTGAAGGCTTCCAGGATATCGGCAAGAACATGGGAAATGGGGGTGGCGGCGGCGTTGCTCCCGAGGTGTACGCGCAGGCCATCAAGGAGGCGCTGAGGGAATCGCTGCCCGCAAGCCAACCCGTGGCGGCGGTCCCGGCGGCGGGTGGCGGCGTAGACATGGGCGCGTTGGCGAATGTATTGCACGACAGCGTGGGCGGCGCTTTTCAAGAGGCGCTGGCGGCGCTGATGGTGAAGATGCGGGCCGAGCAGGCCGCGCAACCCAGCCTCGAAAGCATTGCCCAACTGATTGCCTCTTCCCAGGCCGAGATGGCAGAAAAACTTTCACAAAGCCTGCGGGGCGCGACGGTGTCTGCGCCGTCCCCGGCGGCTGGCGGGGACGCTGCCCTGCCGCCCGAGGCCCTCGCCGCGCTGATTCGCGACAGTGTGGGCGGGGCGATGCAGGAGGCGATGGCCGCGCTGCTGGTGCAGATTCGCGCCATGGGCGCCAAGCCTTCCGATGGCGACAGCATCGCGCAGGTGGTAAGCGCCCTGCGCGAGGCCCAGGCGGAAACCAGCCAGAAGCTGGAACAGATCGCGGAGAGCGCGCTGCAGTCCGTGCAGCAGGCTGCCCTGCTGGCCGAGCAGGTGAGCACGCACGAGAACCAGGACGGCAGCCGTCTGGTGAAGCGCGGGGCGCACAGCTCGGTAATGCCCTTTCACGGGCGCATCCCGAAGCAGGGCGACGACGACCCGCAGCGCGAGGCGGACCAGCAGGTCTACGACGCGCTGGAAACCGACCAGCCGACCGAGACTTTCAACTTCTCGAACTTCATCGCGGGCAAGGCCAACGCATTTACATTCAAGCTGGCGCAGGCTGTGGCGGCCAAACCGGGCGGGGAATACAACCCCTTCTTCCTCTTTGGCAGCGTCGGCCTGGGCAAGACGCACCTTATCAGCGCGATTGGCAACGCCATCAACGAGAAGAATCCATCCTTGCGCGTGGGCTACGTGAGCGCCAGCCACTTCTCGCGCCGCTTGAGCGAGGCGGCCTCGGCCAAGGCGATGGACGCCTTCAGGGAAAACTACTGCTGTTGGGAAGTGCTCATCCTCGACGACATCCAGTTTCTCGGGGGACGGGTGGAGGCGCAGGAAGAATTCTTCCATATTTTCAACACGTTGCACCGTGCCGGGAGACAGATTATCATCGCTTCCGACAAGGCGCCGGACCGGCTGGGCCTGCTTGAGAAGCGCCTCGTGTCCCGGTTCGCCAGCGGCATCGTGGCCGAATTGAAGGCTCCCGAATGGGAGGCCCGCGTCGAGATATTGCGGCAGGCGGCCCAGACGCAAAAGGCCGGGCTGCCCGACGAGATACTGAACCTGGTGGCGATGCGGGTGCCCAAAGACATCCGGAAGATGACCGGTTCGTTGAGAAAGATCATCGCCTATTCCGACCTGGTGGGCCAGGAAATCTCCTGCGAATCCGCAAGCGAAATCCTCAGCCATCTGGGTGACGAGCAGGCCGCCTGATGACGAGAAGTAGTGCTTGCGCTGAGTGGCGGCGCAAGGCGCGCGCGCCGCGCTAGGAGTCTGCCCATGGCAACGAAGTTTGCGAAGAAGCGCCTGCCCGACATGCTGCTGGAGCAGCAGCTGGTCACGCAGGAACAGCTGACCGAGTGCATCAACCTGCAACGCGCCACGGGCAACAGCCTGCCGACGCTGCTGGTCGAAAAGGGATACCTCTCCGAGGAAGACCTGGTCGTCACGCTGAGCGAGCAGCTGGGCATACCGCACATCCGCGTGGCGCATTACTCCATCCCCAAGGAGGTGCTGGCCGAGGTGCCGGAGACGCTGGCGCGCCAGTACCAGATGCTGCCGGTATCCGTGACCGGCGACGTGCTGACACTGGCGATGGCCGACCCGCTGAACATCATGGCGCTCGACGACCTGCGCATGCTCACCAGCTACGACATCGAACCGGTGGTGGCGGTGGCCTCGGAACTGCGCGACGCGATCAACCGCCACTACGGCGGGGACAAGGCGGAGAGCCTGTACAAGTCGCTGGTGGGCGGCGGCAGCGAGGCCGACGCGCTGCAGGAGCTTAAAGACCAGTCCGAGATTGAGGACGTGTCGAAGATCGAAGCGGGCGCGGAGGACGAGCCGGTCAAGAAGCTCGTGCGCCTGATTCTCTTCAACGGGCTTGAGCGCGGGGCGAGCGACATCCATATCGAGCCGTATGAGAAAATCATGCGCATCCGGTACCGCGTGGACGGCACGCTCGAGGAGGCCAAGGGACCGCCCAAGAGCCTCCAGCACAACCTCATCGCGCGCCTCAAGATTCTCGCCGGATGCCGCATCGACGAGCACCGCCTTCCGCAGGACGGCCGCTTCCGCATTCGCTACAACGACCGCGAGATCGACTTCCGCGTGGGCTTCCTGCCCGTGAAGTTTGGCGAGAAGGTGGTGCTGCGCGTGCTCGACCGCGGCAACCTCACGCTCGACCTCGACAGCCTCGGCTTCGAGCCGCAGCCCATGAACGCATTCCGCGAGGCGCTGCAGCTGCCCCACGGCATGATCCTGCTGACCGGCCCTACCGGCAGCGGCAAGACCACCACGCTCTACAGTGCGCTCAGCAAGCTGTGCGACATCGAGACCAACGTGGTGACCGTGGAAGACCCGGTGGAATACGACCTCTTCGGGGTGAACCAGGTGCAGGTGAACTCGCGCATCGGCTTCACCTTCGCCGACGCCCTGCGGCAAATTCTGCGCCAAGACCCGGATGTGGTGATGGTGGGCGAAATCCGCGACGGCGAAACTGCGGACGTGGCCGTGAAGGCGGCGCTCACCGGCCACCTCGTGTTGAGCACGCTGCACACCAATGACGCGGCGGGCGTGTTCCCCCGTTTGATCGACATGGGCATCGAGCCCTTCCTGGTGCAATCCTCCGTGGCGCTGGCCGCCGCGCAACGCCTGATGAAGCGCGTGTGCGCCGAGTGCAAGGAGCGCATCCACGTGCCGGACGAGGTGCTCGACCGCATCCAGTACCGAGGCTTCGACTACCTCGACGAGATCAAGTGGGTGCGTGGACGCGGATGCAGCAAGTGCAAGGACAGCGGCTATCGCGGCCGCGTGGCCGTGGTCGAGGTGCTGCTGAACTGGCCGGACATCCAACCGCTTGTGCTGCGCCGCGCCTCGGGCTACGAACTGAAACAGGCCGCCATCGCCTGCGGCATGAAGTCGCTCCGCCAAAACTCGCTGGCCAAGGCCGCCAAGGGCCTGAGCACCATCGAGCAAGTGTTGGAGCATACGCCTGCGGATTAGGGTCGGGTTCTGCCGACAAGTAGATTGGAGAGGGGTGAATTATGGCCACGCCAAGCATTCGCGAGCTGTTGACGAAGATGATTCGCGAGGGCGCGAGCGACCTGCACATCGTGGTGGGGGCGCCGCCCATGATCCGCCTGCATGGGGGGCTGCAACCGCTTGAGGGCTATCCGCGCCTGATGGCGGACCAGACGCAGGAAATCATCTACACGGTGATGAACGAGGACCAAGTGTCCGAGTTCGAAGCGACGAAGGAATGCGATCTCTCCTTCGGCATCGAGGGACTGAGCCGCTTCCGTCTGAACGTGTACCGCGATCGCGGCAGCGTGGTGGGCGCGTTCCGCGCCATTCCCTTCGAGATCTTGTCGGCGGAACAGCTGGGCCTTCCGCGCGCGGTGTCCGACCTGGCCTACCGCCCGCTCGGCCTCGTATTGATTTGCGGGCCCACGGGCTCCGGTAAGTCAACCACGCTCGCGTCGATCATCGACAAGATCAATTCCGAGCGCAACGTGCACATCATCACGATCGAGGACCCGATCGAATACCTGCACAACCATAACCAGTCGGTTATCAACCAGCGCGAGGTGCATTCCGACACGCGCAGTTTCTCCGAGGCGCTCAAGCGCGTGCTGCGCCAAGACCCCGACGTAATCCTGGTCGGCGAAATGCGCGACATCGAAACCATCCAGGCGGCCATCACCGTGGCGGAAACGGGCCACTTGGCCTTCGCCACGCTGCACACCAACGATGCGCTCCAGACGATGAACCGCATCATCGACGTGTTCCCCAGCGGCCAGCAGGATCAGGTGCGCACGCAGTTGTCCTTCGTGCTTGAGGCGGTGGTGGTGCAGCAACTGGTGCCGCGCGCCGACGGCATGGGCCGCGTGATGGCCATGGAAATCATGCTGCCCAATCCCGCCATCCGCGCGCTGATTCGCTCGGAAAAGCTGGAGCAGATTCCCTCGATGATTGAAATCGGCAAGGGCGAAGGCATGATGACCATGAACCAGTCGCTCTATCGCCTGATGCGGCGCGGCGTCATCACCACCGACATGGCCTTCAAGCGGAGCTCTGATCCTGAGGGCTTGCAGCACCTGCTGGAAAAGGGCATGTGAGACCCGGACTCCGAACCCGGATCGCGTCGTTCTACCAGGCGCTGCGGCCGCATTATGACGGCCCCTCCAGCTGGCTTTGGTTCGTGGGGCTTGCGCGGCTGGTGCTGCTGCTGGTGCTCACCGCCGGCACCCTGCTGCTCCCCGAGCTGGTCGAATACGCCATCGTCCTCGCGTGCATCTATCTTGCCGCCTTTGCCAGCAGCTTCTGGTATTTCATCGTGCTCCGGCGCGAGCGCACCGTCTCGTCGGTGCTCACCTGGACCCAGATGGCCGTGGACTTCGGGGTCGTCGTGGCGACCATCAGCTTCACGCGAGGCGAGGAAAGTTTCTTCACCTTCCTGATCGTCACGGTGATTCTCGAGGCCGGCGTGCTGCTGGGATTCATCCAGGGCTTTCTCTTCGCCAGCCTGTCCACGCTCTACATGCTGATGCATTTCGTGCTCGGCGCGCAGACCGCGCCCGACTTGCTGGCCCACTGGTACAACTTCCTAATCCAGGCCATCGCCTTCTTCTTCACCGCCTTCATCAGCGGCTACTGGAACCAGCGCCTCAGCCGCTTGAAACAGTTCCAGCGCGACATCCTCGACAACATGAACAGCGGCTTCATGATCGCTGACACCAAGGGGATCGTGCGGGCGATCAACCGTGCCGCCTGCGACATCCTTGGCTTGGTGGAGGGCGACACGATCGGCCGCCATGTGGATGGCGTGCTGCGCCCCGCCTCCGGCGCGGAGTGCCCGCTTACCACCGCGCTTCGTTCCGACAAGCATTTCAGCAGTTACGAGTTCTACGCCGAACGGGCCAACGGCGACACGGTGCTGCTGGGGCTCACCACCAGCCGCCTCGGCGATGAAGGCGGGCGGGTCTCGGGCATCATCGCTTCGTTCACCGACCTGACCCAGATTGCGCGCATGCGGCAGGAGCTGCAACAGCAGGACCGGCTCGCCGTGCTGGGGGAAATGTCCGCCGGGCTGGCCCACGAGATTCGCAACCCGCTGGCCAGCATTCGCGGCGCGATGGACGAGTTGCGCCACCACACACAGGACCCCGCTATCGCGGCGCGGCTGGCGGAGATTGCCGTGCGCGAATCGGACCACCTCAACAAGATCGTCAGCGGCTTCCTCGATTTCGCGCGCGAACCCCAACTGAAGCGGGCCGCCATCGATCTGCGGCAACTGGCGGGCGAGGTATGCGCCGGGCTGCGCATGCAGCATGACGACTGCGCGGAGCTGACGATCCGCGAGGAGTACCCGGATTCACCCTGCGAGGCCAGCTGCGACGAAACCCGCATCCGGCAGGTGGTGAGCAACCTCGTGCAGAACGCCATCGAAGCCTGTGGCGGCAAGGGCGTCGTGACGGTGAAGGTGCTCTCGCAGGGGGCCTCGGTGGAGGTGCGCGTGGAAGACGAGGGGCCCGGCATTCCGCCCGACAAGGTTGCCCGCATATTTGAGCCTTTCTATACTGAAAAAGAGCGCGGCGTGGGCATGGGGCTGGCGGTGTGCCTGCGCATCGTCACCGCCCACAATGGCACCCTGCAGGCTGCCAGCCGCGCCGAGGGCGGCGCGTGCCTCGTCATGCGCCTGCCCGCCGCCTGATTTTGGAGGTTCCCCCCATGTCCGCAAAGCCTCATGTGTTGGTGGTTGACGATGAGTTGAGCATGCGCGAGGTGCTCGAGATCGTGCTGGGCAGCGCGGGCTACGACGTCGCGCTGGCCAAGGGCCCCGAGGAAGCGAAGGCGCTGGTCAGCGCCGAGTCCTTTGACATGATCATCACCGATCTTTACATGGGCAACGACCGCGAGGCCGGGCTGAAGCTGCTGCGCTGGATCGTGTCGGAGGCGCCGGGCATTCCGGTGCTCATGATGACGGCGCATGGCTCGGTGGAGGCGGCGGTGGAAGCCATGAAAATCGGGGCGGCGGACTATATCCAGAAGCCCTTCAAGAACGACGAGATACGCATTCGGATCGAGCGTGGCATCAAGCAGCGCGACCTGCGCCGCGAGAACGAGGCCCTGCGTTCGCAGCAGTCGCGCGACGCCCGGCTCGATTTCATGGTGGGTCAGAGCGCGCCCTTCCAGGAACTGCTCAGCATGGTGCGGCGCGTGGCGCGTCTGCCGAGCACCATCGCCATCCACGGCGAAAGCGGCGCGGGCAAGGAGCTTGTGGCGCGCGCCCTGCATGAATTGAGCGAGCGGCGCGACAAGCCCTTCGTGGCGATCAACTGCGGCGGCATTCCCGAGACGCTGCTCGAGAGCGAGCTCTTTGGCTACAAGAAGGGGGCCTTTACCGGGGCCAACGAGGACAAGGAAGGCCTGTTCGTGTCGGCCAATGGGGGCACGCTTTTTCTCGACGAGATTGGCGAGATGCCGCTCATGCTGCAGGTGAAGCTGTTGCGCGTGCTCGACAACAAACTGGTGACTCCCGTGGGTGGAACCACCTCCACCAAGGTGGACGTGCGTCTGGTCTCCGCGACGAACCGCGATCTACAGAAGATGTCGGAGGAGGGCGAGTTTCGCAGCGACCTCTATTACCGGCTCAACGTGATTCCGCTCACCGTGCCCGCGCTACGCGAGCGCCGCGAGGACATTCCGCTGCTGGCCAAACATTTCATCCAGTCGCACGCCAAGCGCATGGGCCGCCCCGCGCCCGGCATCGACCCCGAAGCCATGGGGCTGTTGGCGCGCTATGGCTGGCCCGGCAACGTGCGCCAGCTGGGCAACATGATGGAGCGGGTGGTGGCGCTCTGCAACGGTGACCGTATCACGGTGGACGACCTGCCCGTCGAGGTGCGCCAGTTCACCCCGCCCGAAAACAATGCGTCCGACCCGGGCTCGCTCTTCGCCCTGCCCCAGGAAGGAATGCACCTCGAGGCCGTCGTGGAAGACCTGGAGAAGGCCTGGATTAACCAGGCCCTCGAACGCAGCCGCTACTCCCAGAAAAAGGCGGCTGCCATGCTGGGGCTTACGCCAAGATCGTTGCGGTATCGATTGCAGAAGTATGGCATGGAGGCGAATTGAAAAAGGGGCCTATGGCAAAGCCCACCATGCCTCTATCGCCTCCGACATCTTCTTCACGCGGCCGGGTTCCTCAGCAGCAAGGTTGTTCTGCTCGAAGGGATCTACCGTGATCCGGTAAAGCTCGGCCGGGACTGCGGTGTCCTGGGGCAGGATGAGTTTCCACTCGTCGTCCACGCACCAGCGATAGAGCAGGCTCCGCTCGGGGTGGTCCAGGTCGACCGCGTCGTGGGTGAACACTTCGCCAAAAATACGCTTGCGCTCTTTGGCCTTTCCGCTCAACAGATCCACCCCCGGCATGTCGGAGGTCACTTCCGCGCCACAAGCCCGCAATATCGTGGGCACCAAGTCGAGGCTGAGCACGGGAGTGACGTCGTCGCGCCGGGGTTCGATGCGGCCCGGCCAATGCACGATGATGGGCGTGCGCAGTCCGGCGTCGTAGGGTGAGCGCTTGCTGCGGTCGTCGAAGCCCGGCCCGTTGGGGTTGGCCACCCAGCCATTGTCGCCCACATAGACCACCATCGTGTTCTCGCGTTTGCCCTCGGCTTCCAGCAGCCCGAGCAGCTCGCCTATTGTTTCGTCGAACCATGCACACATCGCCCAGTACTTGGCCACGTTCTCGGGCCGTCCTTCCGCGCGATATTGCGCGAGCAGGCGCTCAGGTGGATTGTGCGGCTCGTGCGGCAAGAAGGGCGCATACCACAAGAAAAAGGGCTTGTCCTTCGTCTCGTCCAGGAATTTCTTGATGGGCTCCAGACCCTCACGGCCAATCTTCAGCCCCTCGTCGCCATGCCGCCCGCCGCGCTTCGGATCGCCGTGTGTCATGCCATGGGTGAAGCCGCCCAGCTGATAGTTTCCCTCCCACCACTTTCCGGTTTGCAGGCTCGCATAGCCCTGCCTTGCCAGCAGCGCGGGCAGCGTGGATGCCGCCTCGATGAAGCGCAGCATGGCGTGCCGGTCCACGCCGTCCGGCGGATCGTTCGAGGTGATGCCATGCTGGTGCGGATAGAGTCCCGTTGCCAGCGTCGCGAGGCTGCACCGGCACAGGCTTCCAGGCACATAGCCCCGCGTGTACAGCATCCCTTCCGATGCCAGCCGATCCAGATGCGGCGTCTTTATGGCCTCGTGCCCCATGAAGCCGTAATCGTTCCAGGCCTGGTCGTCGCTGATGATCATCACCACGTTCGGCGGGGTATCGGCATGGGCTGAGAATGCGGCCAATAGCAATAGCGATACGGTCAACACGATACGTAAGGGAATGCGAAGAACATCCCCCATCGCCCCCTCGGCACACTCGGGTGCGCTTCCCCCTTCAAAGGGGGACCTATGAGTAGCACTGGCTTGGTGTCCCCCTTTGAAGGGGGTGGCATGTGGCGGGGTGCCCGCCGCATGACGGGGGATGTTCCTCTTGATAGCTCGCATTGAGCACCGCTTTCGATTCATCGTCATGCCTCCCTAGCCTTCCAACTCCCGCATCAGCGTCAGCAGGAAGTCCCGGTTGTCGGCGCAGAGGTAGCGCAGGTGGCCGCCCATGCGGTTGAAGCTCTTGTTGAAACGTAGGTAGTAGTCCGGGTTGTCCTCCGGGGGCTCGCCCTGGGTCCAGTCCCAGTGCGATTCCTGCAGATCCACGATGACCATGTGGTGATTCGTGATGTCCTCGCCGCGCTGTTTGGCCACGTTTCGGGCCATGCTGAGGCTTTTCTCGAAGACCATGGGCGACATGACCGCGCTGCCGACGCTGAGGTAGACGCCGCCATCCAGCCCCGCGACGGACTGCACAAAGGAGAGGAAGTCCCGCTCGGCCGCCCGGCCTATGGCCGCGCCGTGGTTCATGGGGTGCAGGTAGATGATGTCGTGCCCGAACATGGGGTGGCTGGTGAAGGGCACGCCCGCCCGCCATGCGGCGGCTTGAAGTCCGGCGTGCTTGAAGGGGTGGGGAATCTTCATCCAGCCGGGCGCGATGTCGAGATCGCGCACCACGTGCAGCAGGTCGGCGGCGGCGGCCGCGCGGCCGGGTTGACCCGCCGCCAGCGCATTCGTGACCGCCAGTTCAAGATCGTCCTGCGCCGGTATCTCCACCCCCTCGCTTTCCACCATGCTCCCCACGGACTCGCCGTAGCCCATGCCCAAATACGCGCCGACGTTCAGCGCAAGGTTCAGGTAGTACCCGGTTTCCTGCCACATGCCAAAGAGGCCGCGCTCGACGTTCTTCTGCACATGCTCGCTGCTGTGCCCCTGGAAGGCGAACTCCCAGTCGTGAATGATGCCGGCGCCGTTCGTGGCAAGATGCGTGATCCAGCCCTGCTCGACGAGGTGCGCCATGATGGGGCCGAGGCCGTTCTTGATGGCGTGCGCGCCGAAGGTGAGCATGCGGGAACGCCCATTCTCCCGCGCAGAGCGCAGGCGTTCCGCCGCCTCGGCAATCGCGCGCCGCGCATTCTCCGGCAAGGGAGCGGGGGTTGCGTCCAGCGGAACGAAATCCTCCTGCACGAAGACCCGGTCCTCTCGTTCGGCCAGGGGATGGAAGTCGAGTTGATGGCGATCGAACAGGGGGCCAAGGCGGCTGGGGCCGGGCATGGGGCTTCTCCTCTGGACATGGGACCGCGCGGCCCGCGCGCGTATAATCCGAACGGCGATTATAGGAGCGCCACGCAACCGGGACAAGGAACCCTTCGTGATTTTCGAAGCGACGCCATTGGAAGGGGCCTGGCTGATTACGCAGGAGCCCCATGCCGACGAGCGCGGGTATTTCGCCCGCACCTATTGCCAGCGCGAGTTTGCCGCGCATGGCCTGTGCACCGCGTGGGTGCAGCACAACGTGAGCCAGAACCACCACGCCCATACCCTGCGCGGCATGCACTGGCAGGCGGCGCCCCACGCCGAGATCAAGCTGGTGCGCTGCTCCGTTGGCTCGGTATACGATGTCGTGGTCGATCTCCGGCCCGGCTCGCCCAACTACAAGCAGCACTACGGTGTCGAGCTTTCGGTGGAGAACGGCCGGCAGTTGTACATCCCCGAGGGCTTCGCCCATGGTTTCATTACCCTGACTGAGAACGCGCGCGTGGACTACCTGATGAGCGCCTACTTCGAGGGCGGCGCCGCGCGGGGCGCGCGCTACAACGATCCGGCCTTCGGCATTGCATGGCCCGCAGCGCCCAAGGTCATCCATCCGCGCGACGCGGCCTACCCGGATTTCGAGGACTAAGCCCATGCCGGAACTGGTGGACAAGATAGCGCTGGTGACAGGGGCAAGCAGCGGCATTGGGCAGGCCACGGCCGTGGCGCTGGCCCGGGCGGGCGCATGGATTGCGGCCACGGGCCGGGACGCCGCACGCTTGCAGCCCTTTACCGATTTCGCCAACAGCCAGGGCGGCCACGTTCAAAGTTATGCCGCCGACCTCTCAAGCGAAGCGGGCTGCAACGCGCTGGCCGATTGGGCGCTCGACACCTATGGCGGCATCGACGTGCTGGTGCACGCGGCGGGCATGGCCTCGCGCGGCGCGTCGGCGGATACGGACCGCGCAACTTTCGACGCCATGCTGCGCATCAACGTGCTGGCGGCTGGGCAACTGGTGCAACGCCTTGCTCCCTCGCTCATCGCGCGCGGCGGCCAGATTGCCTTCATCAATTCCCGAGCGGGCTTGCGGGTGTTTCCACAGTTCGGCGCATATTGCGCCAGCAAGTTCGCCCTCAAGGCCTATGCCGACACCCTGCGCGAGGAGCTGCGGCCCAAGGGGGTGCGGGTCGTGTCGGTCTTTCCAGGCAAGGTGGACACCCCCATGCAACGGCAGCTCAACGAGCAGGGCGGCCTGCCCCACGAGCCGGAGCGCTACCTGCGTGCAGAGGACGTGGCCCGCGCCACGGTGGACGCCCTGCTGCTGCCACGCGGGGTCGAAATTCCCGACGTGTTGATTCAGCCGGCTCGGGAGTAGACTCTGCATCGAAGCTTGAAGAAAATCCCCCGTCGCCCCCTCGGCACGTTCGGGTGTGCCTTCCCCTTTCCAAGAGGGACAAACGAAAGCGCCGATTTGGTGTCCCCCTTTGAACGGGGTGCCCGAAGGGCGGGGGATGTTTTCCAAGAGCCTCCGCATAGAACCGGGTTCTGAAGTAATGGCGAGGGCAAACGTGCCGAGGAGTTCTGCCTCCCTTGAACTTCGAGGCTAAACCTTATCGGTTGGGGCGCGTCTAATTTAAGGCAACTTTCCGGGGAGCCGCCGGATCGTATGCCCAAGGCATGGTGTGCATGAGCGACGAAACCGAGAACAAGCCAGAGAACGAGGCGCCGCAAGCGCCCTCCATCGATGCTCCCGTGAGCAGCGCGCCGGAAGTAGTCGCTTCCCAGGCGGCCGTTCCTGCTGTGCCGAGCGTTGCACCTGCGCCGCCGCCGGTGGACGAGCGGCCCATTGTGGTGATGAAGCCCCGATCTCAGGCCTGGGCGGCTATCGCCGCCACCCTTATCGTGATGACCCTCGCGGCGAGCGGCCTGGCGGTGTACTTCCTCCCCTCGCTGCGCGTGGCGCAGGAGGACGCTGCCGACGCGATGGCGTCTGTGGGCGACGCGGGCGCCACGGTCTATCAGGATCTCAAGGACGGCCTGAAGGTTGCCGCGGAGACAGCGAAGCCCAAGGTGGAGACCACCACGATCATCGAGTCCGCGCTGGGCGAATTGCGCGCGCAGGGCAAGCTGGTGGTGTTGACGCGCAACCTCTCGGTGCGCGCGGAGAAAAGCAGCAAGGCCGTGATTTGGGATTCCATCCCGGTGGACGATAGCGCCGTTGAAATCAAGGTGAACAACAACCGCGTGCAATACGTGATACCGCTGCATGACCTGGCCGCGAGGAGTTTCACTTACGACGAAGCCACGAACAAGCTCGTGGTGACCGTGCCCGAACCACGGCTTGACCGCGAGCTCATCGCGGTGTCGGCTGACCCGGCGGACTGGGAAGTGAAGAAGGACATCGGCTGGCTGCACTTGCAGGATTACTGGCCCGACTGGCGCGGCGACCGCCTGGAATCCGAGGCGCGCTCCCAACTTCGTGGCCTGGTCATCGAGGCGGCGGAAGAACCGCTGGTGCTCAAGGAGGCGCGCGAGCAGGCCTACGTGATGATGACCACGCTGGTTAAGGCGGCGATTGCGCCCTTCGCGCCGGACCTGGAAATCGAGGTGCGGCTGGACGCGGGGCTGACGCCCCAAGAGGGAACTGAAGCATGGCCGGACAGCGCACCGTTATCGTAGAGGAAGACGCCCAGGGTTGCTTCGGCAAAGGCATCGCCGCCGTGTTCGCCTTGCTTTCTGGGATATGGCTGCTCAATCTCGGCGCGGGCCTCATTGAGATACCCGACATGCTGCCCATTGTCGGCAACATCGACGAAACCGTGGCCGCGTGGATCTTCTTCAGTTCCCTGGGCTACCTCGGTATCGACGTCATGCCGGACCCCAAACGGGCCCGGAAGTTCGTTGAGTCCAAGGCAGAGGACAAGAAAGAATAAAGCCTACCGCTCTTCCGAGGGCGGGGTGCGCAGGACGAGCAGGCGGATTTCGGTCATGTCTTCGATGGCGAAGCGGATGCCTTCGCGGCCGATGCCGCTGTCCTTCACGCCGCCATAGGGCATGTGGTCCACGCGCCACGAGGGCACGTCTCCGACAATGACGCCGCCGACGTCGAGGGTGTCCCACGCGCGGTGCACCTTGTAGATGTCGCGCGTGAACAGCCCCGCCTGAAGCCCAAAGCGGCTGTCGTTCACTTCCTCGAGCGCGGTGTCGAAGTCGCTGAATTTCACCAGCACTGTGGCCGGGCCGAAGAACTCCTCGGCATAGAGCGGCTCGCTCTTGGGGACATTTTCGAAGACGGCGCCGGTGATGAGGTTGCCGTTGCGCTCGCCGCCACAGAGGCGCGTGGCGCCGGCGGCCTCGGCGGAGTTCATCCACTTCTCCATGCGGTCGGCTTCGGCCTTGGAAATGATCGGCCCGATGAAGGTGTCTTCGTCCTTCGGGTTGCCGGTCTTCAGCGCTTTCACCGCCGCAACGAAGCGGCCCTTGAAGTCGTCGTAAATCTTTTCGTGCACGAGGATGCGCTGCACGCTGATGCAGGTCTGGCCGGACTGGTAGTACCCGCCGATAATGATGCGGGGCACGGCGTCGTCGAGGTCGGCGTCTTCATCGACAATGCAGGCGGCGTTCCCACCGAGCTCGAGCACGATGGGTTTCTTGCCGCTGTCGCGCTTGAGGTCCCAGCCCACCTCCGGCGAGCCGGTGAAGCTGATGAGCTTGAGGCGCGGGTCGGTGGTGAAGAGGCCGGCGCCATCGCGACGGCAGGGCAGTATCGAGAAAGCCCCTTCGGGGAGGTCGGTCTCGGCAAGGATCTCACCGATGATCAAGGCGCCGATGGGCGTGAGGCTGGCGGGCTTCAACACAAACGGACAGCCCGCCGCGATGGCGGGCGCCACCTTGTGCGCCGCGAGGTTGAGCGGGAAATTGAAGGGCGAGATGAACGAGCAGGGGCCGATCGGCACGCGCTTCCACATGCCGCTGTACCCATGGGCGCGGGCGCTTCGGTCGAGCGACATCACTTCGCCGTTGATGCGCACCGCCTCTTCCGCGGCGATCTTGAAGGTGTCGATCAGGCGGGTGGTTTCGCCGCGGCTGTCCTTGATGGGCTTGCCGCCCTCGACGCACAGGGCGTCGGACAGCTCGTCGAAGCGTTCCTGGAAACGCTTCACGCAGTGCTCGAGCACGGCCTGGCGCTTGTACGAGGGCAGCTTGCGCATGGCGACGGCGGCGTCCTCGGCGGCGCCAATGGCCTGGTCGATGGCCCCGGCGTCGGCCATGGCCACGCGGGTCGCCACCTCGCCGGTGAACTTGTCGATGACCGCCAGGTCCTCGTTGGCAAAAACCGGCTTGTTCGCGAGGTAGTAAGGATAGGCTTTCTTCAGCATCGGCTTTCTCCATTGGCCTTTGGAGCGCCGAGGCTCGGCCGCATCCTGCGGGCTTGCCTCAGCTTTCGCGCGGGAGGCTTGCCTCCGTCGTTCGTCCTGATTCCGGCGTCACACCACGATCTGCAACTGCTCCTGCAGGCGCTCATTTTCGCGGTAGTCGATGGGCAGCGCTACCACGGCGGGACGGTTCTGGTTGAAGGCTTCTTCCAGCGTGGGGGCGAGGTCCTTCGACCGCGTCACCCAGTATCCGGCGCAGCCGAAGCTCTCGGCCAGCTTCACCCAGTCGGGGTTGTTGAAGGAGCAATTGGTGTTGTGTCCGAACTCCAGCTGCTGCTTCCACTCGATCAGGTTGTAGCCGCAATCGGCCCAGACCATGATGACGATATTCAGCCCAAGCCGGGCGGCGGTTTCAATTTCCTGGAAGTTCATCATCACGCCGCCATCGCCATTGATGGCGAGCACGCGGCGCTCCGGATGCACGAGCTTGGCGGCAATGGCGCCCGGAAGCGCGCAGCCCATCGAGCAGAAGCCGTTGGGGATGAGGCAGGTATTGGGTTCGTCGCAGTGGTAATACTGGGCGACCCACATCTTGTGGGAACCCACGTCGCTGAGCACGATGTCCTCGGGGCCCATGGCCTCGCGCACGTCCCACAGCACCTTTTGCGGGCGAATCGCGCCCTCGGTGTCGTCGTTCTTGTACTGCTCGAACTTGTACTTGAGCAGCTCGCGGGTGCGGTGCTGGTGGGGAATATCGAACTTCAACGATTCGGCCTTCACGCGCTCGTTCATCATCCAGAGCGTGTGGGCCACGTCGCCCACCACCTCGGCGGCGAGCTGGTAGTCGCTGTCCACCACGGCGGGCAGGAAGTCGATGTGGACGATCTTCTTGTCGCCCCACTTGTTCCAGGTGCCGGGGTGATACTCGACGAGGTCATAGCCGATGGTGATGACGGTGTCGGCCTTCTCGATGGAGGCGTTCGCCAGGTTCTTGGTCTTGAGGCCGATGGTGTAGAGGCACTCGGGAGCGTGGCGGCTCACGCAGCCCTTGCCCATGAAGGTGCTGATTACGCCGATGCCGGTGCGGCTGGAGAATTCACGGAGCATCTTGCTGGCGCGCGTACGGATGGCGCCGTTGCCGGCGAGGATGATGGGGTACTTCGCCGAGCGAATCACCTCCATCGCGATGTCGACGATCTTGTCGTCGGCCACGGAGCGCCGCAGGTAGTTGATGTTCAATGGACTCTTGGTGGCGGTCATCGCCGCGATGTCATCACCCAGCTCGATGTGGCAGGCGCCCGGCTTTTCACGCTCGGCGGTCTTGAAGGCGCGGCGCACCACCTCGGGAATGTTGTCGGGATGGATGACCGGCGTGGCCCATTTGGTCATGGGCTTGAACATGGACACGATGTCCATGTGCTGGTGGCTTTCCTTATGCTGGCGGCGTATGCCGGCCTGCCCGGTGATGACCACCACGGGGGCGCGGTCCATGTTGGCGCTGGCCACGCCCGTCACCAGGTTGGTAGCGCCGGGCCCGAGCGTGCTCAGGCAGACGCCGGAACGGCCGGTGAGCTTGCCATAGGTTTCCGCCATAAAGGCCGCCGACTGCTCGTGGCGGGTGAGGATGAACTTGATGGTGGACTTCTCCAGCGCCATGAGGAAGTGGGCGTTTTCTTCGCCCGGCAGCCCGAAGATATACTCGACTCCCTCGGCCTCGAGGCACTTGACGAACAGATCAGCGGCGGTCATGGACAGGGGAACTCCATATAATTTTGGTCACCCCGGACGGGGCGAAAGGTGAAGACGGCCACAGTGTACACATCCGTTGAACCCGTTCCAAGCGGAGCCCCCCGTGGCGGGCCATTTTTCGGCTCGTCGCCTGTTATTGCCCAAGGTATTAACTCTCGGGAGGGTCGATTCTATTTCACCCGTTTGGCGTGCGCATGAAGGTCCTCTTCCTTGCGCTGTATCCAGCGTCATCGGCGAGCAGCCGCTACCGCGTGCACCAGTTCCTGCCGGGCCTGCGGGCGGCCGGGGTGGACTGCACGCTGCGCTGCGCGATGCCGGACAAGGGCCGGGGTCCGTGGCGCCCCGCCATGGTGGCGCAGGTAATCGAGGCTTGTCGGCGCGGCCGGCAAATGCGCGACTTGGAGCAGTTTGACCGCGTCTTCGTGCAGAAATCCTTAACTGCGGCGCCATTCCCCGGCATGCTCGGGCTCCTTGAGGCCGACTGGCAACGCGTCGTTTTCGACCTGGACGACGCGGTTCACCGGCAACCGCCCGATACCCTCAGCCGCTTCATCAAGCCCTTCGCGCCCGAAGGTGAACCACAGGCTGCGACGCTGATGCGGCACGCGCGCCTGACGCTCGCGGGAAACCACTGGCTGGAAGCGGAAACCGGGCGGCTGGGGGGCCGGCCGCGTTACTTTCCCACCGTCGTGGACACGGAGCGCTTCACGCCAGCCCCGCCGCCGGACACGCGCTACCGGCTGGGTTGGATGGGTTCGCCCTCGACCGCGCCCTACCTTTACCCCTTGGCGCCCGTGTTGCAGCGTGTCGAGACCCCGGCGCTGCTGGTCGGCGCGGGTGCGGTTCCGCTGGCGTTTCCAGCTGAGCGGGTGGACTGGGCGCTCGATTCGGAGGTGGCGCAGCTTCAGCGGATGTCGGTGGGTTTGATGCCGCAGCCCGGGAACGAATGGGGGCGGGGCAAGTGCGGCCTGAAGGCCTTGCAGTACATGGCCTGTGGAAAGCCCGTTATCGCCAGCCGCTTTGGCGTGGCGCTCGAACTCATCGAGGACGGCGAGACAGGCTTGCTGGCGGATAGCCCGGACGAGTGGATGGCCGCCATCGAGCGGCTGCGTGACCCGGCCGAGCGCGCCCGCATGGGTGAGGCCGCACGGAAAAAGGTTGTGCGCGACTTCTCGCTCGCCGTGTGGACACCCCGCCTGCTCGAAGCGCTGGAGACGCTCTCGTGAACGCGCGATCCCGTATCGCATTTGTCATCCCGTCGATGCAGCCGGGCGGCACGGAGCGGCAATTGCTCCTGCTCATGGCGGGATTGCGGGACGAGTACGACATCACGCTGATATGCACCCGGGAGGAGGGCAGCCTTTTCCCGCAGGCGCGCGCCTTGGCGCAAGAGGTCCATGTGCTCGAATCGTCGACCGGGTGGGACTTCCGCCTCACCGGCAAACTGACCCGGTTGTTCAAGTCCTGCCGCCCGGACATCGTCCAGTCCTATCTCTTCGGCTTCGATTACTGGGCCGCACGTGCCGCCCGCAAAGCCGGGGTGCCAGTGGTTATCACCACGCGTCGGGAACTGGCGGAATGGCAGGAAGCCCGCCATCTGTGGCTGGTGCGCAAGGCGAACGCCCTGGCCGACGCCATCGTGGCGAACAGCCACGCTGTGGCACGCTATGCTGCCGAGCACGAGGACGAGTCTGAGTCGCGTTATCGTGTGATATACAACGGCCTCGACACCGGCGCATTCGCGACGCCGGATGCGGCCGCTGCCCGTCAGCGATTCGGAATCCCCCCTGACCTGCCCGTCGTCGGTATGGCGGCAAACTTTACCGAGATAAAAGACCATGGACTTTTCGTGGTCGCCAGCGGCCTGGTCTCCAAGATGGTTCCCGAGGCCCACTATTTCCTCTTGGGTAATGGCCCGACCCGCGAGTACATTGAGCGGGGCATGGCCTTGCGGGGACCCGAGCGCGTGCACATTCGACACACCCTGGACGAGATGCCGCTTGCCTACGCGGCCATGGATGTCTGCGTTTTGACCTCGAAGATGGAGGGCGCGCCGAACGTGCTGATAGAGGCGATGGCCGCGGGACGCCCGGTCGTGGCGGCCGCTGTGGGAGGCATACCCGAGATCGTGGAGGACGGTGTCACCGGATTGCTCGAATCCTTCCGCAACCCCGCCCTTTTCGCGGACAAGATCCTGTGTCTGCTGCAGGACTCCGACCTGCGCACCCGCATGGGAAGCGCCGGCCGCGAGCGCGCACAAAGGCTGTTCACCGTCGAACGCATGGTGGCCGAGTACAAGGCGCTCTACCTTGAACTGCTCACCGCGAGTCGACCCAGTGCGTAGCATCAGTCCATCAAGTCCATTCGGTCCATCCCACTCGGGACGCCGCTAACCATGTGCGGCATCGCGGGACTCCTCGACTTCCCCACTCCTACGGACACAAGCTCCGTGCTCGAATCCATGCACCGCGCCCTGGCGCATCGCGGGCCGGACGCGAGCGGCATGGTTACCTTTCCGGGCGGCGGCCTCACCCACACGCGGCTATCGGTAATTGATTGCAGCGACGCCGCGAACCAGCCCTTTAGCTGGGCGGATGCCCGTTATCACCTCGTCTACAACGGCGAGCTCTACAACTTTCGTGAACTTCGGCGGGAGCTTGAACAGCGCGGCGCGTCGTTCCGGACGACGGGAGACACCGAAGTGGTGGCGGCCGCCCTGGCCGAGTGGGGCACGGATGCATTCCGCCGTTTTAATGGCATGTTCGCGCTGGCATGGCACGACGCGCAGGATAACAGCCTGCTGCTGGCGCGCGACCGGCTTGGCATCAAGCCGCTTCACTATGCCGTCGAGTCCCGAGGCCTTGCCTTTGCTTCTGAACTTGGGGCCTTGCGCCTTGCCCTGCGGGATGGCGGCAGCATCGACCGCGAGGCCCTCGACGCCTACTTCGCCCTGCAATACATCCCCGCGCCGCGCACGATTTATCAATGCGTGCGGAAGCTGAGACCCGGCCACTGGCTTCGTTTTCACGCGGGTGGCCTGAAGGAAGACGCCTATTGGCGGCTGGAGTACAAGCCGGACCCCGCCTGGACGCTGGGCGACGCGGCGGGCCGCTACCGCGAATTGCTCGACGACGCGGTGCGCATGCAGCGAATCGCCGATGTTCCCCTTGGGGCCTTCCTCAGCGGCGGGCTCGATTCGAGCAGCGTGGTGGCCACCCTGGCACGGCAGTCGGAAGCGCCCGTCGAGACGTTCAGCATCGGATTCGAGGATGCCTCCGCCGACGAACGCCCCTACGCGCGGGCCGTGGCACAGGCCTTCCACACCAACCACCATGAATCGCTCGCCCAACCCGGCCTCGCCGAGATGCTGCCCAAGCTGGTGCAACGCATGGGCGAACCCTTCGCGGATTCCTCCATCCTGCCCACGTGGCTGGTGTCGCGCCTTGCGCGCGAGCGTGTGACCGTGGCCTTGTCGGGCGATGGCGGGGACGAGCTCTTCGCGGGCTACACGTGGTTGCGCCATACCCTGCTCAGCCGAGAGGCCGCGCGCATCCCCGCGCCCCTGCGCAACGCCATGCGGACCTTGCTCGGCGCCGCGCCCGGTTCAGCCCGCGCCGGGCAGGCGCGACGTTTCCTGGCAGATGCGGGGCTGCCGCTGCGTGAAGCCTTCCGGCGGAGGCTCACCCTCTTCGACGCCCCTGCGCGGCAGCGGCTTTTGGGCCGGGCGCTGGACTGGGATCCCTTTGGCGAGGCCTGGGATGCGGCGCGGACCGTGGACGAGCGGGACCGCATGCTTGCCGTGGACACCGCCCTGTACCTGCCCGACGACGTTCTCGCCAAGGTGGACCGCATGAGCATGGCGCACGCGCTCGAAGTGCGCGTGCCGCTGCTGGACCACCGCATCGTCGAGTTCGCGGCCAGCCTGCCCTTCGCGCTCAAGCTGTCCGGCGGCGAGAGCAAGCGGGTGGCGAAGGAAGCCTTCAGGAATGTTCTGCCGCCCCCGGTCTTACGGCAGCGCAAGCGGGGCTTCGCCATTCCCATCGACGCGTGGTTTCGCGGCGGACTTGGCCAGCGCTACCGGGAACGCATCCTCGAATCAGAAGCGCCGCTGAAGCACTTGGCCGACATCGAACTGGCGCGCGCCCTCTTTCAGGAACACCAATCGGGCCAAGCCAGCCACGGCCACCGGCTTTGGTCGCTGCTCGTGCTGAACGAATTCCTCGCAACTACGAAGCGAGATTGAGGGGCAGAATCCCTGAGCCGGACTGCTAATCGTGATTGAGCGGCACGGGGATCGGGGGGCGGGAGCCGCCGCCGCAGACCTCCCAGAGCTGGTCGTAATAGCGTTGGGTTTCGAGCTGGGCGTGCAGGCCGAGATCGCCGCCGCCGACGTAGTGGTTGGACTGTTCCTCATCAAGCACCCGGGCCTTGTGTGTGTCGGCCACCTGCAACGCCATGGTCTGCTGCACTTCGTTCTGCAGGCGCGCGTCAAGGACGGGGAAGGCCACCTCGACGCGCCAGTCGAGGTTGCGCTCCATCAGGTCGGCGCTGCTCATGTAGATCTCGCGGTCGGCCCCGCGGCCGAAGATGTACACCCGCTGATGCTCGAGGAAACGATCGAGAATCGAGATGGCGCGGATGTTGGGGTGCGGGTGCATGGCGTAGGTGGTGCGGACAATGAGGTCCATGCGGACGCCATCGTCCGCCGCCTGCACCAGCTTCTCGATGACGCGGGAATCAGTGAGGTGGTTGACCTTGATGAAGATGTAGCCCTCGTCGCCCTTCTTGCGCTCGCGCTCGATCAATTGGAGCCACCGCTTGCGTGAGTTGAAGGGCGAGACCAGCAAGTGCTTGAAGCGGGGCGGGCTGACCACCCGCACCCCGGCGGCCTGCTGGAGATAGTCGAATACCTGGTTCACCTCGTCCGTGAGGCGCTTGTCGGCGGTGAACAGCATGGTGTCCACGTAGAGGCGGCCGGTCTTCTCGTTCAGGTTGCCGGTGGAAAGCCCGGCGATGCGCTCGCCCTTGCGCTCAATCAGCAGGATCTTCGAGTGCACCTTCATGGGGGGCAGGCCGTAGACCACCTTGGCGCCGACCTCAATGAGGCGGTTCGAGGTGCGGATGTTGTTCTCCTCGTCGAAGCGCGCCATCAGCTCGATGTTGGCCACCACCTGCTTTCCGTTGCGCGCGGCATTGTAAAGCGCGTTCACCACCTGCGAATTACGGGCCACGCGATACAGCGATATCTTGATGCTGGTCACTTCGGGATCAATCGCGGCCTCGCGCAGCAGCCGGATGACATGGTCGAAGGACTGGTAGGGATAGGTGATCATCAGGTCGCGCTCGCGAATGAGCGCCATCATGGGGCGGCTTTCGCGATCGAGAATGGGGTGCGGCGCGGGATCCTGCTTGGGAAACAGCAGGTCGCGGTTCTCGCTGGGAAAGCTCATCAAGTCCTTCATCGCGTGATAACGCCCGCCGGGCAGCAGCGAGTCGTCGTTATTGATGCGCAACTCTTTCATGAGGATTTTGCGCAGGCCATCGGGCATGGCGGCGTCGTAGACGAATCGGGTGGGGCGGCCGCCGCGGCGCTGCTTCAACACCTTCTCCATCTTGCGCACGTACCCCTCGGAGAAGTCGTTGTCGATGTCGAGCTCGGCGTCGCGGGATATCTTGAAGGCATAGGCGCCGATGCTGTCGTAGTCGAAAATGTAGAAGATTTCATTGAGCGCATGGCGTATCACGTCGTCGAGATACATGATGTTGCCGTCGGGCAAGCGCACAAAGCGGGGCTGGTCGGGGGGAACTTCGATGATGGCGTAGCGGGTCTTTTCGCCCAGCATCTTTACGCCCAGGTAAAGCGAGCCGTCCATCAGCTGGGGGAAGGGGCGGTTCTTGTCGGCCACCAGCGGCACCAGGCTGGGCAACACCTTCTCACGGAAGAACTGATCCACCCAGCGGATGGTCTCCTCGGGCAACGAGAGCAGCTCTTGTTCGTTGATGATCCGGATGCCGTGCTGGGCGAGACCCGCCATGATGCCCGCATAGGCCACGCGGAAGCGCTCGTCGAGTTCACGGCACTTGTCGCTGATGGACTCCAGCAGCGACTTCATGCCCCGCTTCTTGAGTTCGATGCGGCGGTGTATGCTGGCCACGCGCACTTTGAAAAACTCGTCCATGTTGGACGAGAAAATACCCAGAAACTTGAGGCGTTCCAGCAGGGGATTGCGGAGATCTTCGGCCTCTTGCAACACGCGCTCATTGAAGGACAGCACCGACATCTCGCGCATCTGAGGCATGTTTTTCATGTTTTCATTCTAAGCGATAGCTGTCAACCGCTTCCACGCGCGGGCGGTCCAAGCACTGGTGGCGCGTTGCCTCGGCATTTGTTATGCTCGCGGGCGTGGCGTTTGAACCGAGCAAGGGAGAGGCGCAATGAGGGTGCAATGGAACGCGGCATGGCAGGCGGCCATGGTGGGATGCGTGTTGGCGGGCAGCATGGCTGCGCAGGCGGAACCGGTGAAGCCGTCCCGCATTCGCACAATTCTGGAAGCGAAGTGCGTGGGATGCCACGGGGCGGAGAATCCCAAGGCCGGCTTGCGGCTGGACGCCCCGGAGCACATTGGCGCGGGCGGTTCGAGCGGTCCCGCGCTGGTGGCGGCGAAGCCGGAGGAAAGCCTGATTGTGCAGCGTATCTCCCTGCCCGACGGGGACGAGGACTTGATGCCCCCCAAGGGCGGCCCGCTGCCGAAGAAGGATATCGAAGCGATCACGCAATGGATTGCCGAGGGCGCATCCTTTGAAGGCTGGGCGGAAGAGTACAAAGAGCCGCAGATCATGTTCGCGTCGCTCAGTGTCGGCAAGGCGGCCGCGCCGCTCTACGCGGAGGACGCGCTGAAGAAGCTGGCGGAGGGCCTGGCCCCCGCCGCGCCGGAGGCCATTGCCGCCGCCACACAGTCGGGCGTGCGCCTTGCGCCGCTCGACCAGACTTCTCCCCTGCTTCAGGCCGACCTGAAGTTTGTGCCGGAAGGCGCGACCGATGCGCACCTGGCCGCGCTGGCCCCGGTGGCGCAGAACATCACCTGGCTGAACCTGGCCGGTTCTAAGGTGACGGACGCCGGGCTCGCCGCGCTGGCGGGCATGCCGCGCCTGACGAGCATTCACCTCGAGCGCACGGGCATCACCGACGCGGGGGTGGCGCAGCTGGCGGGTCTGTCGAACCTGGAATACCTGAACTTCTTTGGCACGCAGGTGACCGATGCCAGCGTGGAAACGCTGAAGGCGTTGCCCAAGCTGCGGCGTCTCTATGCCTGGCAGAGCGGCATGACCCTCGACGGCGCCAACGCGCTCACGGCGGCAAATCCCCTGCTGGCCGTGAACATGGGCACCGAGCAGAAGCCGCTTGAGGAAATGGTCTACAACGACCCCGAGGAAGACTTGAAGAAGATGCAGGAAGGCCAGACGGCCGCGCTGTTCGATCCCTTCAAGCTCACTCAGGAGTAACGGCCATGGCCCTCACCAGCGCGCAGCGCAAGCAACTTCGGACGCTTGCGCATCACTTGGAACCCATCGTGCTGGTGGGCAAGCAGGGCGTCTCGGACGCGCTGGTGCGGTCGGCGGCCGACGCTCTGGATGCGCACGAGCTCGTGAAGCTGAAGTTCAACGAGCACAAGGACGAGAAGCGCACCTTGCTCGACGAGATCGCGCTGCGCACCGGGGCCGAGGTGGTTGGCCTGGTGGGGCATGTAGCCACGCTCTACAAGTGGCAGGCCGACGACACGAAGCGGAAGATCAACCTGCCGAAATGAGGATGCCATGCCCGGTGCAATGCTTAGCGCGGCGGTGGCGATAGCCATGGGCGCGGCCTTCGCCCCGGTGACGCAATGGACCTTTAGTCCGCGCGGGCACGATCTGGACAACAATGACAACTTCACGCCCGATGGGCGTTATGTGCTCTTCGACGCGCGCGAGACCATCGGCCCCGGCATTGAGCATTGCAGCTTCATCGGCATGCTCGACACGGCCACCCGGGAGGAGCTGCCGCTCTATGAGCTGAACGTGTTCCGCGTGGGGGCGGAGGCCGCGCCGGGGGTTGGCGCGGCGTCGTTCTCGCCCGACGGCGGCAATATCATTTTCATTCACGGACCCCACCTGCACGAGACCGCCGAGCGCGGTCCCTATGCCAAGCCCAACCGCACCGGTGCGCTGGTTTTTCGGGACCGCCCGGGCGAGGCGCACTGGCTGGATAGGCGCGACGTGGCCACCGGCAGGGACACCGTGCCCGGCGCACACCGGGGCGGCACCCACCGCCACGAATACGCCCGCGACGGACGAAGAATTGGCTTCACCTACGACGACTTCCTGATGCCCCACTACGACCGCACCGTGGGCTATATGGAACCGCACCCGAATGCACCGGAAGGCGTGTCGCACTGGTTTGCCATCCTGGTGCCGGTGGCGCCCAAGGGCAAGTCGCAGCCCGGTGAGCTGGAGCGCGCGTGGGGCGACAGCTGGGTGGACGCCGCCGGGACGCGCCGCGCCTTCATTGGTCAAGTGCGCGAAGCCGATGGCAGCTATCAGCAATCGCTTTTCGTGGCGGAGCTTCCCGCTGATCTGGACATAACGACGGCGGACGCCGGGGGGCCGGACCGCTTTCCCTCGCCGCCCCAGGGGGTGACCATTCGCCGCCTGACCCACGGCTGGGCCGAGGGCGTGGTGCGGGCTTCGCTCGATGGCCGCCGCATCGCCTACTACGGCAAGGACGCCGAGGGGCGGCAGCAGCTCTTTGTGATAGACGCGGACGGCGGCGAGCCGCGCCAGGTGACCAGCCTGCCCGGCGAAGTGGTGGGCATCGACGGAGGCCTGCGTTGGCACCCCTCCGGCGAAGCGCTGGTGGCGCTTTCCGGTGGCGACATGTTTAGCGTGAGCGTGCGCGAACAGGACTTTGGCAAGCTGCGCTTCCTGACCGATGGGGGCGCCTACGCCAAGCTGGCCGTTACTCCGGATGGAAGGACGCTCTTCTTCTGCGGGCCCGATCCCCGTGGCGACAATGATCCCGCGTGGCGGAATTACGCCAACAAGCCCTTTTGGCAACTGTTCTCCGTGCCTTTCGCTGCGCCTTGAAGGCGCGGCCCCGGCCCTCTACGATACGACTTCGGCCCAAGCTGCCGTAAATGGAAGGACTCCACCATGATGCGTTTCACTTTGTCCGTTGTGTTGATCCTGTGTTCCATCTCCCTGGCCCATGCTGAGGCCACCCCGCAGGCGGGAGTGGAGCCGATGGTTTCGGTGCAGGCCAACAGCGGCCCCGGCTGGCGGCCGCTCACGCAGGAGGACTTCGTCAACGTGAACTGCGACGAAGATACGTGGCGCTTCGAGGACAACATGATTTATTGCACCGGCAGTCCGGTGGGGGTGATTCGCACGCCCTACAAGGTGACCAACTTCGAGCTGGTGGTGGAGTGGCGGCACATGAAGTCCGCCGGAAACTCGGGGGTCTTCCTTTGGGTGACGGAGGAATCCGTCACCGACCTTGGTCGCAACAAACTGCCGCATGGCATTGAGGTGCAGATTCTCGACCATGGCTACACGGAGGAATACGAGAAGGGCGGCAAGAAGGCGGATTGGTTCACCAGCCATGGCGACGTGTTCCCGGTGGGCGTCTCCGACATGAAGCCCTTTCCCCCGGTTGCGCCGGATGGCAAGCGCAGCTTTCCCAGCAAGAACCTGAGCAAGGGCGTTGGGGAATGGAATGTCTACTACATCCGCGCCATCAACGGCGAGGTACGCTTGTGGGTGAACGGGGAAGAGGTGTCGGGCGGCACCGAATGCACGCCAGCCACGGGCTATCTCGCCCTCGAGTCGGAAGGGTCGCCCATCGAGTTTCGCAACCTGCGGATCCGGCAACTGCCCTGAGCCGTTGGGACTCAGGCCGCCAGGCGACCGGCAATCTCGCTGGCCGCCTTGCGCACGTTCTGGTTGCGGTCGACGAGGAGCGGAGCCAACCGGGGCAGGTAGGCCCGCCCTCCGAAACGCTCGAGGAGTTCACAGGCCCAGAGCCGGTGGCGCGCTTCGCGATCGTGCGCCCATAGGGTGAAGAGGCGACGCCAGTGCCGCTGGCTTACGCGCGCCCGAAGGGTCTTGGCCGCGGCGATGCGCACGGCCCGGCGCTCGTCCTCACGGTAGCGCTCGAGCAGCGCGTCGAAATAGTCCTCATGCCAGAGCAGACCCAGGGCGTTGGCGGCCGTGTCGCGCACGTCGGGGTTCACGGCGCGGAGCAAGGTGACGATGCCGGCGCGGGCGTCGCTCCATCCCAGTTCCGCGCACACCCGGCATGCCTTCTGGCGCACCTCGTCATCCACGTCGAAAAGGAGCGCAATCACCTGCGCGCGGGCATCCACCACCCTGGGGTGCCGCCGCACGGCCTCGAGCGCAAAGCGGCGCATCTCCCAGTCCGGGTGGTGGAGTGCCTGTCGAAGTGCATCAAAGGCTTCCGGTTCGGGTTTTACCCCAAGCGCCAGCAGCGCCGCCCAGCGTTTTTCCGGGGGGTGGCCGGGGCCAAACAGAAGTTGCAGGAGCAGGGCAGTGGAAAAATGTTCGCCTATCCGGAAACCGCGATGCAGCATCCTGACTCCTCGACCGCTTCAAGCGTCACCCCAAGGGTACCACGATTTCTCGCACGGAGTGGCATAGCCAACACCACGCCGCCGGGCAACGCACGCCGTCATTCCGTTAAACTTTCGGAGCCTGCCGATACATTCCACGCGAGGAACCATGGAAGACGAATGCCCCACGCCCGCCGTTGCGGGACTGAGCCTCAATTTCGGCCTGGAGCAGCGGGCCACGGTCGAGGCTTTTCGCGAAAGTTTCGATATCGCGACCGTGCCGCAGGACCCCGGCTGCTACATGATGCTCGACGAGAAGGAGCGCCCGCTGTATGTGGGCAAGGCGAAGAACCTTCGCGCGCGGGTGCGGCAGTACATCAGCGAGACGGACTCGCGCTACAGCGTCAAGTTCCTCATGCGGCGGGTGGCGCGCATCACCTTTCTCGTGACGGCCAACGAGAAGGAGGCGCTGCTGCTGGAAAACAGCCTTATCAAGCAGCACCGCCCCCGCTACAACGTGCACCTGCGCGACGACAAGACCTACATCAGCCTGCGCTTCGATCCGCGCGAGGAGTTCCCCCGCATCACGGTGGTGCGCCGCTTCAAGCGCGACGGCGCCCGCTATTTCGGGCCGTACCACGACACCGGCGCGGCGCGGCGCACCCTGCGCCAGATTCAGCGCATGTTTCCCTTGCGCACCTGCTCCGACCATGTGCTGCAAAACCGCGTGCGCCCCTGCCTGTATTACCAGATGAAACAGTGCGTGGCGCCCTGCGTGAAGTATGTGACGCGCGAGCAATACCACGAGATCGTCGAGCAGGTTTTGTACATCCTTGAAGGCCGCACCGCCGAGCTCGAAGCCAAGCTGCTGTCACAGATACAGCAGCTTGCCGCCAACCTTGAGTTCGAGGCGGCCGCCATCCTGCGCGACCGGCTCTATGATTTGCGCAGCACCATGGAGAAGCAGCGCGCGGTTACCCTGCGCGGGGAGGAAGAGCGCGACGTCTTTGGGTACTACAACGACGGCCGCTATACCGAGGTGCAGGCGCTGTTTTACCGCCGGGGGCGGATGCTCGGCGGCCGCGCCTTTTCGTTCGAGCGGCAGGAGATGCCTGTCGAAGAACTGCTGGGGACGCTCATCCTGCAATACTACGCCGACGCGCCGCAGATTCCCGCCGAGATCTTGTTGCCATTTCCCCTGGAGGAGGCCGATACCCTGGCTGAGGTGCTCTCGGAACAGCGCGGCAAGGGCGTCGTGGTGCATTGTCCACAGCGCGGCGACAAGCGCGCGATGGTGGACATGGCCATGCGAAACGCCCGCCAGCAGTTCGCCGAGAAGCGCATGAAGGAGAAGGCGCGCGGCGACGCCGTGCAGGAAATGCAGAAGGCGCTGCACCTGCCCACGCTGCCGGAGCGGATCGAGTGTTTCGACATCTCCACCATTCAGGGCAGCCAGACTGTCGCGTCGATGGTGGTGTTCACGAATGGCCAGCCCGACAAGGCCCGCTACCGGCGCTTCAGCATGAAGACGGTGGATGGTCAGGACGATTTCGCCAGCATGCGCGAGGTCTTGCTGCGCCGCTACCGGCGCGCCATCGAGGAGAATGATCTTCCGTCGCTGGTGCTCATCGACGGCGGCAAGGGCCAGCTCAACGTGGCCGTGACCGCCCTGAAGGATCTCGGCCTCGACGACGTGCCGGTAGTCAGCATCGCCAAGTCGCGCGATCAAGATTCCGGGGGGCGCAGCCCCGAGCGCTTCTTCCTGCCCGGGCGCAGCAATCCCGTCATTCTCGACCAGAAGGGTCCGGTGGTCTGGCTGGCGGCCCAGGTGCGCGACGAAGCGCATCGCTTTGCCATCACGTATCATCGCAAGAAGCGTGGCAAGACGATGCGCGAGACCGCGCTGGTGAACCTGCCGGGCGTCGGGCCCGCCCGCGCGAAATCCCTGCTCAAGCGCTTCGGCTCGGTGAAGAAGCTTCGCGAGGCCTCGCTCGGAGAACTCGCCGCCGTGCCGGGCCTGGGCGATAAACTCGCCGCAGAGATTCACGCGGCCCTGCGGGCGGAGCCTTAAGCGCCCGCGTTCAACCAGCCGCTGTCGCCTTCGACGTAGTGCTCGCGCTTCCAGATGGGCACGCGCTTCTTGATCTCGTCGATGATTTCGCGGCAGGCGGCAAAGGCCTCGCCGCGATGGCCGGCGCTCACGCCCACCCAGACCGCCATGTCGCCGATGGCCAGATCGCCCACGCGGTGAACGCAATAGGCGTGCATCACGCCGTGCCGCGCCATCACTTCGTCGAGGATGCGCTTCCCTTCGCTCAGGGCCACCGCCGGGTAGGCTTCGTACTCAAGGCGGGTTACGCCGCGTCCCTCGTTGTGGTCGCGCACCCAGCCCTCAAAGGTGACGCAGGCGCCGCAGCTGGATGCCCGCAGGCTTTCCGCACAGGCCACAGGATCGATAGCCTCGGATGTCAGTTCAAATGGGGGATTCATCCGGCGAGTGTATCACGATGCGGACGCCGGGGTGCCCGGGAGGACTGGGGCCTCATCGGCGGATTCTCTCGGTTCAAATTCGACGGTGTCAAAGACGACCCCCTGCTCGTCCACGGCCTTGCAGATCATCGCGTCGTCGGTGATGTCCGCGATCCAGAAGTGGGCGCGGGGTTCCGCCTTGGCAAAGTACCAGGCGTCGGGCTCCTTGACCGAGCGCGCCTCCTGGCCCATGCAGCCATCGCCCAGGTAGACGACGCCTTCCGGATCGACAGCACCACCCGTGATGGGGTGGGTCCGCTTGAAGGCGTGATCATGGTGCTCGAAGGCGACGGTCACGTCGTGGCGATCAAAGAGCGGCAGCCAATGATTGCGGCCCGCCGTGGGATGATCCTGGTCAAAGTCGTTGTGCGTGGGAAAAAGGGCCACGTGGTAGTTCGCGATGAGATACTCCGCATGGTCCCCGTTGTCCAGGGCCTTGTCCAAGAACGGCGCCTGCTCTTGCTCCGATGTGAAATAGTCAGAGTCCAACACCACTATCCGGGCGAGAGGGCTGATGTCGCGCACGAAATGCGCACTGCCGCCCTGCGCGAAAAAGCCCGCGTAGAAGGGCGCCTTCACGAGCGGATCACTCGAGTCCTCGCCGTTAATTTCATGATTGCCCACCGCGGCGATCAGGGGAACCATGCTTCCATCGCTGCGCACCATGTGCTGCCGCCAGTGGTTCATCCATGCATCCCACACGCCCACCTTGCGGAGCTTGCCGTCGTCGTAGGCGAGGTCGCCGCCGAGCATGGCGATATCGGGGTCCAGCGCGGCGGCGCGCTTCATGAAGTTCACGGAAGATTCATCCGTGCCCATGTCCCCGGCAAACAGCACCCGCAGCGGCGCTTCCCCGCCTTCCAGCGTGGTGAACTTTCCCGTCGCTCCGCTGCTGGTGGTGAATTGATATTGCGTGCCGGGGCGCAGCCCGCTCAGCGGCACCGCGTGGACATGGCGGCCGTCGGCAAGACCCGGCACCTGGAGTGAGGTGCCCGCGGCGTGAAGCGTCTCGCCAGGCTGACCGTCCGCGCCGAGGGCCGCATAGTCGACCGTACTGGCCACGGCATCCTGCGTGTGGAACTGCACGGTGATGCTGGTCGCGGGGTCGTCAGTAAGCACGAGGTAGACATGGGGCGGAACGGGGGCCGGTTTCGACTGGCATCCCGCCAACGTGAGGACAATCGACATGAGAATAAGCGTCACGCGAGGCATGTGGAAATCTCCGCAGTTCGAACTGAAGAACCTGTGGTCGATTGACGATGGGCCACGCCGACGTATTCAACAGCATGGACAAACCGGGCGGGCGCGCGTAGTCTAGCGCAAGCGCGTGAAAAGCGGTAACGAAGCTTGTGGAGGGTCGAGAAATGCGTGGCTGCTGGAAGTTGTTCGCCTTGCTGGTGGCGGTGTCTTGGATGGGAAGCGCCGCCGCTGATCGCCCCAACATACTCTGGCTCTCGGCCGAAGACATGGGACCGCACCTTGGCTGCTATGGCGACCCACATGCCCGGACACCTACGCTGGACGCGCTTGCGGCAGAGGGGCTGCGTTACACCCATGCCTTCACAGTGGCGCCGGTCTGTGCACCCAATCGCGCGGCGGTGATTACAGGCATGTATCCCTGGGCCATTGGCGCGCACCACATGCGCACGGGCGGGGAGGGCGCTTCGCCAACGACGCTTCCGGTTCTGCCGGAAGACGTCAAGCTGTTGCCGCAGTTGTTGCGGGCGGCGGGATATTACTGCACCAACAACAGCAAGGAAGACTACAATTTCGCGAAGCCCAAGGAGGTGTGGGACGAATCGAGCGGCAGGGCACACTGGCGCAACCGCCCTGAACCTGATCAACCCTTCTTCGCGGTGTTCAACTATACGGGCACACATGAGGGCCAGGTGCGGGCGGATGACAAGGGCCGCACTTACATCACCGAGGGGCTGAAGGAGGAAGACCGCGCCGACCCTGCGGCCATCACGCCGCCACCCTATCACCCGGACACGCCTGTGGTCCGGCGCCAATGGGCCAACTATTACGACGGCATTGCGGCGCTGGACCAGTGGGCTGACGCGCTGCTGCGGGAACTCAACGAGGACGGCCTCGGCGACGAAACCATCGTCGTCTTCTGGAGCGACCATGGCGCAGGGCTGCCGCGCTGCAAGCGCTGGCCCTACGACTCAGGCACCCGCATTCCTCTCATTCTCCGTATCCCGGAACAGTACCGTGGAGAGCAGGCCACACCCGGCACCGTGAACAATCGCCTGGTCAGTTCGATCGACTTGGCACCCACCATGCTGGCGTTCGCGGGTTTGGCTCCGGGTTCGCGCATGCAGGGCAGAGACTTTCTCGACGATGCGACTGCGTCGCTTGTCTTCTCGGGCCGCGACCGCATGGACGAACGTTACGACCTGATCCGGTCGGTGCGCGATGGCCGATTCCGCTATGTGCGTCACTTCATGCCTTGGAAGCCTTACGACCAATACATGGAATATGAGGAGCAGAGTCCGGTGAAGCAGGAGCTGCACCGCCTCAAGGCGGCCGGGGAACTCACACCGGCAACGGCCTGGGTGGCAGCGACGTCCAAGCCCGTGGAAGAGCTGTACGACTTGGAGGCAGACCCCCATGAATTGAACAACCTCGCGACCAAGGCTGAAATCGCGGAACGTTTGTCCGCCATGCGCAACGCGCTCGCGCAATGGTCCCGTGATGCGGGCGACATGGGGCTGATTCCCGAGGCGGAATTATGGCGGCTCCAACGGGAGATGACGCCGCGCGCCGACCTGATGCGCGCACTGGAAGAACGAAGCCCCGGATTTCAGAAGACCCTCTGGCGGGCGGCCATGCTGGCGGCTGAACCGGCCAGTGCCGAGGCGGGAGAACTGGACGCGTTGTCGCAGTCGCCTGAGCCTTCGGTTCGCTATTGGACCGTGCTCGCCTTGCGGGATAGCGACACGCTTGCCGGATACATCAAGGATGCGTCGCCCCTGGTTGCACTCACTGCTGCGGCGCTTTGTCTGGAACGCGACCTGGCCATCGAGGAATCCCTGGCCGTCATCAGGGCGGCGTTGGGCGGAAAGGATCCGTGGCTGCGTCTGCTGGCGGTGCAGGCGCTCGAGGCCGCACCCCGCCATGCCACCGGATTGATCGACGATCTGGCGAAGGCGCGCGAGGATCGGGAAAGCAAGTATGTGGTCCGCGCCGCGACACGCCTGCATGCCATGATGATGGAAAACTAGCCCCGCAACCTTCTATCGTATCGCGGCTTCGCGGGCGCGATGCCCCGGGAACCGGATGCAATTAACAGGAGAACCAGCAGCGTGGGCAAGACTCTTAAGGTGGGCGTGATTGGTTGTGGCGCAATTTCCCGGGAACTGCATGTGCCCGACTACGCGAACAGCCCCGACGCGGAGATCGTGGCGCTCTGCGACAGCAACCTTGCCCAGGCCCGCGGGCTGGCCGAACGCTTCGCGCCGGATGCGGCACTCTACAAGGATTTTAAGGAACTCCTGAAAGATCCCAAGGTGGAGGCCGTCTCGGTATGCCTGCCGAATGTGCTGCATGGCCCGGTGTCCATCGCGGCGGCCAAGGCCGGAAAGCATGTGCTGGTGGAAAAGCCCATGGCCACCAGCGCCGCCGAGGCCCAGCAGATGATTGACGCGGCCAGCAAGGCTGGGGTGCTCTTGATGGTGAACCAGTGCCAGCGTCTGTTCCCGCCGCACATCAAGGCGAAGGAAGTCCTCGACAGCGGCCTGTTGGGCCGGGTGCTGCATGTGACCGCCATGTTCGGCCACAGCAGCCCGCGTGACTGGTCGCCGGAGGGCAAGTGGTTTTGGCGCAAGAAGGAAGCGCGCTTCGGCGCGATGGCCGACCTCGGCGTGCACAAGGCGGACCTCGTACGATACCTCACCGGCAAGGAGGTCTCCGAAGTGAACGCCTTCGTTGAGAATGTGGACAACCCCAAGTCGGACGTGGATGACAACCTGGTTTCCTGCGTGAAGTTTAAAGACCGGGCCGTGGGGACCATCTGCGCCTCGTGGACCGCTTACGGCAAGGGGGTGGACTACACCATCTTCCACTGCGAAATGGGAACGCTGCGGGTGCAGATGTGGCCCGACAAGCCCTGCGTCGCGCACCTGCACAATCCTTCCTGCGAGATCGTGTTCGACCCACCCGCGCCCGCGGGGGACTATGCGGGTTCGTGGGGACTGGATGCCGGTGGGCGCTTTGCCCGCGCTTGCCTTGGGCTTGAAGAACCCTTCTGCACGGGAGAAGAGGGCAAGCGTTCGCTGGAGCTCGTGCTCGCCATGGAGAAAGCCGCGCAAACCGGAAAGACCGTGAAGCTCGCCTCGCGTTGACTTGAGTTCTCGCAGGATGGAGACGCTTTAGTCCAGCGGGGCAGCGGCTTGGCTGATGCCAAAGCGGCGACGTGAAGCATGCACGGAGTCGGCGGTGTAGATGGCAAGCCCTATCCATATCGCCACAAAGGCGGTGAGCTTTACCTGATCGAAGGGCTCGTGGTAGGCGAAGACGGCCAGTCCGAAGGACAGCGTGGGCGCGATGTATTGGAGGATGCCCACCGTCGTTAGGTTCAGGCGTGGCGCGCCGCTTCCAAACATGAGCAAGGGAATCATCGTGATTGGACCCGCCAAGAACAGCAGCGCGATGGTGGCCGTGTCGTAGTTCATCATCGCGTCGCCACGGGACTGTAGCTGCCATCCCATGTAAGCCAGCGCCACTGGCAGGCCGAAGATGAGTTCAAGGGAGAGGCCATTCACGGCGTCGACCTTGGCCCGCTTTCGCAGCAACCCGTAGAGCGCAAAGGAAAGCGCGAGCACCAGCGCTATCCAGGGCACCGCGCCATGGCGGTACACCATCTGTCCAACCCCGGCAGTGGCCAGCAAAACCGCGACTATCTGGAGTGGACGCAATCGTTCGCCGAGCAATATCACGCCCATCAACACACTGATCAGGGGATTGATGAAATAGCCCAGGCTGGTGTCGAGCACCTTTCCGTTCGTGACCGCCCAAGTGAACACGAACCAGTTCAGCAATATGCAGAACGACGACACGGCGAAGGGAACCAGCAGGACTGGATTCCGAAAATGCGCCGCGAATACCTTTGCGCCGAGGCCCAGCTGTTTCAACAGGGCGAGGCAGAGCAGGGTCCAGAGGATGCGGTGCGCGATGATTTCGTAGGTATCGATCTCGACGAGCAGCCGAAAATAGACCGGGGTGATACCCCACCAGGCATAGGCTCCCGCCACCATGATGGCGCTGGAGCGGGAGGGGTTGGAGGACATGGAAGCGTTCAGCATGGCCATGCCCTGAGGTCTGCGTTGGGGAAGCGGTAACGAGTCGCCGGATTACATCCGAATCGGCATGACCACGTTGACGTAGCTGTCGTCTGGACCGTCCTTGTAGGGCTTGAGCACGCCGGGGCTGCTGGAGTCCTTGAGCACGAGGCAGGTCTTGTCCGAGTCGACATGGCGGAGCACATCCAGCACGAAGTCTGGATTGAACGCAATCTCGACGCGCTCGCCGGCGTACTCAATCGGAAACTCTTCCTCGTATTCGCCCACTTCGGGAGTGACCACACGCAGTGTGAGCTGGCCGTCGGAAATGGCAAAGCGCACCGAATTGAACTTGTCATTCGTCATCGTGCGCGTGCGGCGAACGGCTTCGATAAACTTGGCGGTGTCGAGCACGGCTTCCTTGTCGTGCTTCTTGGGAATCACCATCTCATAGTTGGGAAAGTTGCCCTCAATAAGCGCGGTGACCATGCGCACGGTGCCGAACTCGAAGGAGGCCTGGCTTTCATCAAGGTTGATGCGCACCTCGCCGTCCTCACCCAGCTGCCGCTCGAGCTCGTGAATCATCTTGGAGGGAATGATGACCCGCGCCTCGGTCGATTCGGGAACGCCCTCGGTGTCGGACGACAGGCTCATGCGGCGGCCGTCGGTAGCCACGGTGGTCAGCTTGCCATCGGACAACTCGAACAGGAGCCCGGTCAGGTTGTAACGCGCCTGGTCGCTGCAGATGGCGAAAGAAGTCTTGTTGAAAAGACGCTTGAGCGTGCCCTGCTGCATCACGATGGGCTCGACATTGTCGATGGTACGGATGGGAGGGAACTCTTCCGGCGAAAGGCTGAAGAGCCGCGTGTCGATCTTGCCGCAGGTCAATTCGATGACGCTGTTGCCGTTCAGGTTCAGCGTGATGTCGGCATCGGGAAGCTCTGCCAGGATGCTTGAGAGCCGCTGCGACGACACCGTGAGGGCGCCTTCCTGCTCCACCGTACAGTCCACCATACACTCGATGCTCACCTTAAGGTCGGTGGCCGCGATACGGATGCCGCCGCCGGAGGCCTCGATGAGCAGATGCGAAAGAATCGGCAGCGCCGATTTCGATGCGACAACGCTCTTGACCCGGTTGACGGTTTCGAGCAGATCCTGTCTCGGTATCGTGATCTTCATTGGCCGCGCTCCTGTGAGGCTTGAAGATAAAACATGCGTAGGTTTAGATCTTCTTTAGAGATAAAAAAAGTAATCGTATTCATAGGTCTGTGGAAACCGGGGAAAAGCAACCCAAGCCCATAGGCCGCAAGCAGTTGCCTTGTGGAGTGCATCTTAGCAAGCTGTGACCGCTTTGGACAAGCATCCACAGGCCCGTTGGATCGCGATTTTTTTCCGCTGAATTCCCCGTCCCGATTGTGGATAGTCCCGCCTGTTTTCCCACGAGAACTTACAGCCTGTTCCAGCGGAGCCCATGACGATTCCAAGCTTTGCTTGCCGGACTTTATCCACAGGCCATTTTTGGTCAAAAGCGGGTGGTATCGCGGTTCTGCTGGAATTCGATTCACAGGGTTATTCACAGCCTCCAAGACTCTACATACCAGTTTTCCAAAGCTGGCTTATCCTTTATAAACCTTTTATATCATTGGGTTTATGCGTTTAGCGAAAGTTCGGAACGATCGCGGTTGGATTAAGCTAACCTTCTGGAAACATTGGCTTTGCCTGTGTCCCTCAGGTTTCCGATTCAAATTTCAGGGGATTCCCCCAAGCCGTATTCCACAAGGTTCCCACACCTCAAAACGGACTTGGTCAGGTCGTCATAGGGCGGTGTGCTTCCTCGACCACAAGATGTTGGGGTAACGGCGGCTCAGGTCCGGATTACCCGGAGAAATTCCTCAGGATTGACGATGCCTTGTTTAACCTTTTCCCGGCACTTCATGGCCATGGTTTTGAGCTTTGCTGCCTTCTGGATGTCATCGGTTGAGGCGTCTTCCACAATGAGCTTGCGAATGGGCGCCGATATCTCAAGGATTTCGAAAATGCCGGTCCGCCCGATGTTGCCCGTGCCGTAGCAGTCGGGGCATCCCGCGCCCCGGTACAGTTTCTTCTGCGTGGCCGGGAGCCCCAGGGAACGCAGCAGTTCGGGCTTGGCATCGAAAGGTTTCTTGCAGTTGACGCAAATCTTCCGCACCAGCCGCTGGGCGATGACCGCGGTGAGCGCGCTGGAGATGAGGTAGGAGGGGACGCCCATGTTGCGCAGGGTGCTGATGGCCTCGGGCGCGTCGTTCGTGTGCAGCGTGCTGAAGACGAGGTGACCCGTCATGGCGGCGCGCGTGGCGATTCGGGCAGTTTCAGCGTCTCGGATTTCGCCGACCAGCAAGACGTCGATGTCCTGGCGGAGCGCGGCCCGCAGGGTATTCGCGAAGGTCAACTCGATATCAGGATCGATCTGGACCTGGTTGATGCCGGGTATCTGGTATTCCACCGGGTCTTCCAGCGTGACGATGCTGTCGGTGAGGACGTTCTTCTGGTTCAGCATCGCGTAGAGCGTGGTGGTCTTGCCGCTGCCGGTGGGGCCGGTGACAAGAATCATGCCGTAGGGCTGCTGGATGATGCGAATGATCTTGCCTTCATCCTCGGCGTCGAGGCCCAAATCGCGTACGCCGGAAAGGACGCTGCTCTGGTCAAGCAGGCGCATCACCACGCGCTCGCCGAGGAAGGTGGGCAACGTGGCCACACGGACATCGAACTCGCGCTCGCCGATGGCCATGCTGATGTGGCCGTCCTGCGGGAGGCGGGTGTTAGTGATGTCGAGGTCGGCCATAATCTTGATGCGCGACACGATGGCGGCATAGACATTCTCGGGGATGCCCATCACATCATGGAGGATGCCGTCGATGCGATAGCGCACGCGGCTCTCGGGATCCTGCGGGTCGATGTGGATATCGGTGGCGGCGGCATTGACGGCGCCCTCGAGGATTGTGCTGACGATCTTCACCACCGAGGCGCCGCTGGCCGCCTTTGCCACGTCGTCGAAGCGCAGGGACTTGGTCTGTTCCGGCAGGGTGATCTCGGCCACGGCGGCTTTCTCCTTCTTGGATGGTTTGGTGGAATCTGCGGCGGCGCGTTTCTTTTCGGGCTGGGGCGCTTCCACCGGAGTGGCCGTGGCCCCTTGCTTCGGATGGGCGGCTTCCAACACGGCATAGCGCAGGTCGATCTCGGCCTTGATGTCTTCGGCCGAAGTGAGCATGGGATGAATGCGCAGGCCAAGCATGAGGCCCAGGTCCTTGAGCTTGGCGCGGGTCTGCGGATTGTTGATCAGCACCGTAAGCCGGTCGCTGTCCAGCGCCACGGGTATCAGGCCGTACTTGTGGGCAATGTTCTTCGGTACATGCTCGAGCGCCTCGTGGCTGCTCTTGGTGCTTCGCAGGGAAGAGAACTCGAGATCGTGCTGGCGGCTCAAGGCCTTGGTCAGCACTTCCCGGTCGACGAATCCTCGCTCGAGGAGGATGTTGCCGAGCAGCCGGCCGCTGCGCTTCTGCTCCGCGAGCGCCTCGTTGAGCTGCTTGCGCTCGAGCCCGCCGGTCTCGACGAGGAATTCCCCCAGCGATTGGTGTTCATCACGCACGGACTTGGCGTGGAACTCGTACCGGAGCACATCGTCGATGGCGGAGAACGAGACCTTGCCGGATTGCAGCAGCTGCTTGTACCAGGGAATGCCGCTCTTGGCCTCATGCTCCCGGGCGCGCGCCAGCTCCTCCCGCGTGATCACGTCCTGCTTGACGAGTTGCTCGCCCGCAGCCTGATCTTTGCTGATATCCGCCATGCGGATGCGTCCTCCCTACGCGTTCCAGGCAGCCCGCATTATAGAAAGGCCATGCCTTCAACGCAACGGACGCGGGCCCCGCTGTGCTACACTGACGCTTTGCGGACTCCAGCCATGGCCAATTCGCTCGACTCCATCCTGAATGACATTGCGACGCTCTTGAAGCGGACCGCCGGACGCACGGGAGAATTGCACTTGGCGCCGGAGAATGTGGCGTGGCTGGAATCGCTCGCCGCTTCCCCGGCCGAAAAGCCCGCGCCGAAACGCGAGGCGACTGTCGCCACCGCCGCCGCGCCCGCCAAGGTGGCTCCGGCATCCCCGGCAATGCGACAAGCCGCGCCCCATGGCGCGGACGAGGCGGACTCACTCGAAGCGCTGGCCGCCGCCGTCAGCCGCTGTCATCGTTGTGGTCTTTGCGAGACGCGCACCCAGACGGTCTTCGGATCGGGTAACCCCAAGGCGGAACTGGTTTTCGTGGGCGAAGCCCCGGGCGCGGACGAAGACAAGCAGGGCTTGCCCTTCGTGGGTGCCGCCGGACAATTGCTCACGACCATCATCGAACATCCGCGCAGCATGGGCCTCAGCCGCAATGAGGTCTACATCTGCAACGTGCTCAAGTGCCGCCCGCCCGGCAACCGCAATCCCGCGCCGGAAGAAATGACTGCCTGCGAGCCCTATCTGGTGCGGCAGTTGCAGCTGATACAGCCCCGGGTGATCTGCGCCCTCGGGGGATACGCCGCGAAGCAGCTGCTGAAAACCGATGATCCCGTGGGACGCTTGCGCGGCAAATGGCATTTCTATCACGGCATCCCGGTGCGGGTCACGTATCATCCCTCGTATCTGCTGCGTTGCAGCGGGGAGAAGGAGCGTCAGGAAAAGCAGAAGGTCTGGGATGATGTGATGGCGGTGCTGCGCCTGCTGAAGGGCGAGGAGACGGTCCGGTCCTGAGCGGAACCCTCCCCGTCTGTTCGGGTTTAACCTTGCGGGAGAGTGTGTTTTTCAAAAGGACTGTTGCCATGCGCGAAATACTCATCGGGGTGGTGTCCGCCTGTGCGGCCTTGACGATAGGCGCGGGCGGCGCGGCGCAATACTTCGGGTCGTCGATGCGCGAACACGACAACGCGCGCATTGAGGCGGAGCGCAAGGTGACGCAACTGGAGGCGGAGCTTGCCAGGATGCGGCCGGACCTCGACGCGGTGCAGCAGCGGCTGGCCAGGCTCGATGCGGACTATGCGGCCTGTGTGACCGATTCGCAGGCCTTGCGGGAGAAGATGTCATCACTCGAGGCGCGGGCGGTTCCTGAGGTTGCGCCGCTGCCAGAATTCTTCCCGGAGGACGCGTCGGCCGAAATCGCGGGCAGCTTGGATGCACCTTCGGAGGAGGTCCCGCGTGAGCGACGGGGGGAGGAAGCGGAGGAGGACCCCGAACAGGCGGAACGCCGCGCGCAGCGCTTTGAAGAGTTTCGCGCGCGCATCGATGAATTCTTCGCACAGGAGATCGCCAACGCGCCCACCGAGGAAATGCGGGTGCGGCTGGAGACGATGGACGCCTACCGTGAGAACATGTTCGAACTGCGGGCGGCCATGCGCGCCGCCGGGTCCGAAGAAGAACGGGCGCAGTTGGAGTTGGAGGCGACAGAAAACCGCGAGGCGCTCGAGCAACTGATGCGCGAACAGCAGCGCGACATGCTCTCAAGCGTGGGCCGCAACTATGGATTGAAGGGGGAAGACTTGCGCAATTTCCAGCGGGAACTGCGTGAGGTCATGGACAGCCCCTATTTCCGCTTTGGCATGGGCGGCGGACCGGGAGGACCCGGTGGATGGCGCGGCGGCGGCGGGCGAGGCCCGCGTTAGGGCGCGGACACCTTGAGCTTTTGCCCGGGGACGATGTGGTTCGCGGACTTGAGCCCGTTCAGTTCAACCAGCTTTTTGACGGCCATGCCATGCTGCTGGGCGATCCTGTTCAAGGTGTCGCCCGCCTTTACGGTGTAGGTGCCCTGTTTCGCTTCTCCCGCCGGGGCCGAATTCTTCTTCGCGCCAGAGCTGCCCTGGCCCACCACGACCACTTCCATGCCGGGGGCGGGTGGCGCCACGTCGAAGAGATTCCAGTCGCGGAGCTGATCCACCGTTATCCCAAAGCGGCTGGCCACGCCTTCGAGGGTGTCTCCCTCGGACCACACATAATACTTGCCCAACTTTAACTCTGGCGCTGGCGCGGCGGTTTCGGGTTGCGCTTCGGCCGCTGGCGGGGACTCCTCCACGGGCACGAGGGGCGACACCGGGGGCGCTTCTTCGGGGACAGCTTGCTGCTCGGGCTGCGGTTCTTCCTGGGAAGGCGCTTCCTCTTGGGGCGCGGGTGCTTCCTCGGGTTGCGAACTTGCCGTCGGTTCTTCCGGCGCCGCAACCTTTTCGGGCTCGGCGGGCGCTTCCGTCTTGATCTCCTCGGCGGGTGGGATTTCCTCCGTCGGCTTCGTTTCCTCGGCGGGGATGGCTGCCTCCGCGGGTTTGGTCTCTGGCAAGGTCTCGACCGTCTTCATCCGCACGGGTTCTTCCCGGGCCGTTTCCTCCGGCGCCGCCGTCTCGGGGGCGGGGGCTTCGGCGATTGCTTCCAGCGCTTCTTCCTGTTGATCCTGTTCCTGCACCGGTTCTTCCGGCTCTCCCGCCTTGGGGAGATAGATGTTGAGCTTTTGTCCGGGAGTCAGGGTCGATTCCACCAGGCTGTTCCAGGACTTGATGTCGGATACGCGGACGTTGTGCAGGCGTCCCACGCCGATGAGGGTCTCGCCCTGTTGCACGGTATGCCGCAGCAGGACCGTATTGGCGGGCTGCGGCGCGGGGCCGGGCTGCTTGGCGCGTTTGGCGAATTCTGCCTTGGCTTCCGTCCACCGGGCCAGGCGCAGCTTGCTCTCATCCAGTGCGAGGGGGTCCACGCCGCCGGCGTCGACGAGCGCAACCAAGGCTGCGCAAATGCGCCGCAGCGTGGTGCGGTCGGGCTTAGAAAGAATAACGGCGTCGCATCCGGCGGCGAGACACTGGACGAACAACTCTTCGACGGGCTTGCCCAGCTTGGCCGCGAGGGGAATGAGGTCGTCCGCCACCACCACGCCGCTGTAGTTCCACTTCTCGCGAAGGATGCCGCCCACCAGGGTGGGCGAGATCGACGCGGGCCGGTCGGGGAAACGCTTGTCCAATACGGGCACGGTCGCGTGGGCCACCAGGATGCCCGGCACGCCGCCCGAGGCCAGCTCCCGCAGGGGCACCATGTTGCTGGCGATGAGGCGGAGCTCCTGTTCCTCGATGGCGAAGAAGCGATCCCCGATCGGGCGGGCCAACCCCATGCCGGGGAAGGCAAGCGCGATGGGCAGCACGCCTTCGCTGATCAGTCCATCGGCATAGGCGGCGGCCAGGGCCGCGGACTGGGCGGGCTCGGCGGTCCAGCTTGTGGCAGGGTTGGCCTGGCCGGGCACGGCGAGCGAGGTCCACGGGGCGAGGGCGGCGTCGAGGCCTGCTGTCCGCGCGGCGGCACCGTAGGCCAGGCCGGCCTCGGTGGCGTTGGAGGGTTCGCCCACGGAACCAAGCGAAAAGTAGGCGGGTGGCGGGCCGCTGGCGAGGGGATTGGGATTGCCGAGATCGGCGGCGATGACGATGGGAAGGCCTTCGCGGCCGACCGCTCGCCGGAGCGCCGCCGTGAGATCGCGCATTTCGATCGCGTCGCCCCGCAGCTTTGGATTGACCAGCACCGCGCCGGGCTTGAAGGCGCCCAGCAATTCGAGGGTCTCCTGCGACGGGGTTTCTTCCTCGAGGACGAGCACGAGATGACGGGCGGGCCAGAGGCCATTGATGTCCGCCAGCTCATCGGTCGGCACTTCGGGAATGGGGATGGCGGGTTCCGTGCCTGGGTTGAGGCTTCCCAGCGAGGGATTGGGCAGTTGCGGGTCGGTGGCGGACAGGAAGCCATAGCAGAGGCAGGCGCCCACGACCACGCCCAGCAGGAAGGTGACGACCTGGCCACCGGAACGCCTGCGCGGCGGCGGCAGGTAGACGGGCGGCGGGGTCCTGTCGTCGCCCGGGCTTGGCGCGGGAGTTGTCTCGGGGGGAGCATTCTCCATGGGCTTCGTGCGGGCTTCCTTCCCTGAATGTCGGCACCATGCCGCGGCGAGACTATAGCATCCCGCAAGGCGGCGGCAAAACATAGCTCCGCCATCGCGCTAACATTTGACATTGAAAGTGTTTAAGGGGTAGCGTTTCCGGTCGCGCCATTCCCGAAAACCCGGCTGGGAGGGGCGCGTTCCCGCGTGATTCGCGCGGCCTATTTTCTGCAACACCGGTGGGGCTTGACCCCTCAACTTCTCTTGGTGATCTTCGCATGGGCATTCAAATTGTGGTGGGCGCGAACTGGGGCGACGAAGGCAAGGGCCGGATGGTGGACTATTTCGCCCAGGACGCCGACTTCGTGGTCCGGTATCAGGGCGGCAACAACGCCGGCCACACGGTGGTGAACCAGCACGGCACCTTCAAGCTGCACCTGCTGCCCTCGGGAATCTTTAACCCCAAGGCCATCAATATCTTGGGACCGGGCATGGTCATTGACCTCGAGGGCTTGCGCAGCGAGCTCGAAGACATCGCCTTGAAGGGCATCTCGCCGCAGGTGCGGGTTTCGGATCGAGCCACAATCTGCTTTCCCTTCCACCGCCTGGAAGACACCTGGGAAGAGGAGCGTCTGGGCAACCAGGCCTATGGCTCGACCCGGCGTGGCATTGCCCCGGCCTATGGCGACCGCACGATGAAGAAGGCCATCCAGGTGGGTGAGTTGTTGCATCCGGAGCGTTTCCGCCGCCGCCTGAAGGACTTGGTGGCGTGGAAGGCGGAGCGTTGCCGCTTGTTCTATGGCAAGTGCGATGGCATTGATTATGACAGCGTGCTCGCCTGGGTGGAGCGGAACCTCGACGCGGTGCGTCCGCTGATTACAGACACCTCGCTTCTGCTGGAGGAGGCTGCCTCAGCCGGGAAGAACATCCTTTTCGAGGCGCAGCTGGGCACCCTACGCGACCTGAATTTCGGGATTTATCCCTACACCACGTCGTCCTGCGCGCTGGCGTCCTACGCCCCGGTGGGTGGCGGCCTGTTTGGCCGCAGCGCCGACCGGGTGGTGGCGGTGGTCAAGGCGTTCTCGACCTGTGTGGGTGAGGGTCCATTCCTCACCCGAATGAACGACGCCGAGGCGAACGAGTTGCGGGAGATTGCCGAGGAATACGGCGCGGCCACCGGCCGTCCCCGCACCATCGGGCATTTCGATTCGGTGGCGACCCGTTTTGGGGTATGGGCGCAGGGCGCGACAGAGGTGGCGCTGACCAAGCTGGACAGCCTGAGCGGCCTGAATAGCCTGAAGATTTGCACGCATTACGAGCATGAGGGCCAGCGCATCGACCGCTTCCCCATCAATGCCGTGCTGGAAGAGAGCACCCCGGTATACATGGAGATGCCGGGTTGGAGCGAAGACATTCGCGGCGTGCGCCGCTTTGAGGATCTGCCCGAAACCGCCCGCAATTACGTGCTGGAGATTGAGCGGCAGATCGAATGCAGGTTGCGCTATGTGTCGGTGGGTCCCGAGCGCGAGGCGCTCATCGACCGGGGCTGACGAGGGACGGCGCAGGAAACGGCATGCCGCCACGCGCGGCCCTGCCGGGTAAGGAATGCATCATGAATCCATCCACCGAACTCACCCAATCGCTGCGCGCCAAGGCCAAGGCCAGCGCGCTTCAGCCGTTTACGGCGATACCCCAGACCCAGGGCGCGGGCCCGCGCGTGATTGTGCGCGGCAAGGGCATGCGCGTGTGGGATTCGGACGGCAACGAATACCTGGACATGATGGCGGGACTGTGGTGTGTGGACATCGGCTATGGCCGCGAGGAAATGGCTGACGCGATTTCGGATCAGGTGAAGACGCTTTGTTACTACACCTCTTTCCAGAACAACGCCAACCAGCCCTCGCTTGAGCTGGCGGACAAGATCGCTTCGCTGACGCCGGGCAACCTGAACAAGGTCTTCTTCGGCCTTTCGGGCTCGGACTGCAACGACACGAACGTGAAGATCGTGTGGTACTACAACAACCTGCTGGGCCGTCCGGAGCGCAAGAAGATCATCTCGCGCAAGATGGGCTATCACGGCGTGACCGTGGCATCGGCGAGCATGACCGGGCTGCCCCCGCTTCACCTGCAGTTCGACGTGCCGCTGGACAGCGGCCGCTTTGTGCATGTGTCCAAGCCGCATTACTTCCTGAACGCCCCGGCCGGGATGTCGGAACTGGACTACAGCGCGAGCCTGGCGAAGGAGCTGGAGGAGACGATTCTGCGCGAGGGACCCGAGACCGTGGCGGCGCTCATCGCTGAGCCGGTGATGGGCGCCTGCGGCGTGGTGCCGCCGCCGCAGGGTTACTTCGAGGCAATCATCCCGGTCGTGCGCAAGTACGGGCTGCTGTTCATCGCCGATGAAGTGATCTGCGGGTTCGGCCGTCTCGGTACTTGGTTCGGCAGCAATTACTACAACCTTCAGCCGGACATCATGACGCTGGCCAAGGGGCTGACCAGCGGCTATGTGCCGATGGCGGCGAGCGTGGTTTCGGACGAGATTTGGGACGTGCTGCACAAGGGGGCGGCCGAGGTGGGCCCCTTCTCGCACGGCTTCACGTATTCCTGCCATCCGGTGGCCGCTGCCGCTGGACTGAAGAATCTGGAGATATTCGAGCGCGAGAACCTGGTGGACAATGCGCGCGACGTGGGCGCGTACTTTCAGGCGCAGCTCGACACGCATATCGCGCCGCATCCGCTGGTGGGCGAGAAGCGCGGGTTGGGCAACGTGGCGGCCGTTGAACTCTACAAGAATCGCGCCACCAAGGAACCCTTCCCGCCGAAGCCCGGCGTGGCGGTGCGGGCCGCGGAAATCGCTGCGAGCATGGGCCTGATCTTCCGCCCGGTGGTGAACATCTGCATCTTCTCTCCGCCGCACATCATCAGCCGCGCCGACGTGGACGAGGCGGTGGACAAGCTGAAGAAGACGCTGGACATCCTGGCCGACGAGCTCAAGAAGAGCGGCGACTGGCAGGGATGAGCCCGGCGCGGCCATGAAGTTCCACCTGCGCAAAATCCTCTATTTCGAGGCGGCGCACCGCAATCCCCTCGGGGATGAACGGCAGCGGCGGCTGCACGGCCACAGCTACCGCGTGGACTTGCTGGCCCATGGCGCGCCGGACGCGGGCATCGGCTGGGTGGTGGATTTTGCGGAGATGAAGTCCCGGCTCAAGCCGCTGGTGGCGTTGCTGGATCACGCGTGCCTCAACGAGGTGCCGGGACTGGAGAACGACACGCGGGTGCCCGCCATCGAGGCGTGGCTGCACGAGCGCCTGCTCCCTGCGCCCGGGTGGTTTGCCGGGGTGCGGGTCTGCATCGACGGGGACTGTTGCTTCAATCCGGTTCCGATGCCGGCGGATGATTTCGAGGGCCTTCCCGAACGCTGGCGGTTCACCTTTGAGGCGGCGCAGTCGCTGCCGTCGCTGCCCGAGGGCCACGCCTGCCGCTGCGTCCACGGGCACAGCTACATCTGCGAGGCGGGCGCCGAGGATCTGGATGCGCTGGAATCCCTGCTGCCGCAACTTTATGACGCGCTCGATCACCGTTACCTGAACGACATCGAGGGACTGGACAAGTCCACTGTCGAGCACATTGCGCACTGGATTTGGCGGTGGATCGAGCGTCACGGCCAACGGCCGACGGCGGTGGTGGTGCAGGAAACCTACACCGCTCGCTGCATTTATCTAGGCGAACAGTAAATTATTACTACGCGACGATACCCAGCAGGGTTTCCAGCATGCGGTCGGTCGTGGTGATGACGCGGGCGGAAGCCTCGAAGGCGCGCTGGAACTGAAGCAGGCTGGTCACTTCCTCGTCGATATTGACACCGCTCACCTCCAGCCGGCGGGATTCGAAGTCGGTTACCGCGTCTTCCTGAAGCTCGAGCAGCTGCGCGTTGGCGCGCGCATCAACCCCCAGGGTCACCAGCACGGACTCGTAGAACTGGTTGATGTTCTCGGTGTTGCTGGAGAAGACGGGCTGATCCCGAAGCTGCGCCATGAGGAGGGCAACCGCGTTGTTGCCGGTCTCAAGCGGGTCCGGGCTGTCGCTGGAGCTGAGCCAGTCCGGCCGGGCCACGAGGTCGGGATTAACGGCGATGCTGCCCGCGTCGGTGCCGGCGTAGAAGCTGTTCAACCCGGAGGCGGTGAGGAATCCACTCGTGTCGTTGGCCAGCACGAAGGTGCGGTTGGCGTCCGGCGAAACCGTGAGCAGGCCGTCGCTGATGCTGGCGCTGAGGTTGGGTGACACGTTGATGAGCAGGCGCACGGAGTTGAGTGTGCTCTGCAGGATGAGCGGACCCGACGCAAAGACGGGCACGTTCAGGGTCTCGACGAGGTTGCCGCTGTTGTCATAGACGAGGATATCGAAGGAACCGTCGGTGACCGTGCCGGGCAGCCCCGCGCTGTTGAGGGCGGTGTCGATGCCGCTCACGGCGTTGGTCGAGGTAAGCGGCGCGTCAAAGTTGGAGAGGCCATTGCCCGAGGCTTGCAGGGCGTTCAGGGAATTGATAAGTCCACGCGCAAGCTCATCGACGCTATCCTCGACGCCCGCGATGGCGTCGTCCCGGATGTCGAGCAGTCCACGCAGGCGGCCGTCGCGCACGAGGACCGGGGTGCCGGTGTCCGCGAAACGGACCTCGCGCATGTCGGGCCGATCGGGGTCGATGGTCGGTGTGGCCACCGCTTCCAGCAGGCGCACGTCGCGTCCGGTGATGAACTGGTCACCGCCCATCAGCACATCCACGATCCCGTTGTCGCGTTCGCGGTAGGTGATATTGACCAGCTCGGCGAGCTCGTCGAGCAGCACATCGCGCTGGTCGCGCAGATCATTGGCCGCCCGTCCCGAACCTTCCAGACGCTGAATTGAGGTGTTGAGCTCGGCGACGCGCTCGCCGAGGGAGTTGATTTCCGTGACGGTGTCCCCCACCTGATCATTCGCATTCGAGCGCAGGAGGTTGAGGCGGCGGTCAACTTCGTTCAGGGTGGCCGCCAGGGCGGAGGCCTGCTCGATGGTGGCCACACGGGTGGGCAGGTTGTCCACGGCGGCGGCGAAATCCTGCAGGGCGTCGAATAGCTCATTGATTCGGTTCGAGAGGCTGGCGTCTCCCGGTTCGTTGAAGATGTCTTCGATGCGGGAGAAGTAGGTGGCGGCGGTATCCGCCGCCCCGAAGCTGGCCACTTCCTGGCGGAACGCGACATCCAGGAACTGGTCGCGCAGGCGGTCTATACCGCTCACGAAAACACCGCGCCCGAGCGCGCCGTAAGGCTTGAGGTTCGGTTCACGCGTGAGCAGGTTGACCCGCTGCCGCGAAAAGCCCGGCCGGTTCACGTTCGCAATGTTGTTGCTGGCCGTGTCGAGTTGAACCTGCGCCACCTGAAGGCCGCCCCGGCCGATGTCCAGCGCGCTGAAGAGGGTACCCATCCGTGTGTTTGCTCCCGCAGCTTGTTCCGTGGTGATGGCGCACTTCGCCGTTGGCTTCCACGCAAGCGGCGTACCAAGCCTATCGGCGGGCAAAGGTCCCGGCTTTACTGGATATTTCGCGGAGAACCTCGCGGGCGGCCGGTTTCCGGGATGCAGATTGTTCCTCTGTGGTGGAAACCTCTGCCGCTTCGGCTTCGTCTGGAAGTGTGTTAGGATGAAGGACTTTTTGCAGGAGCGACCTTATGAAGCGGAATGGATTCACCCTGATTGAACTGCTTGTCGTGATTGCCATCATCGGCATTCTGGCTGCCATCCTGTTGCCCGCGCTCGCGCGTGCCCGGGAAGCGGCTCGCAGGGCTTCGTGCCAGAACAACCTGAAGCAGCTGGGGCTTGTGCTCAAGATGTACGCCACCGAGTCGAAGGGCGAGCGGTATCCCCGGGTGGACGGTGACCATGCCTTCGGGCTGGCGGCGAATGCGACCGGCTGCGACCCCGACAGCTTTCACGACAACGGCGTCTTCATGGCCGACATGGTGGCGCTGTATCCGGAATACCTGACCGACCTGAACGTGCTGGTCTGCCCAAGCGACGCTGATGTGGGACAGGAGAATGATCTGCTGGTGGTAGCGGATGATGGGACTGACACTTGCGCCTACGTGGGAGTGGTGACCGAGGGGGATGAGAGTTACAACTACGTGGGCTTCGCGCTCGACCGGGTCGACGAGTCCCATCCCCGTTCGGTGGTGCCTTTCCCGACCCCGACCCCTATCGAGGCGCCAAACCAGTTCATTGCACTTTCCGTGGTGGTGGGTGACGCGGCGCTGAACAAGGATCCTGCGGATGACTTCATTCTGGATGAGGACATTGACCTCGCGGCACTGCGCGATGCAACGACCCTCGACTACACCACGGACGGGAATGGCCAGAGCGCGAACCTCTATCGCCTGCGCGAGGGCATCGAGCGTTTCGTGATTACCGACATCAACAATCCCGGCGCGGCCGCGCGGGCGCAATCCACCTTGCCTGTGGCTTGGGACAAGATCAGCACCAATATCGGCGGCGGCGTTGGCTTCAACCACGTGCCGGGCGGGTGCAATGCCCTGTACCTCGATGGACATGTCGAATACGTGGGGTTGGGCGAGACCTTCCCCGCGACGGTAAGCCACGCGGCATTGAACAGCTTGTTCGAGTAACCCCCCGGTGTTCCACGTGGAACACCCGACCGCTTGCGTCAAGGCGCCCGGATTTTGGTCCGGGCGCCTTTTTCGTAGGCTCTCCTCAGGCGAGGCGTTCGATGCGGTAGAGGCTTCCCCGGCGTAGCCCGGTCTCGGTCCAGCAGTCCGTGATGTGTTCCACGTGGAACATGGGCGACTGAAACACCGGCTCGGGGGCGGCTGCCTGACAGAGGAACACATCGTGCGGGCGCATCCACTGGGCGAGCGCCTGATGCACCACGACGGGCTTCTCGATGGCGCGGGCCGTTACGACCACGGGTCCCTCCGGATGAGGAATCACCTGCGGGAAACTGCCCACCCGCAGCGAGACCCCATCGAGGTGGAGGCTGGTAAGTTGCTGCTGGAGCACGCCCGACTTCTTCTCCGAGCGCTCCACCAGCGTGAGTGGCAGCTCTCCCGCCAGAATCCGCACCGGCAACGCGGGGAAGCCGCCGCCGCTTCCCAGATCAATCCACTGCCGACCCTGCCGTATCGCGGCCAGAAGCGTACCGGCCAGGCTCAAGGCGTCCGGAATGTGCAGGGACTCGATCAAGTGAATGTCCCGGTCCGACATGAGGGAGGCATAGGCATTCCAATGCCGCACCAAAGCGGCGAACTTCAACAGCTGCTCGCACGTTGCCGCCTCCAAAGCAATGCCATCGCTTCTCAGGCAGTCCGGCAGGGCGTCGGGGAAGGAGCTGTGTGAAGAAGTAGTCATAGAATTTTTCACTTTTAGCAAAAATAAAATCGACACTTGACGCTAACCCATTGCGAGACAGGATGTTCCATTGGGCTGGGCAGCTATGCTATCGTACGCGAGGGAATGTGGCAAGTTGCCGCCGCGCCGTGCGGGCGCGTGCCGGGCAAGTTGCCGGAGTACGGTCACGTGGCTCAACGCATTGAAATGTACGACACCACCCTGCGCGATGGCGCCCAGGGTCCCGGGGTTAAATTCAGTTCCGACGATCAGATCCGGCTCGTGAAACTGCTGGACGATTTCGGCATCGCCTATATCGAGGGTGGACAGCCGGGCTCGAATCCCAAGGCCGTGGAACTTTTCGAGCGCGCGCGCGACCTCGACCTCAAGCACGCAAAAATGGCGGCCTTTGGTTCGACGCGCAACCCCAAGAACAGCGTTGAGGACGATCAGAACATCAAGGCTTTGCTGAGCGCCCAGACGGAGGTGGTGACGATCTTCGCGAAATCCTCCGTCGCGCATGCCACAGAAATCTTGCGCGTGACGCTGGACGAGAACCTGCGCATCGTGCAGGAATCCGTAAGCTATCTGAAGGCGCAGGGGCGTCGCGTGTTTCTCGATGCCGAGCATTTCTTCGATGGCTACTACGCGGACGCCGAGTACGCGCTCACCGTGCTCCAGACCGCGCAGGAAGCCGGCGCCGAATGCCTGATCCTATGCGAGACCAACGGCGGCCGCCTGCCGCATGAAGTGGCCGCGGCCACGCGCGCGGTGCGCGAGCGCCTGCCCCAGGCGCAGATCGGCATCCACACCCACAACGACGCGGGTTGCGCCGTCGCGAATTCGCTGATGGCCGTGCTCGAGGGTGCCACGCAGGTGCAGGGCACCATCAACGGCTACGGCGAGCGCACGGGCAATGCGAACCTTTGCACCGTGATACCCGACCTCCAGCTCAAGATGGGCTACGACGTGGTGTCCCCCGAGCAACTGGCGCGGCTCGCGCAGGTGGCGCTGCTGACGGCCGAGCTGGCGAACATGGTCCCGCGCGACAGCCAGCCCTTCGTGGGTCGCGACGCCTTCACCCACAAGGGCGGCATGCACGCCGACGCCGTGGGCAAGAGCAAGGCGAGCTATGAACATATTGATCCGAGCCTGGTGGGTAACTGCACGCACATCGCCATCAGCGAAGTGGCGGGCCGCAGCAGCCTTATCCAGAAGGCGGGCGAGTTCGGCATCGAGCTGAAAAAGGACGAGCCGGAAACGACGCACATCATGCAGCAGGTGAAGGCGCTCGAGAACGAGGGCTACGAATTCGAGGGAGCCGACGCTTCGCTCGAATTGATCATCCGCAAGGTGAAGGGCAACTGCCCCACCTTCTTCAAGACACAGGGATACCATGTCTCCGTGTCGCGGCGCGGGCCGGAGGAAGCCGGCATGGCCGAGGCCACCATCAAGCTGGAGTTTCCGGACGGCACGCTGGCGCACACGGCCGCCGAGGGCGACGGCCCGGTGGACGCGCTCAACAACGCCTTGCGCAAGGCGCTCGAGGACAAGTACCCCGAGCTCAAGACCGTGCAGCTTGAGGACTACAAGGTCCGCATCATCGACGGTCAGAACGCGACCAAGGCCAAGACGCGCGTGCTGATTGAGTCGCGCGATGGCGCCATGCCGTGGAGCACGGTCGGCGTGTCGGAGAACATCATCTCCGCGAGCTACACCGCGCTGCTGGACAGCATCGAATACAAGCTGCTGAAAGCACGCGCCGCCTCCGCCTGATTCCTAATCCATCCCCACCCCCTTCCACGAGAGTGCACCGTTGTGTCCACGCTTCCCGAACACTTTGCCTACGTGACCGCCGTCGTCGCGCTGGGCGGCTTCGTGCACGGCGCCACGGGTTTCGGCTTCGCGCTCACCATCATGCCGCTGCTTGGCCCCGTGCTTGGCATGGGCCAGGCGGTGCCGCTGATGAACATGCTCATCATCCTGCTCAGCGCGCAAAACCTGTATGCCAACCGCCATGCCGTGCTCTGGGGCGAGGCCTTCCGCCTGATGGCGGCAGCAATTCCGGGACTCGCCCTCGGTGTGCTCTTCCTGCGCACGGGCGATCCCCTGCTGGCCAAACGGCTGCTCGGCGTTCTGCTGCTGGCCTACGGAGCCTATGCCCTGCTGCGCGAGTTACGGCGTTCCCCGGCTCAGCCCCCCGTGGCGCGGCCCTTCCTGAACGCCGTGGCCGGCCTTTCCGCCGGATTCTTTGGTGGCGCCTGTGGCACCGACGGCCCCCCGGTCATTGTCTATGGCAACACACAGGGCTGGCACAAGGAGCGCTTCCGGGGAATCCTTCAGGCCTTCTTCCTCTTCAACGCGATCCTGCTTTCCAGCTTCAATGTGTACCAGGGTTATTTCGACGCCGCATCGTTGAACTTGGTGTTGCTGGCCATACCCTTGATGATTGCGGGCAGCGCGCTGGGGCACCTTGCCGCGAAGGGCATCCCGGCGGACCGCTTCCGGCAGGGGGTGCTGGCGATGATCGTGCTGCTGGGCATCAACCTCGTTCGCTGAGGCCGTGCCTTTTCACACACCTTTCATGTCGGGCGGCCAGATGAACTTGTGCATCTGCAATTGAAACCGCGCGGGAAGGTGGTCCTCGAGCATCCACGCGACGATGTCGCGGGGGTCAATCCGGCCGAAGACCGGCGACAATAGAATGGCCTTGCAGCGTGTCTCAAGGCTATGCTCGCGGATAACGTCGCGGCACCATTCATAGTCGCGCCGCGAGGCCAGCACGAACTTCACCTCGTCCTGCGCCGGGTTTAGCGCTTCCAGGTTGGGCCAATGATTGCGCGCGCACTCTCCGCTGTCGGGACACTTCAAGTCCATGATCTTGATGGTGGCTTCCGGCAGCACGGCGATGGGCAACGAGCCGCTGGTTTCCACCAGGACCGTGTGACCGCGCGCGATCAAGCCCTCGCAAAGCAGGCCGCAATCGCGCTGGGCCAGCGGCTCGCCCCCGGTGATTTCCACCAGCGGGATTCCGAAGCCGGCCGCTTCATCGATCAGGCTTTCAATCGTGCGCTTCTCGCCGCCCTTGAAGCTGTAGGTGGTGTCGCACCAGGTGCAGCGAAGGTTGCAGCGCGCCAGCCGGATAAACACGCAGGGCAGGCCGGCCCAGGTGGACTCGCCCTGCACGCTGGCATAGACCTCGATCACGCGCAAGGTGCGCGCGCCCGATGCGGCTTCCGTCGTCACCATGCGGGGCGCATGGCCAGGCAGACGATATCCGCCGCCAAGTAACTCTGGTGCTCCGATGGCGTTAGCGGACCGAGGTGGACCCGTCCCGCACGCACATATCCCTGCGCATCGAGGGGAAAAGTTTCCGGCGCGTCCGAGCGGAGCGGCATCGAGCGCAGCGCCTCAAAGCCATGCGCGGACGTGAGCCGCTTCAACTCGACCGCCGTGAAAAAGCGCAGGGCATCGCGCGACCACACACCCTCTTCCTCATAGGCCCAGCCGGATTCCGCCAGCGCGCGCACCGCCCGGTGGTACTGCATGTTCGGGGTGGACAGGATGAAAAGCCCTCCCGGGACAAGCAATGCGCGCACGGCCTTCAAATAGGGCTCGGGGTTTCGATAGCGCGGCAGGTCGTGGTTGGACACGATCACCGTGAACGCGGCGCCTTCGAGTGGACCGCCTTCCCGCGTGGCTGCGAGGAGGTCACCCGGATACGCGGCGTCCACACCGGCGGGCGCCGGGTCCCCGGCATGCAGCATCGCCACGCGCTCCACGCCCCGCGCACGCACCGCGCTTGGCAGGGCCGGATCGGCTGCGGAGCAGATGAGCGCCGAAGGAACCCCCTCCGGCACCAAGGCCGCGAGGTCTCCGGGCACGCGCGGCACCGCGCATCTCAGGCTCTCATGCACCAATGAACGGAACTCCCGGCTGCGTACGCCGTCGAAGGATAACGCGTTCCCCGGCTATTCTTCGAGGATGTAGGCGCGCTTGATGCGATCCATTTTCGGGAACTCGGCCTCGATGTAGGCGTTGCCCTGCGACTGAATCAGGCCCTGGTTGGGGCGCTCGCCATAGGTGTCGCAGATGGCCTCGACCACTTCCATGCCTTCGACGATCCGGCCAATCGGCGAGAAGCCCTGGTTGTCGAGGAAGGTGTTGTCGGCGAGGTTGATGAAGAATTGCGTGGTGCGGGTGTTGGGGCCTGCGGTGGCGAAGGTCAACGTGCCCGCCACGTTGCGCTGGCGCACCGGATCATCCTCGATGGTGTTGCTGCGCCATTGCGCCGACACTTCCGGGTCGCCGTGAATGCCGAACTGCACAACGAAGGGGCGCGGCTGCGTCACCACGCGGAAGAAATAGATGTCCTCGAAGAAGCCGCTGTCGAGCAGCTCGCGCATGCGTGCGACGCCGCGCGGCGCCCAGTCCTCGTGGATCTCGGCGATGAACTCGCCGTGGCTGCATTCAAACTTAATCTTGGCCATGGTTTGCTTGTCCTTCCTGGGGAATGAAAAACCGGCGCGGGTTGGCCGCGCCGGCGTCATGCGGAGAATGATCCTTGCGGCGTGGAATCAGCCCTGCGCTTCCGGCGTGGCGGCGGGTTCCGCCGGGGCCTCGGCCGGAGCTTCCTCCTTCACCAGGCTCACCGACTTGATGTAGTCGAGATCCGGGAAGGCGGCCTTGAGGTACTTGTTGCCCTGCGTCTGAATCAGGCCCTGCTGCGGCTTCTCGCGGTGCTGCGCGTTGATGGCCTTCACCACCTCCATGCCTTCCACCACCTTGCCGAAGGGCGCGAAGCCCATGCCGTCCAGCTGGGCATTGTCGCCATAGTTGATGAACACCTGCGTGGTGCGCGAGTTCTTGCCGCTGGTGGCGAAGCTGATCGTGCCGGGGGCGTTCGTCTGCACCACCGGGTCGTCCTGAATGGTGGCCTCGCGCCACTGCGCGGCCACGTTCGGGTCCGCCGGGATGCCCCACTGGACCACGAAACCCGGCACCACACGGAAGAAGCGGGCCTCGTCGTAAACGCCATCGCGGCAGATTTCGTAGAAGCGTTCCACCCCGCGCGGCGCCCACTCCTTGTTAATCTCAAGCACGAAGTCGCCATTCGAGCACTCGAACTTCAGCTTGAATTTGTCGGGGGCGGTGGTGGGCCAGTCCGACTTGTCCGCTGCGGGGGCGGCGGGCTTGTCTTCAGCCGGCTCGGCGGTCTCCGCCTGCGCCAGCTGCAGGGCCTCTTCCCGCTCTGCCGAGGCTTCCACCCGGCCTGCGTCCACCTTGTCCTGGGAAAACAGCGCGTTGAATGCGGCCAGCCCGCCCAAGGCGGCGATGGCCACTGCAATCGTGGTCAACTTGCGAACGTTGGACATCCGGATTACCTCCTGGGCCGCACTCTCGCGGCGCGCTTATTTCTGCAAAATCACAAGGAAGTCGTTGTAACTCTTGCCGTGATTCGCCGTCACGGAATGCACGGTCCAGCCGTTGCGGAGCAAATCCTCGAGCTTCTCCTTGCCGGAACCGTTCGACTCAATAATCAACGAAGTCTGCATTGCTGCCCAGTCTCCCAATCGCTAAATGACACCGCCATACCAGCGGCCACAACGCCTCGCATAGTAGCATCCGCCCTTCAACGCTGTAAAGAAACGCCGGGTCATTTGCAGGCCCTCGGGGCGCTCCCCTAGAATCAGGCTTCTCCGCGCAGGCAAGGATTTTAACGGGCGGGCCCTATGACCGAAGCACATTCCATGGCTCCCGAAGCCGCAGCGCGGGAACTGTTTAACCGCGCGGCACGCCTTGCATCGGAGCATTCCGGGGGCAGGCCGAGGCTGGTGCGCGCGGAACTGCCCGTGGCGGAGCTGGAGCCCCTGCCCTGGCTGCTGGCACAGCGTCACTCGGCGCGGTATTTCTGGTCCGACCGGGGGCAGAGCTTCGAGATGGCGGCGGTGGGCGATGCGGACGTGTTGTTGCCCAAGGGACCGCAGGACCTTCGCGCGCTGTTCCATGAGGCGCGTTCGGCCATGGGCGACCGCTGGCCCAGCCTGCGGTACTACGGCGGCTTCCGCTTCTACAACCGGCCCATCCTCGGTAATCGTTGGAAGAGTTTCGCGCAATACCGGTTCATCGTTCCCCTGCTTGAGGTGCACCGCCGCCGCGACCGTGTGTATCTCGCGGCGAACCTGAAACTGGGCGAGGCCTCCCAGAATGCACGCCAGCTTGAGTTGTTGCGCGCCGCGCTCGACGAGGTGGAGTGGCGCAACGCGCCGTCTCCCGCGTTGCCTCCGGTCTGCGGCCGCCTGGACCGGCCTGACTTCGCCGCATGGAAGTCGTTGGTGGGACAGGCGCTGGAAGCCTGCGCGCGCAACCAGCTGGAAAAGGTGGTGCTGGCGCGCGAGACCGCCTTCGAACTCAAGCACGAGATCGACCCCGTGGCGTTGCTGTCGCACCTGCGGGAGCAAACCATCAACGCCTATGAATATTATTTTCAGCCCGTGCCCGCGCGCGCCTTTGTGGGCGCTTCACCCGAACGGCTCTACCGCCGGGAGAACTGCTTCATCCAGAGTGAGGCGCTGGCCGGCACGCGGCCGCGCGGCAAGACCGAGGAGGGCGACGCCGCACTTGGCCGGGAGCTGCTGGAGAACGAGAAGGAGTTGCGCGAACACCGCATCGTGGTGCGCACGGTGCGCGATCAGTTGAAGCCTTTCTGCACCGCCATCGAGATCGAGGATCAGCCCGGACTGCTCAGCCTGCGAAACTGCCACCACCTGCACACGAAGATTCAGGGGGTGCTTAAGGCGAACGAGGCGGACGCGCCCCTGATCGAGGCCCTGCATCCCACGCCCGCCGTGGGCGGCACCCCCCGCGAGGCCGCGCTCAAGTGGCTCATCGAGCACGAGCCCTTTGACCGCGGGGTCTATGCCGCGCCCGTGGGCTGGATTGGCTACGACGCGGCTGAGTTCGCGGTGGCGATACGGTCGGGGCTGGTGCGCGGAAACGAACTTACGCTGTACAGCGGGGCGGGCATCGTGCCCGGCAGCATCGCCGAGGACGAGTGGGACGAGATAGAAAACAAGATGGCCAACTTCACGCGGATACTGCCCGATGCCGGCGGCTGACGCGCCCAACCTCAACCACTGCTGGAGCGCCTTGCTCGTGGAGGAGCTGGTGCGCTGCGGCGTTTCCAGTTTCGTCCTGTCGCCGGGGTCGCGCTCGACGCCCTTGACGCTTGCCGTGGCCGCGCATCCCGGCGCGACGCGGGTGATGCACTTCGACGAGCGCGGCGCCGCATTCTACGCCCTGGGCCGCGCCCGGGCGCTGGGCAAGCCCGTGGCCCTGATATGCACCTCGGGCAGCGCCGCCGCGAACTACTGGCCCGCCGTGGTCGAAGCCGACGCGACCGGGGCGCCGCTGCTGCTCGTGACGGCGGATCGTCCCCCGGAACTGCTGCATTGCGGTGCGAACCAGGCCATCGACCAGATGCGCCTCTTCGGCGGCTATGCGCGCGCCGCGTTCGAACTTCCCTGTCCGGATGTCGCCGTGCCCGCGAGCTACCTGCTGGGCACGGTGAACCAGGCTTGCCGCATCGCGCGGGGACCTCATCCCGGCCCGGTGCACATCAACTGCGCCTTTCGCGAACCCCTGGCTCCCTCGCCCGATGGCGTGGACCTGCGAAGCTGGCTTGCTCCCGTGGACGCCTGGTTGAGCGGCACAAGGCCCTTTACCCAGGACCTCGCCACCCATGCGCTGCCTGATCCCGCCGCAGCGGCCGCGCTGCTCTCGGCGTATCCAAAGGGCGCCATCGTGGCAGGCACGCTGGACAGCGATGAGGATCGCGTGCAGGTGCTGCGCCTCGCGAGCCTGATGGGCTGGCCCGTGCTGCCGGACTTCACCAGCGGCCTGCGCCTCGGGGAGAGCCACCCACTGGCGATGCATCACATCGACACACTTCTACTCAGCGAATCTTTCCGCAAACAGTTCCGGCCGGACTTCGTGCTGCACGTGGGCGGGCGGGTGATTTCAAAGCGGCTCGCCCAGCACTTGGCGCGTGTGCGGCCCGTGTTGATGCACGTAAGTGCAAGCCCCGCGCGCGTGGACCCGAACCACCATGCAACCCACCGCGTGGTGGCGCCGGTGTCCGTGGCCTGCGCGGTGATGGCCGACGCGCTCGATGGTCAGCCCCGAGAGACCTGGGCTCAGCCCTTCCTCAAGGCAAACCTCGCCGTTGGCGAAGTCCTCTCGGAAACACTGGCGCGCGGTCCCATGACCGAGCCCGCCGTCGCCCATGCGATCAGCCTGCTGCGTCCCGAGGCAAGCCTGCTCTTCGCGGGGAACAGCTTGCCCGTGCGCGAGCTGGACTCTTACGCCGCCGCGACCGGCGCGTGGGGCCACGACGCGGCGA